>JBJKOY010000579.1:0-1581 GCA_046706945.1 Ignavibacteriaceae bacterium | reverse complement strand
ACTTTATACTGTTCGACGTTATTGATTCGGGCATAGGTATTTCAAAACAGGATCAGGATATAATCTTCGAGGAATTCAGGCAAATCGACGGAACGACTACACGGAAATATAACGGTACCGGACTCGGTCTGGCAATCTGCAAGAAAATTACGAATTTATTAAGCGGGGACCTGGCCGTTAAAAGCGAACCGGGACACGGTTCGATATTTACGTTCTCAATCCCTTACAATCTTATTACTTTTAAAGATGAAGAATCGCCGGAAAATCCGGACGAAATCAGACCGTTTTATAATAAGGGTAAAAACAAAAAACAGGTGCTGATTATAGACGACAATCCGGATGTGAGATTTACAATAGGCAAATATATTGCCTCCAAAGATTATGAGGTGGAATATGCCTCGGACTCGCGGCAGGGGCTGGAGAAAGCCCGAAATATAAGGCCCTTCGCCATTACTTTTAATATAGCAATGTCCGGTACGGAAGGCTGGCAAATTCTGAAAGAGCTGAAAGAAAATGATTTAACCAGGGAGATTCCCGTTATTCCGATTTCCATTAATAAAGCTAAAAATACCGGTTTCGGATTGAGCGTCTACGAGTTTTTGGTAAAACCTCTAACGTTCGGTAAAATAGTGAGCGCCCTGAAAAGACTTGAGAGCGGGGGAAATAAACAAATTCAGAAAATACTTATGGTTAACGACGACGAAAAGGAGTTTGAAGATTTCGCCGGAACGTTTAAAGACGATAAAATCAGAATTGATTACATAAAAGACAGCGAGCTCGCTTTCAGTAAAATAGTAGAATCCCAGCCGGATCTGATAATTCTGGATTTGGCCATGCGCGGTATAGACGGCGTTTCTTTGTCCCACAAGCTCCATCTCAGCGTTGAAACGAAGCATATTCCCGTCCTTTTAAGTATTGCGGACGGACTTTCCGAAGGCGAATTAAAATCTCTCAATCGTTCGGTTGAAGCGATTACGGTAAAATCCAATAATCATTCGCTCGATACTTTGAAAATAATTAGGGACAGAATTAAACTTCACGAAGCCGAGAACCTGAAAGAAGGCGAGGTCCCGAAAATCGATCTTAATCCTGAACTCGAACTTCCTTTTACGGAGGCAGTAAAAACCTATCAAGGTAATGTTTTGATCGTAGACGATGACCCCGACTCATTGTTTACTTTAAGCGAAATTATAGAGGCATGCGACTGTAAAACCATTAATGCAAGAAACGGCATAGAATGTCTTCGCGCCCTGGAATATAAAATTCCCGACCTTATTCTTCTCGATATCATGATGCCGGAGATGGACGGATTTCAGACCATTGCGAGGATAAAACAAAACGAACAGTGGGCCCACATCCCGGTATTCGCGATTACGGCAAAAGCCATGCTGGAAGATAAAAAGGTTATATTAAAACACGGATTTGACGATTATATTGCTAAACCTGTCAATTCAGGTGTTTTGGCCTTTAAAATTGAAAAAACTTTTGCTAAACTTAAGACAATTTAAAATGAAAAAGATTTTAGTCATAGATGATCTTCCCGAAAACGTGTTCATGATACAGGACCGTCTTGAACAGGAA
>JBJKOY010000578.1:0-10239 GCA_046706945.1 Ignavibacteriaceae bacterium | reverse complement strand
AACCGATAGAAAAAATCGGCGACGGAGTTCAGGTATTCATGATGTGGGGAACCGACAACACATTCAAAGTGATAATGAATTCCATCGATCTTACGGTTGCCACTTATATAAATCAGCATATTCAGATTTTCAATACTTTCGGTAAAAAATTATTCGACGAAATTAAGACCTACGACATAACGAAGGAAGGATACCCGAAGCCGTCACCGGGGGCCGACAACTTTACCTCGCTCGATAAAAAATATTCGCTTTCTGCTGAACGGGACTCCGGCTCATATGCGGTATACCTTTTAAAACGGAGGATTAATAAGAAAACTTTTATCCTGAAATCGGACCAGGACTTAAATCAGACTTTATGGACAGCAAACGACAGTTTGCTTATATTTTCGACATTAAATATTTCGCCCGAAAATAAAACGCTTTACGAAAGAAACCCGGAGACCGCATCGTTATATATTTATTCGATGAAAGGCGGAAGGATACTGAAGAGCTGGAAAGGATCGGGGTTGAAAAATTACTATGCGGTTAATAACTCCCTTGTATTTGACGACGGTTTTGCAGAAAGATCGTCAATTTATTTTATTAATTTAAAAACCTTTTTACCATACGATACCTTGAAAATACAAAAAGGATGCGGTTTAAGGAATATTCCAAGAATCCCGGATTATAATTAAAAGTGAAGACTTACTTAAGGATATTAAAATTCGTCAGACCGTACTGGCGACACCTGGCTATTTCAATAGTGTGCACCATCTTATACGCTGTTCTAAACGGTCTATCGGTATACCTTACCATACCTCTTCTCGATACCCTGTTCCAGGAAGCCCCGAGCCAGCAGACTTTAAATCAGCCCGGAACGGCCGCTACGGCAAAAAGTCTCCTGCCCGAATGGGCCGTGAAGATTGAAACAGACGTGGTAACGACCTTTAATCATTTTGTATTCGGCGGCGGAAAACTGGAAGCGTTGCTGAAAATATGCTTCCTTGTTGTGGTCGCTTTCTTTTTTAAAAACGTATTCGGATACCTCCAGGCTTATTTCCTGTCATATGTTGAACAGGGAACCATGAAGGACCTGCGCGACAGCGCGTACAGGCATCTTCACGAACTCCCGATGGGCTATTTCAAACAGGAAAGGGTTGGCAATCTTATTTCCAGGATCGTCAACGACGTTAACGTTGTGCAGAACAGCATTTCCGCGGCATTTCTTAATTTAATAAGAGAACCGATAACCATCGTTGTTTTCATCGGCATCGCCCTCAGCATTAGCTGGCAGCTGACGGTCCTTGCATTCGTGGTGCTTCCTTTTTCCATGGGCATAATCGCATGGATAGGCATTAAGCTCCGCAAACACAGCACCGCCGTGCAGGCGAAGATGGCCGACATAACCAGTATTCTCCAGGAGACGATTTCCGGGGTTAAGATTGTAAAAGCCTTCGGTATGGAGGAATACGAGAATTCTAAATTTGTCAAAGAGACAAAAAATTTCTTCAGGATGATGCTCAGGATAGTCAGGATAAGGAATGCCTCTTCCCCGATTACGGAATTCTTAAGCGTTATTGTGGGTGTGGTGATTATTTATTACGGCGGCGTACTCGTACTGCAGCACAATTCGTTAAAGGCAAGCGAATTTCTCGGGTTTCTTTTCGCGATCTTTCAACTGATGCCTCCTATTAAAGAATTAAGTACGGTAAATAACCGCATACAGGAATCTTCCGCTGCAGGCGACAGAATTTTTGAAATTATCGATACGAAGCCGACAATAAAAAATCGGCCGCACCCGGTCACTGTAAAAAATTTCAAACAGTCGATATCGTTCGATCATATAGACTTTCGCTATGATGATTCCGATGAACTGATTCTGAAGGATATTGATTTCGAGGTGAACAAAGGCGAGATTGTTGCACTCGTCGGTCCCTCCGGCGGCGGTAAATCTACGCTCGTAGACCTGATCCCGCGTTTCTACGACGTGTCGGGAGGGAGCATAAAACTGGACGGCACGGATATAAGGGATATTGAAATCGGCGACCTGCGGTCTTTGATGGGAATAGTTACGCAGGAAACTTTTTTGTTCAACGAGACCATCAGGAACAATATTGCGTACGGGCTGGGCGACTATCCAATGGAAAAAATAATCGATGCAGCGAAAGCCGCAAACGCGCACAATTTCGTTATGGATATGCCTAACGGTTACGATACCGTAATCGGCGAAAGAGGTTTAAAACTATCGGGCGGACAGCGCCAAAGAATTTCCATAGCGCGTGCTATCTTAAAGAACCCCCCTATTATGATTTTCGACGAAGCCACTTCGGCTCTCGACAACGAATCCGAACTGCTCGTCCAGGAGGCCATCGAAAGAATGATGGTTAATCGAACTACCATCGTAATTGCGCACAGATTAAGTACTATAAGGAATGCTACTAGAATAATTGTCCTCGAACAGGGTTCCGTAATACAGACGGGCACGCACGACGAATTAATAGAAAAAGCCGAGGGCCTTTACAGGAAATTTTACGAGATGCAGTTCCGGGATTAATTATTTAAATATTTCTTTTGCTATGATAAAATCCAAGTTCAATCAAAACATATATTTTTATCTCCTGGCGGCTTCGGCCGCAAGTTTTTTAATTTCTTTGTTCCTTTTGGAATTATTCGCCGGGCTTCTGTCGATCCTGTGGCTGTTTGAAAGCATAGAGAATAAAAGAAAATCTTTAGACGTATTCGCATGGCTCGTGCTTGCTTTCGGGATTACGCGGATCTTGTCCGTAATCTTTTCACAGTACCCCTCCGAAAGCATTCAGTCGCTATATAAAGACGCGCTGTTTTATTTCGGATTTTTTGCATTCGGATTCTATCTTAAAGCCGTTGAATACGAAAAGATCAGGACAATTATCAATTACTTTACCGCCGCTGCCGTAGCCGTCGGCGCAATAGGACTTGTTCAGTTCAACCTGAGCCTGGTTGAACGTGCGCAGTCGTTATCCTCGGGCTACAGTACTTTTTCTTCATATCTTATTACGGCATTCGGTGTAATGATTGCAGTTCCTCCGCGTATTAAAATTAAGAATTATGATCTGCTTTATTCGCTGGGGATTGCGGTTGTTTTATCGGGAGTAATCACATCGCTCGGCCGGACAAACATGTTAATTGCTGCCCTGCTGTTCATATCCGGAGTAGTCCTGAAGAAAATAAAAGTTAAAAATATAATTATCATTCTTGCTCTCACCGCTATAATATGCGGATTTTCTTTTTATAATAACAACACGGAGATGGAGCATAGAGTGGAAAACCCTGCTACACTCTCCGACCGCGGCGTTCTTATGCAGGGATTTGAAAAGTTGAAATTCGATCATCCTCTGCTCGGATTCGGTCCGCGTACCTTCCATCAGATATTTCCGTACGAAAGTAAATTAAGGGACAAAGGGATAGGGAGCTGGCACAACGATTTTATCCAGGTTTATTTTGAAAGCGGTCTGCTCGGATTATCCGCCTTTCTGACCGTAATAATCTTTGTTATATACTATGCTTACAGGTTTTTAAAAAATAAAAGGAAGTCAGGTCTCTTCTACGATATTGTCCTCGGGATCCTGCTTGCATTCGCGGCGCTGGTGCTGTCCGCGGTTACGGCCGGTTTTATCGATTCTCCGGTACTATCTGTTTTATTTGCTTTTTTAATTGCATTACTTTCGGCGGCGCGTTTTCAGGTTAACAATTTAAATTCCGAATGAATATCGGACAAGGTTAATTTTTATAAACAAAGGACTTATTCACTATTTAATGAACCCACGATAACCGGAGTAACAAATGGAAACAGAAGAATATCAACAGGTATACAGACTAATAGATAATTTATCATCGGATATGGATTATAAAATTCCCGAAATAGCTATTATACTGGCTGCCGGGCACGGCAAGAGAATTAAATCTCAAAAATCCAAAATGCTTCACAAAATTTGGGGTATTCCTACGGTAGAACGCGTGTTCAATGCCTGCATGAAAGGAATAAATAAGGTAAATGTGGTAGTGGTTGTGGGTATAAAAGCAAAGGACGTAATCGAAGTGGTGGGGAAAAGGAATTTATTATCGTTCGCCTACCAGCAGGTTCAGAACGGGACAGGCCACGCCGTTCAGGTGGCTTTGGAAAAGATCAACGACAAACATTTCGACGGGATAGTATATGTGCTGCCCGGCGATATGGGATTAATCGACTCAGAAACAATCCGCAGTTTCAGGGAAGAATTTATGAATTCCGGCAGCGATATGGCGGTTCTTACGGGAATTTACGAAGGCGATCCGAAGAATAATTCGTACGGAAGGATTATCAGGGTTAAGTCCGAGGACGAAAAGGGCAAGTCGTCCGGCAGCGACTTCGGCAGGGTTATTGAAATTATGGAGAATAAAGATATCCATGCCCTTTCGGAGGAAAAGCCTTACAGGGTAAAATACAACAACCGTTATTATACTTATACCAAAAAAGAATTGGTTAACAACAACGAGTTCAATTCCGGAGTTTATGCTTTCAATTACAAAAAACTGACAGAGCTTGTTCCTTCTTTAAAAAGCAACAATGTTCAGAACGAAGTTTACATTACCGACCTAATTGCTTTGTTCAACAGCAAAGGGTACTCCGTAACCGCCGCCAGCCCCGGTGATCCTTATGTTGTTATGGGATTCAACAATAAGTCGGTTCTGAAAGAAATGGAAGAAGTTGCACGTAAGAAAGTATACGACCGGATTAAAGATATAATTGAGATCGACGATCCGGACGACTTCTTTATAGACGAAGAAGTGGTGGACGATATAGTAATGATGGATAAAAAAAATATCCCGCTCGACATAAGGATCGGGAAGGGAGCCCACATAGATAAAGGAGTAAGACTGAATTATAATTTAAATATAGGAAAGAACACTTACCTGGGCGGGGATGTAAGTTTCGGCAAGAATGTAACCATTCACGATAACGTGCAGATTACCTGCTATCCCAAGCAGAAAATGGAGATCGGGAATCATGTAGAGATTCTTTCCGGGGATATAGTAAAAGGGAGTATTACTATAGGAGACCATACCAGAATCGAATCCAGCGTAAGGATGACCGGCAGCGATACATATCCCTTAAAAATCGGCGAAAAAGTGTTAATCAAAGGCAGCAGCTATATATTCGGTTCGGTAATCGAAGACGACGTGCACATCGAGCACAGCGTCATAATCCGTAAGAAAGTGGAACGTTTGATTAAGAAGAACGGTACGATACAGCCGATTAAGTATTACCTGCCCTTTCCCGAAGGCATCGATTCCATCGAAGATTTATAATTCCTATTGAGCGGACTGCCGGAAAGTAAAAAGGCTCTTCAAAAATTGAAGAGCCGTAGTTTATTATTACAAGGTAAGTTAGTGCGGAAAAGCAGTTAAACAGTCTGCAAGCCGTTTATATGCTTAGTCAACGCAGCTTTTTTCCGGGAAGCCGTATTTATGTGTATTTTTCCCTTCGTCGTACTTTTATCAAGTAAAGAAATCGCTTCTTTGTATAATTTTTCCGCAGCCGATTTATCGGTTTCGGTTAATGCTTTCTTTACCACAGTTTTAATCTGTGAATCCACTTTTTTATTTAATTCTTTTTTCCTTCTGTTCGTACGAATTCTTTTCTTTGCGGATTTGTGATTCGCCATATTTACGAAACCTTTATATAGATGTAAAAAAAATCGAAATCAAATATATATAATCGATTGTTTGATGTCAAATAATTCTTTTGTAATTTTATCCGCTGTATTAAATTAAAAATGATACATATATTAGACATACGATGTTAAAAGTCAACGAAATATATTATTCGATCCAGGGGGAAAGTTCCGCTGCGGGCCTTCCGTGTGTTTTTATCCGTTTGACTTATTGTAACCTGAGATGCAATTACTGCGATACGGAGTACGCCTTTTACGAAGGAAAGGACATGACGGTCGATGAAATTGTGTCGGCTGTTGAAAAATTCGGATGCGGCCTGGTTGAGATAACCGGAGGAGAGC
The DNA here is from genome assembly GCA_046706945.1 of Ignavibacteriaceae bacterium. Taxonomy (GTDB): domain Bacteria; phylum Bacteroidota; class Ignavibacteria; order Ignavibacteriales; family Ignavibacteriaceae; genus FEN-1297. The sequence goes on along the minus strand of JBJKOY010000578.1, from coordinate 4,225 downwards.
CATTGGTCCAGAAAGAAAGTCTGACTTTGATGGAAGAACTCAACAACCGGGAATTCAGCGTGCTGCTTGAAACGGACGGCAGTCTTCCGATCAAAGATATTGACAGGCGCGTTAAAATAATAATGGATCTGAAATGCCCTTCGAGCGGTATGGTGAAAAAAAACCGCTACGATAATATTAACTATATAAAGCCGTCAGATGAGATTAAGTTCGTCATCGGAAGCCGGGAAGATTACGAATGGACGAAGGAAATAATGACGCGTTACGACTTAACGTCGAAATGCGAGATACTCTTCTCCGTGGTCTTCGGAAGACTCGAACCCGTTGAACTGGTTGATTGGATTTTAAAAGACAAATTAAAGGTAAGATTCCAGCTCCAAATGCATAAATTTATCTGGGATCCTTATGCAAAAGGCGTATAATGAAGATAGCGAAGGAATTTAGCTGGGAGATGGGACACCGTCTTCCGGAACATTTCGGCAAATGCAAAAATATCCACGGGCATTCTTACAAAATGCTCGTCGAGATCGAAGGCGACGTAACGGAAAACGGTATGGTCATGGACTATTATGATCTGAAAGACGTTATAGAGCCTCTCGTCGAGAGGTTGGACCATGCTTTTTTAGTTTACCGGAACGATAAAGTGGTTGTAGAGTTCCTCGAAAAAATGAATTCGAAAAAGGTCGTAGTGGATTTTCAGTCTACGGTTGAAAACATAACCAAATTTTTCCTGGATGAAATTAAAAAAGCGGAAATGCCTTCAAATATCCGGAAGGTAAAAGTAAGGGTCTGCGAAACGCCGGGCGATTATGCCGAAGAGGAAATTACGCTGAAATCCCGATAAATGTCGCGTTTTAAATTATACATGGAATACGAAGGCACCCGCTACAGCGGCTGGCAGAAGCAGCAGAATTCAAAAACTATCCAGGGTATTCTCCTCAAAACTGCTGAAAAAATTTTTAATACTTCCAAACTCGACATCCAGGGATCCGGCAGAACGGACAGCGGCGTTCATGCGCTCTGCCAGGTTGCTCACCTCGATGTAAAAACCGTACTTGCCCCGGAAATTATAAAATTAAAGTTCAACGACGAGCTGCCTTACGACATCAATATTCTTGAAATCGAAAAAGCTCATCCGAATTTCCATGCAAGGCATGACGCCGTTTCCCGGAGCTATGTTTACCAGGTCTCAAGAAGGAGAACCGCTTTCGGCAAGAACTACGTGTGGTGGATTAAAGACAAGCTTGACTTTCGGGCTATGGAAAACGCGTCGAAAAAGTTTCTGGGGATGAAAGATTTTGCTTCATTTTCGAATGACGACGGAGAGGAAAAATCATCGAAGGTATTGATAGAGGACATTCAATTAAAAGAAGCCGGCGATCTTATCCTTATAAGAATCAGGGGTTCGCATTTCCTCTGGAAAATGGTCAGGAGAATGACCGGAGTTTTGGTTGAGGTCGGGAGAGGAAAAATGACGGAAAAAGACATTACTGCATTCTTAAACGGGAACGAAAATGAGCCGGCACAGTTTACCGCTCCGCCTTCCGGTCTTTTCCTTGAACAGGTTTTATATAAAGACGATAACCCGGCAGAAGAATTAAAACCTCTAATATTTCTTACCAGCCCCGGCAGGAGAATAAAGAATTTTACCCAAAGAAAAGGTTAGATCCACCGGTATTAGCGAATATACCGGTGATTCATCTCAAAACAATAGTAGGTCAGGATTAATAATTTCATCAAATTAAAAAATAAATTTTGGGTTTTGATTTAGATCCGGAGAGAGCATGTTTAAAAAATTATCGCGGCTTGCAGTCGTACTGCTGCTGACTGCAAACTTTACCATCGCACAATATCACGTATCATATTCCTCCCTTCCCGTACACCACGCTCCCGATAAAGAATTCCATATGGTGAATATCGGATTAATTTTTCATTTCGACATCCCCAAAAAGGAAGTTATAGGCAGCGCGACGGAAAAGATCGTACCCTTAAGTACGGCATACAATACGGTTCATTTAAACGCCAAGGATATGACCATAAAGGACGTATTACTGGGAAAGAAGAAACTTAATTACGATTATGACGGAAAAATTTTAACGATCCGTCTGGATAAACCTTACGGATTAACCGACACTCTTACCTTTACCGTTGATTATACCGCTGTCCCGCCGAGCAGAGGAATATTTTTTATAATGCCGGACAGCGCGTACCCTGACGTCACTCCGCAAATTTGGAGCCAGAGCGAATCGGAAGACGCTCAGTTCTGGTATCCGTGCCACGATTACCCGGACGACTTCAGCACAAGTTCCGTTACCGCAACCGTACCAGCCGGATGGGTTGTCGTTTCCAACGGAATACTTAAAAAGGTCGAGACAAATAAAAGCGACCATACCAAAACATTTTTCTGGGTCGAAGACAAACCCCACGTCGTTTACCTAAACTCGATCGTTGCCGGTAAATTTAAAATACTGAAGGCCAAATGGGACAGCGTACCGATAGAATACTACGTCGGCCCGAGGTATGTAAAAGACGCGGAATCCAACTTTTCTCATACACCGGACATATTAAAATATTTTTCGCGCGTAACCGATTATCATTACCCGTGGGGGAAACTTTCGCTTTCCGGAGTTGCCCAGTTCACGGCCGGCGGAATGGAGAATGTTTCCGCCATTACGTTGACCGACAGAACGTTCCATAATAAATTCGCAAGTCCCGAAGAGACTACAACCGACCTTGTCTCTCACGAAACCGCGCATCAATGGTTCGGCGATTTGCTTACCTGCAGGACATGGGCGGATATATGGCTGAACGAAGGCTTCGCTACGTATTTCGAAGCCCTTTACGGCGAACATGCTTTCGGAAAAGATCACTTTGCTTACGAAATGTACAAGGACCATCAATCCGTATTAAGATCCGAAAAATCGGGTAGGCTTCCGACTGTCGACAACAGGTACAATACGGCTGACGACGCTTTCGGAGTCAACGTGTATGAAAGAGGCGCTTCGATATTAAATATGCTTAGGTGGATGCTGGGCAACCGGCTGTTTATTAAGACTATCAGGTATTACGTACACAAGAATCAATTTCAGAACGTGGACACGCACGATTTCGAAAGGGCAGTACAATATGCAACGGGACTGAATCTCTACTGGTTTTATAACGAGTGGCTTTACAAAGGAGGACACCCGGTTTTTAAGGTGAGATACAATTACGACGATAACAACCGTAAATTGAACTTGGAAGTCGATCAAACACAGAAGGTCGACAGTCTTACCCCCGTTTATAAAATGCCCGTAGATATTTATATAGAAACGCCTTCTAAAAAAATTACGGAGAAGATATGGGTCGACTCGCTGAAGAACAATTATACCTTTGAGGTAAATGAAAAACCGCTTATGGTAAATTTCGACGAAGGAAATATTTTGCTTAAAGAGCTTCACTTCGATAAAACGGTTGAAGAACTTGCCTACCAGCTGAAGAACGACACCAACGTTGTAGGCAGGTTATGGGCCGCCGGGCAATTGGGCGGCAAGGAAGACAACGAGTCGGAAGCGGCATTAATCTCGTCTCTGCGCGGCGATAAATTTTTCGGAGTAAGGGCAGCGTGCGCAAAGGCTCTTAAAAATTTTAACGACGATAAAGCGAAAACCGCCTTGATCGAAGCCGCGGCGGATAAAAATCCGGAAGTACAAACGGCGGCCGTAAATGCTCTCGGGAGCTTTAAAGGAAACGACGTGGCCAGAAAATTAAAAGAGATATTCGACAGCGTAAAATTATATTCGGTTAGAGCCGCTGCGGTATCATCTCTCGCGGCAGTGGATTCGGTGAATGCGCTCCCGGAAATAGACAAAGCTTTGGGTATTGAATCATACCGGCAGGTAATAAGAATTTCAGCACTGAGAGCTCTTGCCGAAGTGGATTCCGGCAGGGCCTATAACGCGGCCCGGAAATTCGCCGAATACGGGCAGCCGGAATCGATCCGTATTATCGCAATAGAATTGCTGATAAAACTTGATCGGAATAAAGAGGCTACGGAAGCATTGCTGAAAAAATATTCCGGGGATCCTTACTGGATGGCAAGACTTCTGGCGATCAACGGCCTTGGAAGAATCGGCCGCAAAGACGTATTGCCTTTTCTTCAAAAAATAAGAAACAGGACGGATGATTACAGGATACTTGAAAGCATACGCCGCTCCATCAAAGAAATTGAACGAAGAAGCGGCAA
>JBJKOY010000577.1:0-5208 GCA_046706945.1 Ignavibacteriaceae bacterium | reverse complement strand
TTTGAAATCGCGCACCCGGATCCCTGAAAACTTATGTCTTTAACCGTGCCGTTCTCCAGCTCGACATAGATATTTATCCTGTCGCCGCACAGGGGATTATATCCCTCCGCGGTATGATTTGCGTTTTCGAGTACCCTAAAGTTCCTCGGACTCTTATTATGGTCCAGAATCACCTGCTGGTACAATTCCCTTAGTTCGTCGTCCATTAAGTAAAAACCTCGATTATTTTAATTAGCCCGTTGTAAAGAGTATCTATTTCTTCCTTGGTATTATATAAAGAAAAAGAGGCCCGCGTGGTTGCCGGTATATTGTACCTTATCATTACCGGCTGCGTGCAATGATGCCCGGTTCTTACGGCAACGCCTTCGAAATCCAGAAAAGTACCCACGTCGTGCGGATGGATATTGTCGAAGACGAAAGAAATAACGCTGCATTTATTTGCGGCATTGCCTATTATTTTTAATCCCGGAACTTCTGACAACCTGCTGGAAGCGTACCGGAGCAGCTCCGATTCGTGCGCCGATATTGCGTCGAGCCCGATCTTTGAAACATAATCTACCGCAACGCCCAATCCTATCGCGTCGGCTATATTTGAAGTCCCCGCCTCAAATTTATAAGGCAGTTCGTTGTACGTGGTTTCTTCAAAGGTGACTTTGGAAATCATATCACCGCCTCCCTGGTAGGGTGGGAGCGTTTCAAGCAGGTTCTGTTTTCCGTATAAAATTCCAATTCCCGTAGGACCGTAAATCTTATGCCCCGAAAAAGCCAGAAAGTCGCAGTCAAGTTCCCTTACGTCGATTTTAATGTGCTGAATTGCCTGTGCGGCGTCTAAGAGGACAGGCACGCCGTATTTATGAGCGGTATTTATTATATCCTTAACCGGGTTAACCGTTCCCAATGAATTCGAAACGTAAACAACCGAGACCAGCTTGGTTTTGGGGGAAATTAATTTTTCGAATTCCTCGAAAATAATTTCGCCTTTATCGTTGAGCGGGGCAACCTTTAGTTTGATATTTTTTTCCGCCCGCAGAAACTGCCACGGAACGATATTGGAATGGTGTTCCATTCCCGAAATAATGATTTCGTCCCCTTCTTTTAAAACGTTTCTTCCGAAAATAGCGGCTACCAGGTTTATCGAATCGGTTGTACCTTTGGTAAAAATAATTTCTTTTTCGGACGCCGCGTTTATAAAATTTTTAATTTTTACCCGTGCTTCTTCGAAAGATTTTGTAGAGATCTCGCTTAACATGTGTACGGCCCTGTGTATATTCGCGTTCATGGACGAATAATACTCGGTCAGCGAGTCTATAACCGCTTTCGGCTTCTGGGTTGTCGCGGCATTATCCAGGTAGCAGAGAGGTTTACCGTGAATAAGTTTTTGAAGAATTGGGAAATCCGCTCTTATTTTATCCGCCGCGTATATTATTGTCGGATTATTTTTAACTCCGGTCTTACTGTCCAATTTAATGCCTTCTTTCTCAGACTTGTTTGAAACGGTTTTCAAGGATTTCTTCCATATAATCCTTAACTTCTTTAACCTTTATTGATTTTACGATATCGCTTGCGAAAGCGTGCAGAAGAATAATCTTGCTTTTTTCTTCTCCTATGCCGCGGGATTTCAAATAAAACATTGCGTCCCGGTCTATCTGCCCGATAGTAGCGCCGTGCGAACATTTTACGTCGTCCGCGAAAATTTCGAGCTGCGGTTTGGTATTGACCAGCGCCTCGTTAGAAAGAATGATATTGTTGTTTTCCTGGAACGCGTTTGTCTTTTGGGCATCAGGTCTTACCATTACTTTCCCGTTGAATACCCCGCGCGATTTGTCGTCCAGGATACCCTTATAGTGTTCGTGGCTGTTGCAGTAAGGCTCGGCATGATCTATCATCGTATGCGTATCGTAAAGCTGGCGGTCCGTGAGCAGATATAAGCCGTTCAGAATACATTCGCCGCCCTCCGCATTGAACTTTGCATAAACATCGTTCCTTGAAATTTCTCCGCCCTTCGATACCGAATGCGACGTAAAGCTGCTGTTCCTTTCCTGCCTGACTTCCATTCTCGAAATATGGAAAGCTTTGCCGCTTTCTTCCTGGATTTTAATATGATCAATCGCCGAATTTTCTCCTGCAAATACTTCGGTAACCGCGTTGGTGAAATATGTGTCTTCTCCCGTAGTTACGTAATGTTCTATGATCCTGGCCTGCGAATTTTTTCCGGCAACAATTAGATTCCTCGGCTGGGTCAGAATGTTTTCGCCGCCGGCGCTGCATATAAAAAGAATGTGGATCGGGTCTTCAATAACCGCGTTGTCGGGTATATAAACGAATGCTCCATCTTTAGTAAACGCCGTGCTTAAAGCCGTAAAGATCTGTTCGTTGTAATCTGCGTATTTACCGAAATGATCGTTCAATACTTCTGAGTTTTTGGCGAGTGCTTCTTCTATGCTGCCGAGTTCCGCGCCTCCGTCCGCGCTTCCCGCGGATGAATACTTGGCTGAATAATGTCCGTTCACAAAAACCAGCCGGCCTCCCTTCATACCGCCGAATAAAAACCGTCCGACCGCCGTGTCCGGAATTTCGTACGACTTGTCTGCAGGCTTAAAATTAAATTTCAAAAGCGGCGCAATGTTTGTATATTTCCATTCCTCGTCATGCGTAGTCGGGAAGTTCAATTCGGAAAATCTTTCAATAGCTTCTTTTCGCAGTTTGTGAATCGGATGATTGCTCTCGCCGTTCAGACTTTCTTCGAAAGATTTAAAGTTGGACAAATACCAGCTTTTTAAATCTAGGACCTGATTCATGATGCTCCATAATAAAATTATTTAATTGTAAACTTAAACTTCTTGAACTTGAACTTGAACAGGAAGTAAAGTTCAAGTTCATGTTCAAGTATCTTTTATCGCGACTTTTAGTGCTCGACCAGTTCTTTGGAATCTTTGACCCAGTCGTAACCTTTTTCTTCCAGTTCCAGGGCCAGTTCCTTTCCGCCTGATTTCACTATCCTGCCGTTATACAGGACATGAACAATATCCGGCACTATATAATTCAATAATCTCTGGTAATGCGTTACCACAATAGTAGCCCTGTCTTTAGATTTTAGTTTGTTAACCCCGTTCGCGACGATCCTTAATGCATCTATATCCAGGCCGGAATCCGTTTCGTCGAGAATGGCTAATTTCGGCTCGAGCACGGCCATTTGAAAAATCTCGTTTCTCTTTTTCTCCCCGCCGGAAAACCCTTCGTTCACGGACCTGCTCAGCAATGTCTGGTCAAGTTCGACGAGTTTCATCTTCTGTTTTATTAATGTTAGGAATTCCATCGCGTCAAGTTCTTCTTCGCCTCTGTATTTTCTTGTTTCGTTTAATGCGGTCTTAAGAAGATTGGTGTTGCTTACTCCCGGGATCTCCACCGGATATTGAAAAGCCAGGAATATTCCTTCGTGCGCCCTGTCTTCGGGCGAGAGTTCGAGAAGGTTCTTGCCTTTATAAATTACCTCGCCTTCCGTCACGATATAATCTTCCCGTCCGGCCAGAACGGATGCCAGCGTACTTTTACCTCCGCCGTTGGGCCCCATAATAGCGTGTATTTCACCGGCATTAACTTTTAAATTTATTCCTTTTAAAATTTCTTTATCGCCTATTTTAGCGTGTAAATTTTTCACTTCCAGCATTAATTTGACCTTTCGAGTTTTGCACTAAAGATTACAAAAAAATTTTTAATTTTTAATTTTTAATTGTTAATTGTCTTACCCCACGCTTCCTTCCAGGCTGATGCCCAGCAGTTTCTGGGCCTCTACGGCGAACTCCATCGGAAGCTCCTTAAATACTTCCTTGCAGTAGCCGTTGACTATCATCCCGATTGCGTCCTCCGTTGAGATGCCGCGCTGATTGAGATAAAAAATCTGGTCTTCGCCTATCTTCGAAGTCGTGGCTTCGTGTTCGATCTGCGCCGAAGGATTGTTTATTTCAAGGTAAGGGAATGTATGGGCGCCGCATTTGTCGCCGATTAACAGCGAATCGCATTGAGAAAAGTTCCTTGCATTGTCCGCGTTCTTAATTATTCTAACCAAACCTCTGTAGCTGTTGTTGCTTCTGCCTGCGGAAATTCCTTTTGATATTATCGTACTCCTGGTGTTTTTGCCAATGTGAATCATTTTTGTCCCGGTATCGGCCTGCTGATAATTGTTTGTCATTGCCACCGAGTAAAATTCACCCACGGAATTATCGCCCTGAAGAATACAGCTGGGATACTTCCATGTTATCGCCGAACCGGTTTCAACCTGCGTCCAGGATATTTTGGAATTCACTCCTCTGCACGCGCCGCGCTTTGTTACGAAATTATAAATCCCGCCTTTTCCGTTTTTATCGCCCGGATACCAGTTCTGCACGGTAGAGTATTTTATCTGTGCGTTGTCCAGTGCGATCAGTTCCACCACCGCCGCATGCAGCTGGTTTTCATCCCTCATCGGCGCCGTGCATCCTTCCAGATAACTAACGTAAGCTCCTTCATCCGCCACGATCAATGTCCTTTCGAACTGCCCGGTGTTGGCGGCATTAATTCTAAAATAAGTGGATAATTCCATTGGACATCTTACGCCTTTGGGTATATATGCGAACGATCCGTCGCTGAAAACGGCCGAATTAAGGGAAGCATAAAAATTATCCGTATAAGGAACCACGCTCCCGAGATATTTTTTTACCAGGTCCGGGTGATTTTTTATTGCTTCGGACATTGAACAGAAAATTATCCCGAGTTCCGAAAGCTTTTCTTTGAATGTAGTTGCAACCGAAACACTGTCGAACACCGCATCTACTGCCACTCCGGAAAGCCGCTTTTGCTCTTCCAGTGAAATACCCAGTTTCTCATAAGTATCCAGAAGTTCCGGATCTACTTCATCAAGACTGCTGAGTTTAGGCTTCTTTTTCGGAGCAGAATAGTATGAAATCTCCTGGAAATCAACCGGTGGATGATGAATGTTTGCCCAATTGGGTTCTTTCATTTTCAACCAATAGCGGTATGCCTTTAACCGCCACTCCAGCATAAACTCAGGTTCTTCCTTTTTAGCCGATAACTGCCTGATTATATCCTCATTTAAACCTTTGGGAAGACTGTCCGCTTCTATTTTGCTTACAAATCCGTACTTGTAATCTTTATTGGCTAATTCTTCTATTTGATTTACTTCCGTAGAACTCATTATTTCTCCTAACTGGC
>JBJKOY010000576.1:0-9419 GCA_046706945.1 Ignavibacteriaceae bacterium | reverse complement strand
CCTTTACTGATTATATTATCTTTATCCCTATTGCTTTGCCGGGATGCAAACGCCCAATTTGCGAACGGCGCCGATGTCAGCTGGTTATCCGAGATGGAGAATGACGGATACGTATTTAAAGATAACTCGGGTATTCAAAAGAATTGTTTGGAAATCCTGAAGGAAAAAGGAATCAACGCTCTCAGATTCAGAGTGTGGGTTAATCCCGCGAACGGATATAACGGTTTAAAGGACGTAGCAAATAAATCCCGCATAGCGGACAGCATGGGATTTAAAATAATGCTGGATTTCCACTACAGCGATTCCTGGGCGGATCCGGGCAAACAGTACAAACCTGCAGCCTGGGCAAACGATTCCCTGCCGCAGCTTCTTAAAGATATCTACAACCATACATACGATGTGCTTGATACGCTTAAGTCTATGGGCATTACTCCCAAGTGGGTTCAGATAGGAAACGAAGTGGACGACGGCATGCTCTGGGAAACGGGAAGGGCATCGACGCATATGAGTAATTTCGCCGCTATGCTTAAAAGCGGTTATAAGGCCGTGAAAGATATCGACACATCGATACAGGTAATCATACATCTGTCGCGTGGGAACGACGATGGTTTGTATAGGTGGATGTTCGACAATCTGAAAAAAGACAGCGTCAAATGGGATATTATAGGTATGTCCGTTTATCCTTACTGGGTCGGTCTGCCGTGGGCCGAAGACGACAGCCTGGTCCTTAATACAATGAAAGATGTGATAGCACGGTATAAAACAAAGGTAATGGTCTGCGAAGCGGGATACCTTTACAACAAACCTGTCGATGCAAATCATTTTCTCCTGGACGTTATAGAAAAAACAAAGTCGGTAGGCGGGTTAGGAGTCTTTTACTGGGAGCCCGAATGTTATGACTGGCAGGGATATAATTTAGGCGCGTGGGACCCGTATACAAAAGCGCCTACAGCCGCTCTGAACGCATTTCTAGGCATAAACGCGACTTCCGTAACCAAAAGTAGAAATATACCTGCCGGTTATGATCTTGAAATTTATCCCAACCCGTTCAATCCGGATGCGACAATAGAGTATACGGTTCCGAAATCTTCGGATATATCTATTGTTGTCTACGATATGCTCGGCAGGGAAGTAACGGATCTTATCGACGGCTATAAACAAGCCGGAAATTACCGTTTAACCTGGTCGGCCGATAATGCAGCGAGCGGCGTGTACTTCTGCATAATGAAGTCAGGGAATTTTGTCGAAGCGAAGAAAATTATTTTGCTTAAATAGCGTGTGGTTTGTTGTGAACATATTTTAGGTGTTGTTCATAAAGATTTAGGACTGACTGTACTGCGTACTCCAAAGATAAGGAAAAATAATTTTACAAATATTATACTATGAAAACTTTAATTACCGTTTCGGTAAAATACATTGATCGAATTTTTTTAACAACCGTTTTCTTTTTATCGGTTATTTCCGGTCCTTCAATTGCTCAGGATTATGCCGTCGGTGCGGACTTGTCTTTCATGAAACAGGCTGAGGATAACGGTTTCGTGTTCAAGGAGAACGGCAAAGCCAAGCCTTGCCTTGAAATATTCAAAGAGCACGGGTACAACTGGATCAGACTGCGTTTATTTCATACGCCGACCAGGCTGCCCAACAACCTTGATTATACCATTGCCGAAGCCAAGGAAGCAAAAAAGCTCGGGTTTAAATTCCTCCTCGATTTTCATTACTCGGACACTTGGGCCGATCCGGGAAAGCAGTTTATTCCAAAAGCCTGGGAAGGATTGTCTCATCCGCAATTGGCTGACTCCGTATTTACATATACCCGCAATACGATAACGACGTTTCGTGATTCATCCGTCCTCCCCGATATGGTTCAGATTGGCAACGAAATTACAAACGGGATGCTCTGGCCGGACGGTAAACTGCCCGGCAACTGGGACAACTTTGCCGGTCTGATCCAGGCAGGCATAAACGGGGTATATGCCGGCTGCGGGAACAACCCGCATCCTAAAATAATGATCCATATAGACAAGGGAGGAAATTGGGCGAAGACAAAGAGCTTCTTCGATAGACTTAATTCTTACGGGGTTCAATACGACGTTATCGGGGAATCGTATTATCCCTGGTGGCAGGGTAGTCTGCTCGATCTGCGGAACTGCCTGGACCATATAGCCGAAGTATATAAGAAAGACGTTATAGTCGTGGAAACGGCTTATAACTGGGAGCCTACAGAGTATAAAGACAAACCGGCGCCGTTCCCCGAAACCCCGGAAGGTCAAAAAGAATTTTTGGAAGGAGTGAACAGGATCGTTTTGAACGTGCCCGGCGGCAGAGGCGCCGGTGTTTTTTGGTGGGAGCCCGCGGTTGCTAGAGGCGGATCAAGAAGCTTTTTCGACCGTGACGGAAACGTGCTTCCGGTTATTACCGTATTCGACAAGTACACAAGGTATTAATGATTTGTCAATGACTCATAAATTTTTTAAGAGAAAAAATATTTAAAGGAAACTCGTTGATGAAAACAATATTTCAAAAAAATAAATTACGGTTTCTCGCTTTCCCGCTTTTATTCATGCCGCTGTTCGCGGCTATTATCTATTCCGGAAGCATGGCTTATACACCGTCCGGCTCCGGGGTAAGAAGCAGGGTGAGTTTCGATAATAATTGGAGATTTCATCTCGGCGACGTGAAAGACGGCCAGGAAATTAATTTAAAAGATATGTCGTGGAGAATGCTGAATCTTCCGCACGATTGGAGCATCGAGGGAAAGTTCAGCAAGGATAATCCTGCCGGAGTCGGCGGCGGGGCCCTGCCCGGAGGAATCGGGTGGTACAGGAAAACTTTTACGGTTAAGGCATCGGAAAAAGATAAGCTTGTCTTTGTCGATTTCGACGGCGTTTACATGAACAGCAGCGTCTGGATTAACGGCCATTACCTGGGAACCCGGCCGTACGGCTACAGCTCTTTCCGTTATGAACTTACTCCGTATTTAAATTACGGGAATAAGAAAAATGTAATCGCCGTAAAGGTGGATAACTCCAAACAGCCCAACTCTCGCTGGTATTCGGGCTCAGGTATTTACAGGAACGTCTGGCTTGTAACAACCGGTAAAATATTCGTGGATCACTGGGGGACTTTTATAACAACACCCGAAGTGAATAAAGAATCCGCCGAGGTCTCGGTTCAAATAAAACTGCGGAATACTACCGGGCAGGACAGAAATACGACCGTAAAAACAACGGTATTAAACAATAAGGGCGAAGAGATAACCAGCGCCGAAACACCGGCCTCGCTTTTAAAAGATTCCGTTACCGTTGTGAATTTAAAATTGACTGTAAAAAATCCCGAGCTGTGGTCGGTAGAAGATCCGTATTTATATAAAGCGGTTACAACCGTCGTGAGCAGCGGCCGGACCTTGGACGATTACGCAACTAATTTCGGAATTAGGACGTTTGACTTCGATATTTCAAAGGGATTTTTCTTGAACGGAAAACATCTGAAGATCAAAGGAGTATGCGATCATCACGACCTGGGATGCCTTGGAGCCGCCGTTAATAAGCGCGCCATCCAAAGGCAGCTTGAAATCCTAAAAGGCATGGGCGTAAACGGGATCAGGACGTCTCACAATCCGCCCGATCCCGAGCTGCTGAACTTATGCGACAGGATGGGCTTTATAGTAATGGACGAGGCTTTCGATATGTGGAAAAAAGCGAAGACGGAATACGATTACCATTTGTATTGGGATAAATGGCATAAAAGAGACCTGGAAGACATGGTGCTCCGCGACCGCAACCATCCCAGCATATTTATCTGGAGCATCGGGAACGAAATACCCGAACAATGGGACTCCAGCGGGATTTCCATTGCCAGGGAACTGGCGGGGATAGTAAGGAGCCTCGATACAACGCGACCCGTTACTTCCAACTGCAACGATGCCGAGCCTTCCAATTATATTATTAAATCCGGCGCTCTCGACATTATAGGATTCAGCTACCATTTAAATAATTACGCGGATTTCGCGGAAAACTTTCCCGGACAAAAATTAATCGGCTCGGAGACTACTTCCGCGCTTGAAACCCGCGGGCATTACGATATGCCTTCGGACAGCATCAGGAGATGGCCTATAAGATGGGACAAACCGTTTACTACCGGGAACCCGGATAATACATGCTCCGCGTACGACAACTGCAGCGCGCCCTGGGGCGAAACGCACGAGGAAGCCTGGAAGATTATAAAGAAAGACGACTTTGTATCCGGTATGTTTATATGGACCGGGTTCGATTATCTCGGAGAACCGACCCCGTATGAATGGCCCTCCCGCAGTTCGTATTTCGGAATAGTGGACCTGGCCGGATTCCCCAAGGACGTATATTACATGTATCAAAGCGAATGGACCGATAAACCAGTACTGCACATATTCCCGCCCTGGAATCCACGGTGCTGGACGGAAGTTAAAAACGGAGTACCGGACCTGCCTGCCGGACAGGCAGGTTGGAAAAAAGGAGATTCGGTCGATGTCTGGGCCTACACAAACTGCGGTGAAGTTGAATTATTCCTCAACGGGAAATCCCTGGGAGTTAAGAAAAAAACAGGCGACGAACTTCATCTAATGTGGCGTGTGCCTTATGAACCCGGCACTCTAAAAGCCGTGGGACGCAACGGTGATAAAGTGATTTTAACAACACTGGACAAGACCGCGGGCGCTCCGGCGCAAATATCTGTCATGCCCGACAGGGATACTATTTCGGCAGACGGCAAAGACCTATCGTTTGTTACGGTAAAAATACTGGATAAAGACGGAACCATGGTTCCTTATGCCGGTAACCTTGTGAATTTTAAAATATCGGGCAACGGGAAAATCGTCGGCGTTGATAACGGCTCCGAAACTGATCACGAACCTTTCAAAGCAAAATATAGAAAGGCTTTCAACGGGATGTGCCTGGTTGTAATACAATCGGAACAGAAGCCCGGAAATATTACACTTGAAGCAAGCTCTAAAAACTTAAAAGGTGCCGAAGTTGCCATAACGGCAAAGTGAAAACAAAGCATAATTTTTTTTAACGACATATGCGCCTCCTTAATGCATAGTTGCACCTGCAGTCGGCGACTTTAGGCTGCAGGTGTTTTTAATATGAAAGGACCTGAAATGAAAATTCGGTTGAATATTGTATTGATAATTTTCCTGGCAATTCCTGTAATGGTGATTGCGCAAAATAAGACTCACGTACTTCCCGATTGGGAGAATCCGCAGGTTATAGGAATTAACAAAGAACCGGCTCATCTCAGCTTCATGCATTACCCGGACCTGGAGAGCGCGCTGGCGGACAGCGGTTTGGAAATTCATACGCCTTATTACAAGTCGCTCGACGGCACCTGGAAATTCAAGTGGTCGAAAAATCCCGCGGAAATCCCGGAAAATTTTTACAAAACGGATTACAGCGTAAACGGCTGGTCCAATATTCGAGTACCGGCAAGCTGGCAGACCGAAGGGTTCGGCAAACCCATATATCTTAATTTTAGGTATCCTTTTCATCCGGATTATCCCGCAAACCCTCCTCTGATTCCGCAGGATTATGATCCCGTCGGCTGTTACCGTACAACTTTTACCGTGCCGGAAAACTGGAACGGAAGGAAAATTTATATTCATTTCGGCGGCGTGAAGAGCGCCTTTTATATCTGGGTGAACGGCGAGAAAGTCGGCTACAGCCAGGGCAGCATGACGCCGGCCGAGTTCGATCTTACATCTTACGTTAGGAAAGGAGTTAATCAATTGGCGGTTGAAGATATCCGCTGGTCCGACGGTTCTTATTTGGAAGACCAGGATATGTGGCGTCTGAGCGGCATATTCCGGGGCGTATACCTGTACTCGGCTCCCGAAGAACACCTAGAAGATTTCTTCATCCGTGCAAAACTCGACGACAGGTACGAGGACGGTCTGCTTCACATAACCGCCAAGGTCCGCAATAATACCGGCGAAAATTTGAAGCCCGCTCAAGTGGATGCCTACCTTTACGACGAAAGCGGAAAGCAAATCGGCGGCGGGCCTTTAGTCAGCGGGCATACCGTAACCGACCTTCCGGCCGGCACGGACGGCATAGCCGACCTTCACGCAGAAATAAAAGGCGTTAAAAAATGGACCGCCGAAACGCCGAACCTTTATACCGTGGTTCTTGTATTAAAGGATGCCGGCGGTAAAGTCCTGGAAGCCGCCCGTTCGACCACGGGTTTCCGCACGATAGAAATAAAAGACGGGATGCTGCTTGTAAACGGAGTATCGGTAAAATTGAAGGGAGTTAATATTCACGACCACGATCCGTTCCACGGGCGTGCGGTCGATTATAAATGGATAGAAAAAGATCTGAAATTAATGAAGAGGGATAATATTAATACCGTCAGGTTCTCGCATTATCCGCACGATCCCAGGTATTATTACCTGTTCGACAAATACGGGATGTACGTAATCGACGAAACAAACCTGGAGTCCCACGGTCTGTCGATCCACCGCGATCTGCTGCCGGGCAGCGATCCGCTGTGGACCAATGCGTGTCTCGACAGGCTGGAACGTATGATTGCCCGCGATAAGAACCATCCGTGCGTTATAATTTGGTCTATGGGGAACGAAGCCGGCTACGGCGAGAATTTTAAAATAATGGCTTCTTATGCACGGGCGGTAGATCCGTCAAGACCGATACATTACCAGCAGATGAACAGCGTTGCGGATATGGACAGCTATATGTATCCGATGCCGGATCAGCTTGAAGACCTTGCGAAGTCGACAACCAGGCCCGTCTTCATGTGCGAATACGCCCACTCGATGGGTAACTCCACCGGCGATATGAAAATTTACTGGGATATTATTAACCGGCACAAAAACCTTATCGGCGGCTGCATATGGGACTGGGTTGATCAGGGACTTTTCAAGAAGGATGCGATGGGAAAATGGTTCTGGGCCTACGGCGGGGACTACGGCGACGAACCCACAGATGCCAACTTCAATATTAACGGGTTTATTCTGCCCGACCGCGTTCCGCAGCCTGCTTATTACGAGGTAAAACATGTTTACCAGTACGTAAACTTTCAGCCTCTCGATCTTTCTAAAGGACTTTTTATTATCCGCAACGGCTACTACCATTCCGACTTAAGTAATTACGAAGTCCGCTGGAACCTTACGCGGGACGGACAGGTAATCCAGTCAGGCGTAATCGACACACTCACGACGCCGGCAGACGGACGGGCACGTATTAGTCTCCCTGTTCAGCAGCCCGAATTGATGCCGGGAAGCGAGTACTGGCTTAATCTGAGCGTTAACATGAAGTCGTCGAATTTCTGGGCGGATAAAGGCTTCACGGTGGCATGGGATCAATTTAAAATGCCGTGGGCTGTAGCGCCGGCGCCGAAAAAGAAAATAAGCGAAGCCGATAAGGTGAACATCGATCCGACCAAAAATAACATCATTGTCAGCGGCACCGGGTTCAAAATCGAAATAAGCAAAAAGGACGGTTCTCTGGAAAAGTACAACTGGCAGGAACATGAACTGATCAGCGGCCCGCTTCAGCCTAATTACTGGAGGGCTCCTACCGACAACGATGTTGCGGGATTCCGCGGGGCTCTCGATGCATGGAAACAGGCCGGTCCCGGGCGGAAAGCCGACAGCGTAAGAGTAATCCGGGTGAACGGGAACACGGTAATGGTGGATGTAAACGGAACCCTGCCGGTAGGCGAAACGACTTGGGGAATTTCATACACGATATACGGGAACGGTATTATAAAGATATCTCAACGGCTAGTTCCGGTCGGAAACGTACCGCCCGATATTCCGAAGGTCGGCTCCGGGCTGCGCATTCCCGAAGAATACGGTATGATGACCTGGTACGGAAGAGGACCGTGGGCGAACTACCAGGATAAAGAAAGCGGCGCAGACATAGGGCTTTATTCCGGGCAGGTTGATAGTCTATGGACCGACTATGTACGTCCGCAGGAGAACGGCAACCGCTGCGGCGTCCGCTGGGTTGCGTTTACGAATAAGAGCGGCGAAGGATTGCTCGCCGTCGGCGATCCTACATTGAGCGTCAGTGCCTGGCCCTATTCGCTGGAGGATCTGGAAAAAGCCAAGCATATAGACGAGCTCCCGCACCGGAACTATATTACGGTAAACCTCGATTATAAGCAGATGGGCGTGGGCGGAGTGAACACTTGGACTCCCAGGGCAAGACCTTTACCTCAATTCCGTCTGCCGTCTTCGCATTCTTATAATTATGAATTTTACCTTATGCCGTATTCTCCCAAAATGGGCTCGATGGATGAAGCGGCGCGGAATGATTTGCCGTAAGAAGATCTTTATAATGTCCTAATTTGCCTGCGGCAGGCATATAAGCTTCAGTTAAAATTACTATAATAAATTAAAATGAGGAAAATATATTTATGACAGAATGAAAAATGTTAAGATATGGTTGAAAATAAACCTCTCTCTTATTAAGGGAGAGGTAGGAGAGGGTTTTGGAAAGTTATTAATTCATGAACCCATCCCCACCCTTCCCTTGGAAAGAGAAGGGCTTATTGGTAAAGTTAACTTTAGATTTATCATGCTAACAATTACTTATAATTTAATTACTTACAATATAAAAAATTAAAATAAAGTTGATGCCTATGTGCCTGCGGCAGGCAGGGTCGAACCATGACATTAAGTTTGCAAATTAGAATTATGATAGTATTTTAATTGACAGTATAAAAGTTTTAATCAAAATATTAAATGGGGCGGATTAATAAATGTTAGTAAAACAAATTCTGATTTTTTTAGGAGCTGTAACAATTAGCTTTAACACATGCGTTTATGCTTTCGAGACGGACGGAGATACCGTGAAAAATACCTGGGATAAACCCAAAAAGATTTTTACAACAACCCGTTTAACCGGTGACAGGCCGGTAATAGACGGGAAACTGGACGACGCCTGCTGGAAGGCAGGCAAATGGATCGGCAACTTTACTCAATGGGTTCCCAACGAAGGAGCAAAGCCCTCTATGCCGACCCAATTGAAAATTTTTTACGACGATAGGAATATTTACGTTGCAATTCGCGCCGTCGATTATGAACCTGAAAAGATCGTTCGGAAAGCAGGCCGCCGCGACGAAGTTACCGGAGACGTAGTCGGCATAACATTCGACAGCTACCACGATCACCGTACCGGTTTTGAATTCGACCTTACCGCGGCCGGACAGAAGATAGATCTTTTGCTGACTAACCCCATGAATGCCGATTTCAACTGGAACGCGGTCTGGTACGCTAAAACCGGCACTGAAGACTCGGCGTGGACGGCCGAATTCGAAATTCCCTTGAGCCAGCTCAGATACAGCAGCGAAGATGTTCAGGTCTGGGGCCTGCACTGCTGGCGGTGGATCGACCGCTTGCAGGAAGAAAGCGACTGGGAGCC
>JBJKOY010000575.1:0-3517 GCA_046706945.1 Ignavibacteriaceae bacterium | reverse complement strand
TCACGGCCGACAAAAAAAGGTTTGCGGCAGAATAATCCGATGTTAACGGGAATTGTATATACGGTTCGCCGGCAAAGATAATTAATCCGATCCTGTCTCCGTGCAGCCTGCTCATCAGGTTTGAGATCTCGTACTTTGCTTTGGCCAGCCTGCTGGGTTTTATATCTTCGGCCTGCATGCTCAGCGAAACGTCGAGACAAATATAAACATCGATGCCTTTCGCTTTAACGTTCTCTATTTTGGTTCCTATCTGCGGATTAGCTGCAGCCACCACAAGGAGAAAAATCGCGGTTATTACTACGGCAAACCGGAACAGTCCTTTAAGCCTGCTGTATTCCGGCAGTATATAGCCGTGCAGTTTCTTTTCCGCGAATCTCGTTAAAAGCTTCTTCTTATTCCTGCTTACAAACCAGTATATCAATACCAGCACGGGTATTATATACAAAGCATACAAATATTCTGGATGAGCAAAACGGAACATATTTTCTTTTTCTCAAATAATATAAAAATTAATCCGCTACGGAATTTTCCTCAGCACCGTTTTCGACAACAAAACTTCAGCGAGCAAAAGCACCATGCCGGCGCCCAGCCAGCCGTAAAAAAGCTCGGCTGCATTCCTGTATGAAGTAACATTAATTTTTGTTTTTTCAAGTTTATCGATTCTGGCGTAAATGTTTCTTAATGTCCGGTTATCCGTCGCCCTGAAATACTGGCCGCCGGTTATATCGGCGATCTTCTGAAGGAGTCCCTCGTCTATTTGGACCGGCATCATCTGGTACCTTATGCCGAAAGGAGTCTGTACCGGGTAAGGCGCTTCGCCCTCGGTGCCGACGCCGATGGTGTATACCCTGATGCCGTATGTCTTCGCAATTTCGGCCGCGGTAAGCGGATCGATCTCGCCCGAGTTGTTGACTCCGTCCGTCAAAAGAATAATTACCTTGCTCTTGGCCTGGCTGTCTTTAAGCCTGTTGACCGCATCCGCAAGCCCGTTGCCTATCGCGGTTCCGTCAGGCACCATGCCGGGCTCAACTTTCTTCAAAAGATTTTTCAAAACCGAGTGGTCGATCGTAAGCGGACACACTGGGTAAAAGCCTCCCTGGCGAATATCACCAGCCCGATCCTGTCGTTCGGCCTGTCGTCTATAAAATTATCTATAACTTTTTTGGCGGCTTCCACCCTGTTGGGCTTCAAATCTTCCGAGATCATGCTGCCGGATATATCCAGCGCCATTACGATATCAATGCCTTCCGTAGATACGTTCTGACCGGATGAATAGCTTTGAGGCCTCGCAAGGGCTACTATCAGCAGACCTACCGCCAGGGCCCTCAATACGGCCGGTACGTGTTTGAATTTTTCTTTCCACGACGCCGGTATGCCGCTGAAAATTTTAAGCGACGAATAGGTTATGGAAGGCTGTTTCTTTCTGCCTTTCAGCCAGTACCAGACCAGCATTACCGGGACAACGGCCAGGAAAAAAAAGATCCACGGATATGCAAAAGTCACGTCACCGAACATCTTCAACCTCCGTGCGCTCCTTTACCCCGTCCGCGGGTATGGTCTTTTTAACTATTTCATAAGCCTGTTTCATCATTTCTTCGTTTACGGAAGCTACCGGACTGAACTTCGCAAATTTTACCATGTCAGCGTTTGATAGGAAATTATAGGTTATATCCAGAACAGCTCCCGCATCTTTTCTCTGGCTCAGAAGCTGGGTTGCCTCAGAGGTAGTAAGCTCAAGCGCCGGAAGATCGAAACGTTCTTCGAAATACTTCCTTATAATTTCCGTGATCTCGCTGTGATATTCTTTGATCAATCCCTGCTGCCATAATTTCTTTTCCTCCAGATTATTCAGCGAACTTAAAGCAACAGCATGAGGAGGCAATTTTATTACCACTTTCTTTTTTTCGCCCGTGTCCTTCTTCCTGCCGTACTTGCGGTACAGGTAATATGCAATGCCCCCGAGAATAATTAATATAAGCGCTATTATAATTACAATAATCCAGTTAAAAGGAATTTTCAACGGGGGTTTTATATCCTTAATCCCTTCAATTTTATTTACCTTCAGGGTACTGACGGTAAAGCTTACCGGGTTTGTTGTTACGGACTGCATGCTGGTATCGGACGAAGTCTTGTACAAAACGGGTATAGGAGGTATTGTAATACCGGCGGAATCATAACCCGCAATTACAAATTTGTAAGTATCGGTAACTGTTCCGTCTTTTACCTTTTGAACCGGGGCTACTTTTTGGATCAGCGTAACATGCTTCAGACTGTCCTGGATGAACGGCGGGTATACTTTTACGTCCTTTGGATACTCAACCGTGATTGTATAATTAATATAATCCCCGACGGAATAATTTTCTTTATCTACAGATGCGCGGGCTTTTACGGTTTGAGCAAAAGCGTTCACGGATAATAAAAATATGAATAATAGTATATTAATTTTTTTTACCATCTTCTTTCACGCAGTCTAAAAAATTGGACGAGTGGTTTTATATAGTTTTGACCTACCTGAATTTCAATACTGTCAAGCCGGCTCGATAAAAAAAGCGATTTCCTTTTTGCAATGCTGTCGCTTCGGATTTCCTTAAAACGGCGCTGGAGAGTTTTGCTGCTTGTATCAATCCATCTTTCTTCACCGGTTTCCGCGTCGTTGAACTTTACCAGACCGATCGGCGGGATGGAATTTTCTCTTTCGTCGTTCAGTACTATGCCGATAAAATCATGGCGTTTGCCGACAATCCTCAAAATTTTATCGAAACCCGAATCCATAAAATCAGATAATAAAAAGACTATACTTCTTTTCTTAATTGTATTGTTCATATATTCCAGCGCGGCCCGGATGTCGGTGGTCTTCCCTTCCGGTTCGAAGGAAAGGACTTCGCGTATAATTCTCAGAACGTGCTTATTGCCTTTTCTGGGCGGGACAAACTTTTCGATTTTATCGGTGAACAATATCATCCCTACCTTATCATTGTTTTTAAGCGCGGAAAACGCCAGGATGGAAGTCAATTCGGCAGCTACCTGCTGCTTGGTTTTATCAATCGATCCGAATATCAGGGAACCGCTCATATCCACCATTAGAATAACCGTAAGTTCCCGTTCTTCCTCGAACACTTTAATGAACGGATGTCCGAACCTCGCCGTTACGTTCCAGTCTATGTTGCGTATGTCGTCGCCGAACTGGTACTCGCGCACTTCTGAGAATTCCATGCCCCGGCCTTTGAAAACGGAGTGGTATTCGCCGGAAAAGACCTGGTTTACTAGTCCCTTGGTCTTTATCTCTATTTGTCTAACCTGCTTAAGAAGCTCTTTGGTAGTTATCATCAAAAAATAATTTTTAATTAGGAACAAAAACCCCGTCCCGATTTTATCGGGACGCCCCGTTACGGGGATTCTTTTCTCATCGGAGGAACGGGTTTTAAAATTACGGCACTTCGATCTTGTTTAAAATTTCCTGGATAACGTGTTCCGTTGTTATTTCTTCCGCCTCGGCTTCGTAGGTTACCGCAATCCT
>JBJKOY010000574.1:0-2422 GCA_046706945.1 Ignavibacteriaceae bacterium | reverse complement strand
ATATGAAAACATTTGAAGATCTTCAAGTATGGCAGTCGGCAAAGTCGATTGCCGTTGATGTTTATTCAATATCGAATTTGAAATATCAAAAAGATTTCGGATTTAAAGATCAAATCCGGAGAGCGGCTGTTTCCGTAATGAACAACATTGCCGAAGGATTCGAAAGAGGAAGCGGCAAAGACTTTATAAAATTTCTTTATTATTCGAAAGGTTCCGCGGGTGAATTAAGGAGTTTAATAAGACTGGCGGTCGAATTAAAATATCTTGAACAAAAAGAATATAAAAAATTAATCGAATGTACTATTATAATATCTAAACAATTATCCGTATTTATAAAATATTTATCGGAAAGGTTAAATAGAAGAAACGTTTAATCATGGTTCAATCATTACACTTTAAGCGAAGCGATCCTTTCTCCTTGAGCGAAGCGATCTTAAATAAAATTAAATTATGCAAAAGACCAAACTAGTAATAATCATATTAATATTTATCTCGGTCCAAATATATTCCCAGGCAGATTATTCTTTCTCTGGGTACGTGGTGGACTTTCCGGTCTTCTCGTCGATGAATAAGGATTTGTCGAATCTTTTCGGCATGGACCCGAATCAATTTTTAAATCTTACCAGGCTGAGACTTCGTCCCGAGGTGTATTTATGGAGCGGGGCAAGAATTAACCTGGAGTACGAGGCCGACGTTCTTTATTCGAAGCAGAACGCTTTTTCATTTATAAACCCGGCAAGCACAAACCGGCAGGTATTAAATTTGAAATGGACATTGTACGACAGGAACGATATCACGGTATCGCATTATATCGACCGTCTTTATTTTCGCCAGGGTTTCGGAACAGGCAACATCATCATAGGAAGGCAGAGAATTGCATGGGGCGTGGGAAGGGTTTGGAGCCCGATTGATTTGTTTAACCCGATAAACCCGGCCGATTACAGCAAAATAGAGAAAGACGGTGCGGACGCCGTCTCTTTCACATACAGCTTCGGTAATTTTACTGATTTGAACGTGGTTTATAATCCGCAGGATAAGCCGGAAAACAGCAACGCGGGTTTCCGCTTCCGCACCAACTTTGACGAATACGACCTGGCGGCAGTCGGCGGCTATTTCGACAACCGGTTCGTACTCGGCGGCGATTTTGCCGGTAATTTCTTCGATGCCGGCATAAGAGGCGAAGGGATAATTTCCATGGACAAATATGATCCGGGGAACAACTATGTAAGAATGATTTTCGGAATGGATAATCAATTTACTTCAAAGCTGTACGCGATGTTCGAATACCAGTATAACGGCCAGGGTGCCCCGGATAAAAACTCTTACGATCTGCTTGCGCTGCTGGACGGCAGGATAATTAATCTCAGCCGTAATTATCTCTTCCTAAGCGCTTCTTACCAGGTCACGGCATTATTGACGGTAACGGGCGCCGAAAATATGAACCTTAACGACGGAAGCGGCTTCTCAAACGTCTCGGGTGCATATTCCTTATCCGACAACTCAACATTAACTTTAGGAGCATTAATCTCATACGGAAACAAATTCAGCGAGTACTGGTATTATCCTACTTCAATCTACGTGCAGGGTCAGTGGTTCTTCTAATTCGATAAATTAAATTCAAATTACAAAGAAAGCATGATTGCATGACTGCATGCACTCATGCATCCATGTATAATTTTAATCCTTTCAATTGACTTTTCACTCCCTTTTTTACAACTATAACGCCGATCAATATTACCGCCGCGCCTAAAAAAATATAGACATTGAGCTTTTCATCCAGCACGAACCAACCGAGAAAAAGAGCAATTACCGGATTAATGTATGCATAGGTGGAAGCGAAGGATAAAGGAAGATGGGTTATCATATATATATACGAACTGTATCCGATGATTGATGCAATTCCGAAAAGGTACAGAAAGGCGATTAAGCTGCTGGCATCAAAGGAAAATTTTGCCAGTTCTCCCAGCCCTATGCCGGTCGCAGTTTGAATGACTCCGCCGACGAACATTTGAACTGCCGCGCCCATTAAAGGATCGACATTTAATTTTTTATATTTTGAGTACACGGATCCCAGGGACCAGAATATAACAAGGACAAGTATACTGAGGATACCCGACAAGTATTCGGCATTTACAAGCAGCTTTAAATCGTAGCTGAAAATTAAAGCGACCCCGGCAAGCCCGAGAACTAATCCCGCCGCAACGGTGAGATTAAGCTTCGGCCCCTTAGGCGTCAGCATTTCCATTCCCACCATCCAGAAAGGTACCGTGGTAACCAGCAGTGACGACAATCCGCTGGGCATCCATTGTTCCGCGAAATTTAAAAAACCGTTCCCGATCCCCAGGAGAAAAAGTCCTATTACCGCCAAATGAAACAGTTCGTTCTAATTCGGGAAACGCCTGCCTTTGATTTTTAAAACGGT
>JBJKOY010000573.1:0-2370 GCA_046706945.1 Ignavibacteriaceae bacterium | reverse complement strand
ATTAAAGGTGTTGTGGTACTTGTATTTTGAATTCTGACCGTGAAGTTATTACCCAGAATACTTCGTACTTTGTTTGCTGCCGCCCCTGTCGGACTCTCAATTACTGAATATGAATTGGGAGATGCCGTAAGTCCGTGTACGTTCTGATCGAATATCATTTTTTTAACCTGGGATTCGCCGCCGGCGCTCAGCCTGTAAAAGTATACGCCGGTAGCGACTCTTTGTCCGGAATTGTTCAGCCCGTCCCATAAAATATTGTGAGCGCCCTTCGATTGCCAGCCGGCATTAAACCTCCTTACTACCCTGCCGAGGATATCATAGATAGTCACCCGGACGTCGGAAACCTTATTTAAACCGTAAGGAATATTCGTGGTAGAATTAAAAGGATTGGGATAATTTTGTTCCAGTTCGAATTTTGAGGGCAAAGTAATACCCGACTTTACCGAGGTTATGTTCAGGTTTATCACGTAATTTCCCGAAGCATCGGTAAGTGCGGTGAATCGGCTTGCAGTATCGGCATTGTCTATAAAAGTGACGGAGGCATATCTCACCGGCAGCCTTGAAGCCGTCAATTGGCCTTTTACCGAGACGGTTTGAGCGTTAACATTAACCAGAAAAATTGTTTGAAACAAAAAGAAAAATAGGAAAATAAATAATGAAGTCTTTCTAAAAAATATTGTAGATGACTTTTTCAATTTTTAAGTCCTTTCCCAACGTACTTATTAAACGGTAGAATAATTAGAAGTTTTTAATTTATAAGTAATTGTTAGCATGATAAATCTAAAGTTAACTCTACCGATCAGCCCTTCTCATTTCAAGGGAAGGGCGGAGCTTGCCGCTCATATTGTGATCGCTATGCGATATGCGGGATGGGTTCGGGAGTATATAACTTCCTCGAACCCTCTCTTATACCTGCCTGCCGGCAGGTTTCCCTTACAAAGAGAGAGGTTTATCGCATTGCGATCCCTTCGGGATTATCAATAATATCTTTGCCTTTTTAATTCTATCATATTTATTTTTCTCTGTCATTTTAATTTATATAAGGACATTATTTTCATTATATATGATCTTTTGTATTAATTTAAGTTGACGCCTATGCGACTTGTCGGGCCGAACAACCCTGGGTCGCGCCTGTATACTTGTATTCCTTCGTTCGTCGGAGTTTTTTCCGACTGCTCTACGGCCCACTGCGAGGGCTACGAATTTGCGGTTCGGTCGGCATGATCTGCAACGATTAAAACACCTCTGGATTTGAATTTGAAATTACCTAGGGAAGACGCCCGTAAAGCCGAGATCCCGGCTATCCGTACGAAACGCCGCCTGCCGATTCCTTTTTGTTTATTAGAAAAATTATGATTCACATAATATTCCATTAAACCTGATTTATTTTATCAAAGATAATTAATTCTCTTATGTCAATGCAAACGAATTATTTTCAAATAGGTTTTTATTTAATTATTAGCGTTTAATAATATTATAACCGGCAAAATATTCGATGGAAACTTACCTTTTTATTATATTTATACACGCTGACAAGCATTTTTTTAAATCAAAAATAACCGGATGCCATATGAAAAATTTATCTTACTTTTTTTTGTTAAGCATTTTGTTAACATTAGTCTCATGTAAAGAAAAAGATTTGAATCCTGTATTGACCATTGAAGGCGGACAGGTAATCGGAGTACAGACCCGGACAAAGGGGGTTATTGCATATAAAGGTATTCCTTTTGCAGCTCCCCCGGTAGGCAGCTTACGTTGGAAGGAGCCGCAGCCGGTTGTACCCTGGAATGGCGTAAAAGTAGCGGATAAATACGGCGCTGCCGCAGAACAAGTAACCTGGGATCCTAAGAGTTTTTATGGAAGGGAATGGAGAGCCAGCGGTTCCGTTCCGTTCAGCGAAGACTGTCTTTATTTGAATGTTTGGACTCCGGCCGCAGGCCAAATACATAAGAAACTTCCCGTTGCTATGTGGATACACGGAGGCGGTTACCGTGAAGGTTTTGCCTTTGAGCCGGAAATGGACGGCGGCGAGGATTGGGCTTCACACGGCGTAATTTTGGTATCGGTAACTTACCGTCTCGGCATTCTGGGTTTCTTTACCCATCCTCTTCTATCGGCTGAGAGTCCTCACGGCGTATCCGGTAATTACGGATTACTTGACCAGGTTTCCGCTCTTAAATGGATTCACAATAATATTGCACAGTTTGGCGGCGATCCCGATAATATAACCGTATTCGGTCAAAGCGCAGGCGCAGGCAGCGTTCAAATATTAAGTGCTTCGCCGCTTTCTAAAAATTTAATAAGCCGTGCAATAAGCATGAGCGGCGGCGGCTTAAGCAACTTTAGTTTGGGTACCAGTAATCTTGATAC
>JBJKOY010000572.1:0-29277 GCA_046706945.1 Ignavibacteriaceae bacterium | reverse complement strand
AATGCAAGATCGAATTCGGATCCGGTACCCATTTTAATTCCTTCGCTCCCGCTGTCTGCGGTCTCCACGATAAAGCCTTCTCCTTCCAGCAGCCGTTTGGTACCCAGACGGAGTCCTTTCTCGTCGTCTACTACCAGTATTTTCGGGGCAATGCTTTTTTCCATTCCGGAACAACCCGTTATAATTCTTTTAATGAAAAATACGATTCCAGTTTGCCTACCAGATCGTCAATGACGACCGGCTTGTTTATAATTTCGTCGCACCTGATCCATTCCTTCTCTTCTTTAGTGGAAGCTCCGAATTTAAAACCGGTTATATATGTGGCCGAAGTAAGAACAAATACGGGTATGTCTTTGCCGTACTCGTCTTTCTTTATTTTATAACTCAATATGAATCCCGAGTCGTGTTCTTCCATAATTAAATCGAGTACGGCCGCATCCGGTTTTTCCGTTTTAAATTTTTCCCATGCTTCCTTCGAATTTTCTGCTGCTATTACTTTATATCCTCTGGACTCGAGCAATATCTTGTTCTGTTCGAGAAGGTCGATGTCGTCGTCTGCTAATAATATTTTTTTCTTTTCACCGGATTGCATTTTGTTCAACTCCCTGATTCTTGCTAAAGTTTTTAATAATATTGTACGCCGGCAGCTTAACCGTAAACACGGTGCCGCTCCCTTGTTCGCTTCTGAACGAAATAAACCCTTTATGCATCTTAACTATTCCGTAGCTTATCGCCAGCCCTAGCCCGGTACCTTTTCCTATTTTTTTTGTAGTGAAGAAGGGGGTAAAAACCTTCCCGTAATTTTCGCGCGCTATGCCACAGCCGGTATCGCTTATTTCGGCAACGATAAATCGGTCTTCATGCGAGATATTGACATGCACCTTTTTAACGTTCGCTTCGTCCGTCGCTTCAACCGCATTGTTTATCAGGTTTAGAAAAACCTGTTTAAGCTGATCTTCGTCCGCGTCAATTACGGTTTCTCCTGCGGAATTTTCGAAAGTAATTTCGACGCCATCGTTAAGATTTCCCGCCTTCGCCGTTTTAACCAGGCCGGAAATCATGTCCCGGACATTGACCTTTGAAATATTCAGCTTACCTTCGCGCGCAAAGTTCAGAAGATTGGCCACTATGTTTTTACACCGCGCCGCTTCTTCGATGATCAGCGCTATATCTTCCACGGACTGTTCTTCTTCCCACTTTCTTTCAATCGTTTTCTTAAGAAGGGACGCGTACAGCATGATAGTACCAAGAGGATTATTTATTTCGTGGGCTACGCCGGCGGCAAGCTGGCCTATAGATGCCAGTTTCTCGGCGGTTCGAAGCTGTTCCTGCGCGTCGCTTAAATCGTTATAGGCTTTGTTTAGCCGGTCGATAAGATACGGCAGACACATTTCGCTTTCGGCAAGATCCTTGGCTACGGCTACGGCATATTCCCTGCAGGTATTATATCCGCACGCACCGCAGTTTAATTCGTCCTGCCTCGAAAATTTGTTCGTCTTGGCCAGTATTTCTTTGATCTTATTTTCGTCCGGATACGGTCTCCTTTGATTATTCGCGGAGAAACGCCTGGAAAAATCAATGTTCCGGCTGTTGTATATATTGCTTTTCCATATTTGTTTATCGGTGGAATGAATCTTTCTGCCTATATAATCGATTACTTTTTCCCGCCTTGAATAATAGTTCAGACTTGAATCTATAGCGGGACCGCTTATGCAGCCTTCGCAGAAGAGTGCGTCCACGAACTTGGCTTTAATGCTCTTGTTCGCAATACCGTCTATTATCTCCGTGACCTTCTGCTTTCCTTCCACTACTATTATTTCCTTTTCGAGAATGTCCCCGGGTATGTCCGCAGTCTTTATCAGTCCTCCGGCCAGCGGATAGGCTTTTCCCATATAAGCGTGAGGCGGATCGAAATCCTCGTCGTCCAGCCGTGACAACTCTATGTTTTTTTCTTTAAACAATTTTTTTACTTCGGCAAAAGTTATTACCGCGTCTATAACGCCGGCGACGGGTTCCTCGGTATATTCGTGCTTCTTTGCGATACACGGACCGATAAATACTATTTTAATATCGTCTCCCGAATCTGCCCTTAAATATTTTCCTACAGCAATCATAGGGGATACTATCTTGGCAAGGTTCGGGACAAGTTCCGGCCTGTATTTTTCTATATAGTTGACTACGGCCGGGCATGCGCTGCTTATAACGGTTTCATCGTTGTCCGCTTCGAATTCTTTCAGATAGTAATCGCTTATAAGGTCCGCGCCGAATGCCGTCTCTACCGCTTTATCGAAACCGAGTTTTCTCAAGGCTGCGGGGAATTTCAAATAGTCTTCCGGGAATGAAGCGGCGAACGAAGGCGCGGCTACCGCAACGCAGTTCCCGCCGGGCAGCAATTCGTTCATAATAAATTCAACATCGCTGCTGATCTGCTTCGCGTTCTGCGAACATACTTTTACGCAGTGCCCGCAGACGATACATCTTTCCTGCAGCACGGCCGCCTGGCCGTTGATTACTTTGATCGCCGTTGCAGGACATTCCCTTATGCACGAATAGCATCTTCTGCATCTGTCCGGAATTGTACTTACGATTCCGCCGCTCATAAAAACCTATCTCCCAAAATCTTATCTTACCTTGCTATTATTTTCAATTAAATATCCGAGAACAATTAGTCCTCCGCTAATTATTCCGACTTCTGCTTTTATTGAAATACGTGGTATGCAAAATTTTATGCGCCTCCCGTGAATTGGGTTCGGAAAAGAATTCTTTATAAAGTATTTTTACCGATTCGTTCTCGTGCGACCGCCGGATATTCATTTTCCCGTCTATCTGATAAATTGCCTTCATCCTTTTCTGAATTTTTTCTGGCTTGTGATGGATGGGCTGGCCGCCGCCGTTAATGCAGCCGCCGGGGCATGCCATCACTTCAATAAAATGATATTTAGACGTTCCTCTTTCCACTTCATCCAGGACACGTTTTACATTTCCTATGCCGTTTACAACCGCCAGGTTCAATACCTTGCCGCCGATGTCGATAGAAGTTTCTTTTATTCCTTCCAGTCCCCTAATACCTTCGAATTCAAATTTGTCGAGGTTTTTCCCCGTCAGCAGGAAACAAACCGTCCTCAAGGCGGCTTCGGTTACGCCTCCGCTCGCTCCGAATATAGCTGCCGCGCCGGTGGATTCGCCCAGAGGATTGTCGAACTTATCTTCCGGCAGGTCGTTGAATTCTATTCCGGCCATCCTGCAGAATCTGACCAGCTCCCTGGTTGTCAATACCGCGTCTACGTCGGGATTATTGTTTTCATTTAATTCCCCCCTGCTCGATTCGTATTTTTTAACCGTGCAAGGCATTATCGAGACTACGAAAATATCTTTAGGGTTTATCCCCATTTTCTTCGCGTAGTAAGTTTTAATCACCGCGCCTTCCATCTCATGCGGCGATTTGCACGTGGAAATACGGTCGAGAAGCTGCGGCCTGTTTTGTTCGACGTATTTTATCCACCCCGGGCAGCAGCTGGAAAACATCGGCAAAGGCCCGTTTCCTTTTATCTTTCCCGCCAGTTCGGCAGCTTCTTCCATAATTGTCAGATCCGCGGCAAAATTAGTATCGAATACTTTCTTGAACCCCAGCCTCCGGAGCGCCGCAACCATTTGACCGGTTACGTCCGTTCCGGCGGGCATGTTGAATTCTTCGCCCAGAGTTGCTCTTACAGCGGGAGCCACCTGCACGACCGTGAATTTGTTTTTATCGTTCAAAGCATTCGTAACTTCCTTTAACGAACTTTTTTCACGCAGCGCCGCCGTGGGACAAACAAGAATGCATTGCCCGCAGAGAATACAGTCGCTTATGCTTAAACCTTTATTATAAGGAGTGGTAACGTTGCATGTAAAGCCCCTCTTAGTGAAATCTATCGCGCCTATCTTTTGAACTTCGTGGCATTCTCTAACGCATCTCCCGCAAAGTATGCACTTGGCGGGATCTCTTTCCATTGAAGGACTTGAAATATCGATGGCATGGCTTTTTGCCTCGCCTACATACCTGTGTTCCCTGATCCCGTATTTTTCCGCCAGGTCTTGAAGTTCGCAATTCTTATTTCTAACGCAAACGAGGCAGTCCTGCGGATGATTTTCGACGAGAAGCTCGACAATGGTTTTTCTGGCTCTTCTAACCCTGGGAGAATTAGCGTCCACAACCATTCCTTCAAAGACAGGGAAAGCGCACGACGGGATTAATCCCCTCTGTCCTTCTACTTCCACAACGCACATTCTGCAGGCGCCCGTAGGCGTCAGATCTTTTAAATGGCATAAAGTAGGGATATTTATTCCGACGGATTTTGCCGCCTCCAGAATCGTCATTCCTTTTTCCGCGTTGACTTTTATATTGTTAATAGTAAGTTGAACCATTTTTACTCCGTAAAATCTTCTGCTTTAATTCACCGCAATCGCATCGAACCGGCACGCTTCCACGCACATGCCGCATTTGATGCATTTATCTTCGACGATATAATGCGCCTGGGATTTTTCGCCGACTATAGCATCCGAGGAACATTTTTTAATACAAACGCCGCACCCCGTACAGACGCTGTTGTCTATCGTATATGTCAATAAATCTTTGCATACGCCGGGGGAACATTTCCTTTCGTAAAGGTGTTCCTCGTATTCTTCTTTGAAGTATCTTAATCCCGAAAGTACGGGATTGGGAGCAGACTGTCCGAGCCCGCACAAAGAAGTATCCCTAATTACGTCCGCTAGTCTTTGAAGATGTATAACGCCTTTGAACCTCTGCAGCTGTTCGGATTTATTTTTTGTATTTTTATAACTTTTGGGAATACGCTCGATTATCTCCAGCATTCTTTTGGTGCCTTCCCTGCACGGAACGCATTTTCCGCAGGACTCATTTTGTATGAACGTTAGAAAATATTTCGCCACGTCGACCATGCATGTATCTTCGTCCATTACCACGAAGCCTCCCGAACCCATCATAGCTCCTACCTTTTTCAGCGATTCGTAATCGACCTCGGTCGACATAACGCTGTCCGGCAGGCAGCCGCCGGAGGGTCCTCCGATCTGCAGGGCTTTAAATTGTTTGTTGCCCGGTATGCCGCCGCCGATGTCGAAGACAACGTCTTCCAGCTTTATTCCCATGGGTACTTCGACCAGTCCGGTATTTTTTATGTTTCCGCTTAAAGCGAATACTTTAGTCCCTTTGCTGTCGGCCGTGCCTACTGAGGCAAAGTTTTCGGCTCCCCTTGAAATTACCGAAGACACGTTGGCCAGCGTCTCCACGTTGTTTATAACCGTAGGCTTTCCCCAAAGCCCAGAAGCGGAGGGATACGGAGGCCGGGGTCTCGGCATTCCCCGCTTTCCTTCTATTGAAGCTATCAGTGCAGTTTCTTCGCCGCAGACAAAAGCGCCTGCTCCCTTTTTGATCTTAATTTTAAAATTAAATCCGCTGTTTAGGATATTACTCCCCAGCAGACCGTAAAGTCCGCACTGCGCAATAGTATTTTCGAGTCTTTCTATCGCCAGGGGATATTCGGCCCTGCAGTATATATAACCTTCATCCGTACCGACGGCATAGGCGGCAATAATCATTCCCTCAACTACTTTAAACGGATCGCTTTCCAGCACCGAGCGGTCCATAAATGCGCCTGGGTCCCCTTCGTCCGCGTTGCATATAAGGTATTTTTTTTCGCTTTTTTCCTTTGCCGTAAGTTCCCATTTTTTGCCGGTCGGGAAGCCCGCCCCGCCTCTTCCTCTCAAGCCGCTGTCAAATACTTCTTTTATAACTTCTTCAGGCTTCATTAATCTTAAAACCTTATCCAGCGCCTTAAAACCGCCGTAAGCGATATAAGTATCAATCGAAGTAGGGTTTATTATCCCGCAATGCTCCAGCACAATTTTCAACTGGTGCTTGAAGAACGGATCATCGCTCAGAGCGGGTACCTCATCTGCGGCCGTTCCGTGCGTACCCAGCAGCTTTTCCTTGAAAATGCCTTTTTCAATCAGTGTTTTCTGTATGAAACGAGGGATTATTTTAGGCGTGATCTCGCAATAGGATATCCTGTCACGACCGGGTAATTTTACATCTACAATTACTTCCCTGGCGCAGTAGCCAACGCAGCCGGTAGGTTCAACCACCGCCTTTATATTTAACCTCCTTAGCTCGTCGTATATGGCGTCTTTTACTTTTTGCGCTCCCGCCGCCAATCCGCATGTTCCCATCCCGATAAAAATAACCGGCACTTCATGCGACTCGTACTTCAACTGCTTGTTGAGAAGTTTAATTTTGTCGATGCAGTCTTTGTCGTTATGACACAGCGGACCCTCAGTACAGCATCGTAAAAACAGATCGCAGGGATTTGCCGGACTGTGCCAGCATCGTTCGCAGCATTTCTCAATAAAATTATTCATGCAAGACTTACCTCCGGCCCCGCTTCCGGGGCTTCGTGTTTCGCGGATTGTTTGGCAGCCTTTGAATACCTCTTTATTATGCCCGGAATATCTTTTACCGTAATCCTTCCGTAATAGTCGTCGTTCACCGTTATTACGGGAGCTATGCTGCACGCTCCGATGCAATTAACAACTTCGATTGTAAATTTTTTATCTCTTGTAGTTTCTCCGGCTTTAATATTAAGCGCGGTTTCCAGAGCAAAAAGAATATTGGCCGAGTTTTTAACATGGCAGGCGGTTCCGCGGCAGACTTTGATTATATTTTCACCTAGCGGGACAAGTCTGAATTGATTATAAAAAGTGGCTACGCCGTAAACACGGCTTAAAGGTAACCCGATAAAATCGGCCACTTCCTGCATGGCCGTTTCCGGCAAATAACCGTAAATATTTTGAACATCCTGCAGTAAAGGAATTAAACAGCTTTTCTCGTCGGCCTCGTAGTTCCTGAAAATATGCGAATGCATGATCTCCTCATTTTGTTCATACAATCACATTCATATTGAATGCCATAAATAATACCGCTTTGCGATATATTAAATAACAAATTTTACCGGAGAAACAAACCGGCGCGTTTTTTTCCTACTATTGGAAAAAGCAGTTTCCAAAAAAGATACTTAATTAACGAGTACGAAAATTTAGCAACTATAAATCTTTCCTTATTTTTAAGAAATATCATTTAGAAGCTATTTACTGCTATCTCGTTTATGATAAGTGCTGTTGAATTTTAATACACAACTATATTTTTCAAATTTGGTTTACAGCCTCTCCGAAAGGCTCGAGAGCGCGCGGGATTGCGCCGTGAATGAATGAATCGAAAATACCGTAATTTATGATCGGAATATCCAGAATTGCAGCTTGTTTAATCCTTGCCTTCAGCGCCTGCCGGGAAAGCATGCATCCTTCGCAATGAACTATTAATTTATAATCTGAAATATTATCCGGGAAGTCCCCTCCGCGGTTGATTTTAAAACTAATATTCTTTTTAGCATATCTTTTGAACCATCCGGGGA
Source organism: Ignavibacteriaceae bacterium (assembly GCA_046706945.1). Lineage (GTDB taxonomy): Bacteria > Bacteroidota > Ignavibacteria > Ignavibacteriales > Ignavibacteriaceae > FEN-1297. Next base: position 21,814 of record JBJKOY010000572.1, on the reverse strand, counting down.
TTTTTTCACTGCTCATATCGTCGTCCGGGTTATGATGGGTACAAGCTTCGGCAATCAGCACCTTATCGCCGTCATTGAGAGTTTCGACGGCTTTCAATCCCTTTATAAATGCAGGCAGATCCGCCTTGTGCCTTGCCATTAATATGGGAAATGTAGTCAGCCTGACGGTCTCCGGTAAATCTTCCGCAATACTTATAAGCGACTGGCCGTCGGTCACGACTAAGTCGGGAGGGTTTTTAAGCGCATAAAGAACGGACCGCAATTCGGTATCGCTTACAACGACGACAATCGTATCTTCCTCAAGCGCTTCTTTGATTGTTTTTATCTGCTGAACTACCGTCCTGCTTTTAAACGAATCGGAGTCATGCGGGATAACAAGTACTACCACGTCCCCCTGGCACAAAAGGTCGCTGATAATAGGAGTTACTTCTTCTTCCTGCAGCATGCGCAGCAGCTTTCTTTTAAGAGCTTCGATCCCGACATTTTCCGCACACGACACTTCAAAATGGATTGAATGAAGCCATTTGATTTCCGAAAGTAAAAGAGGATTTACGCCGTACTCGATCTTGTTTACAACGATAATATATGGTGTTGATATTTTTTGAAGATATCTGAAGATCCGAACTTCTTCCGGTATGAGCCTGTCCCTCGCGTCAAGAACAACAACCGCAAAGTCGGCTCCGGTGATCGCTTTTATGGTTTTATTTATTATTTTTGTCCCGGTTTCCGGACCGTCTTCAATACCTGCCGCGTCCGTCAAATCTACTTCGCTGCACAAGGGAAGTTTTACTGATCTCTTTACCGAATCCTTTGAATTACATGTAAATTCGTTTAAGGTACGCGGGTCCTTCCCCGTCAATGCGCTTATCAGAGACGACTTACCGACAGTTTTTTTGCCGATGAAAACAACATGTTTTTTTTCGGTATTAAGTACGCCGTTCACTTTTTATCCCCATTTCTCTGGATATTAAACCTACCAATTCTTTTTCGGATAAGATTTTTTTCTGCTTAAGCAGTTCGACAACCGAAATACCTTTTTCTTCGGATTCCTTTATTATTTTTGAAATTTTTTCGCCGCCGAAAATATTTTTAAGCGAAGCCGCAACCGCGTTTGAGTCAAGGAGGTTTTTCCTGCACCTTTCAACGTTCGCTTCAATGCCTTGAACGCATTTTACCGCAAGATTAATTACCGAATCTCTCAGCATCTCAATCGATTTTAAAAACAGGTGCGCTACTAATGGTAAGAAGGCATTTGATTCCAGGTTTCCCGCGGAAACCAGATTGGATATCACGGCGTCGTGCCCTTTCACCAGCTCGGCAACCTGCAAAGTATTTTCCAGAACTGCAGGATTATTGTTCTCCGGTATTAAACCGTTATCTTCGTAAACAGCGGGCAGGGATATTTCACCCGGACCGCCGTAGGGACCGCTTGAAAGCAGCCTCAAATCATTGCATATTTTTATAATCGAAGAAGCGCCGGATTTTATTAAACTGTGTAAGCTTAAAAATTCGTCAAGGTTTTGATCTACTTCCGAGGTATTTGCGGATTTTTCCAGAGACAGTTCCGTAATTCGTTTAAGTTCGTCGTAATATGCCCGGGCATATTCTTCTTCCGCCGAGGACAAGTTATCCGCAGCCGCGCTTCCGGGATATATAATTTCAAAACTGTTCACGCCGTTCAGAAGGCGTTTTATATCCCTGTTGATCATACCGGCCCACGATTCGAATTCCTGCCCGAGTGTAATCGCATTCGCATCCTGAAGCCTGTCCCTCCCGAGCTTAACTACGGCGTCAAAATCCTTCCCCTTTTCTTCCAAAGATTTTTTAAGAATGGAAAATGCCTCGGTCAATTCCTTCGTCAGCAATAAGGAGGCAATTTTTAAAGCCGTAAGGTATACGCCTTTTTCCGATTGAGACATATTAATGTCGTTTACGGGATGTACGACTTCATAGCTGCCTAATTTTTTCTCCATAATCCCAAGAGCAGTATTGGCTATTATTTCATTGATATTGGCATTTAAAGGAAACGCGGCGCCTCCGTGGTAGGGATCGATTATTATTTTTTCATAAATCGAGAACGATTCTTTTCCCGCAGCCTGTTCGGTCTCTTCTATTAATAGATTGACGGCCTGATCTATAAATTTATGTTTATCGGCATCCAGCTTTCCGATCTTACGATTTGCCCCTGCGGCTGCTTTTTTAACGGTTAAAAAAGCTCTAATCAAACCAAGATTTACCCGCTCGTTTGTAATCGGGAAACTATCAAGGGCCCTTAGAGTGGCAATACCGTAAAAAGCATCTTCAGGAACGTTTATTTTGCCTAAACTGTCCTTTTCTTCGCGCATTTTAAAGGTTATAATTTTATGCTTAAAAACAAAAAACGTTCCAGAGATCCGCACAAAATTTCAATTCGGAAATGAATGCGATTTTATATAAAAACAGCTTAATTATTAGTAATTAAACATTATATCTTCTCTCTTCTTAGAATCCCGTTTCGCAAAAGGGGTAATTGAATAAATGGTTAAATTGCTAAATTGTTGAATTGTCCCCTTGTTTCAGACAATCCGGCAATTGTACAGTCAGACAATGCGATAAATACTTATATTTTCTTTAGTTGGTATTTTCTTTTATCCCGGAGAATGAAGCACCAATTTCATTTTCACTCATCATTCAAATATTTAGCTATAATAGCTTTATATCCCGGAAGATTCCTTAACGGATCGTATACCGGATCGTGTTTGAGTCTATTAATTGAGAACCCGGTGTAATTTGAAAGCAAGTAGTCAATTTGCTTGAATGCGTTATCATTATCCCCAATTAGAGTATATATTCTTGAGAGATACAACGCTTGATCCTGTTTCGGTAATATTTCAATATTCTCAGGCATTAATTTCATTGCTTTTTTGAATTCATCGAACGCTTTGGATTTTTGACCCAAACCTGCATATGTTATCGATAAGGACAAGGGCAGGCGGATATCGCCCGGCTTAAGCGACATTAAATTTCTTAACTGGGATTTAGACGAATCAAAATATATTTTTGATAGATTATCCTTTTTCAAATATTTATAAATTAAGGCGATCATTAGGTAATTCGGTGTAAAATTAAAATATGAGTCTTCATATTCTTTTTTTGAAGTTTTTAATTGCGGCAAAGCTTTATCGAAATTCCCGTCAATTATATTTAAATAGATAAAAATATTCGGGTAAAATGCTAAATACTTATCATTCTTTATCTTATCAGCAGCCTGTCTGGCAAGTTTCGTATCGCCTTTCCAGTCTGCATAATTAATAGCAAGAGCGAAAAATATTGCACTTTCATCCGGAGATAATTCCGCTGCTCTTTTAAAATATTTATCCGCATTTATATAATCCCGCCTGTCGTAATAGGAATATCCTACGGCACGGGCGTACCTTGCATTCAACGGATCCAAAGAGAAAGCTTTTAAATCGAAAGGCAGTCTTAATTCATACTTACCTAAATATTGGTAAATTGCACCTATCATTAAATCAGCCTCCGCATTGTTCGGCTGTATTTCCAGTGTTTTCTTAAATTCTTCCAATACTTTTTGTAATCCGTTCGGCATGAAATAAAAGTAATAAAATCCCTGCGCCAGGTGTACCTCGGCAAGATTGGGATTAAGCTCCCTGGCTTTCTGCAGATGTTGGGAAATTTTTTTAAGAATCGCCGGGTCTCTTTTAACATAGAAATATGATCCCATATATACGGTGGCCAATAAAGCGTGTGCGGCGGCAAAATTGGAATCAAGTTCAATAGCGGTTTTATAATTGTTTATACTTTTTAAAATATCTGGATTGGAAATATGTCCGAATTCAAGCCTGCTGGCTTTAAGATAATATTCGTACGCGTCGAGATTATTTGTAGGCGGAGATTCCGAAGCAAACTGGCGGGGCAGAATTTTTATACCCAGTTTATCGACAACATTTTGAGCTATTTCGTTCTGCACTTTAAAAACATCATTAATAACCCTGTCGTAAGAATCCGACCAGATATTTTCGTCGTCGGAAGTCCTTACTAGCTGAGGAATTATTCTTATGCGGCTTATTTTATCCTTGTTTTTCTCCCATTGAACGGTGCCTTCAAGTATGTAATCGACTCCCAGTTCTTTTCCGATTTCCTTTGCGGTTTTATTCGATTTCGCAATTTGTTCCGCACTGCTTCTGGAAATCACGCCGATGCTCCCAAGTTCGGCTAATTTATTTGATATTTCTTCTCTCATCCCTTGAGCAAAATATTCTTCCCCGGCAGGACCTAAATTTATAAACGGGAGTACTACTATCATTTTCTTTTGGGCCGTTGTTGTAACCGAATCCTTTGAATTAACTCCCGCCGAGAAATAATAAACTGCGAATAGCATTATTACGGCACCAACAAATGAGATGGATATTATCTTTGTTCTTCCGATTATTTTCCTTTTTGCAAAAGATAAATATTTTCCGCCTTTTGTTTTATTCCGTAAGACTTCGATGTCGGATATTAACTCTTCTATTTTTCCGTATCTTTCCTTTTGAGATTTCGTTATTGCTTTTTGCAGTATAGGCTTTAGTTCTTTGGCGACTTTTTCCAGATCCGGGTTCTCGTTCAATATCGAATATATCACCGCCTGGTCATATTCGGCATTAAAGGGCAGTGTCCCGGTAAGCATTTCATATAGTACTATTCCCAATGACCAGATGTCCGTCCTTTGATCGATCTCTTCGCCTCTTGCCTGTTCGGGAGACATATAGTTCACGGTGCCCGCCGTCGATTCTGTTTGCGTCAAACGTGTTTGGTCCTTTACTTTCGCCAGTCCGAAATCCAGTATCTTAACTAAACCGTCGGTCGTTATAAAAATATTGGAAGGTTTTATATCCCTGTGGATGATCCCGTTCTTATGTGCTTTTTCAAGACCTTCACAGACCTGAAGAATAATATTTATCGATTCATCGATATCCAGCGGGCCCTTATTAATTTTTTCCTTCAGCGTCTCTCCTTCGTAATAAGCCATAGCTATAAATGGCTGCCCCTCCTCGGTTTGGCCGGTTTCATATATTGTGCAGATGTTGGGATGATCCAGCGCGGATGCGGCTACTGCTTCGTGCGTAAATCTTTTACGTGCGGATTTGTCGTTTGAGGCCGAAGGCGGGAGAAACTTTAATGCTGCGATTCTTTTTAATACGGTGTCCTCGGCTTTATAAACAACGCCCATTCCGCCTTCGCCCAGCTTTTCTAAGATTTTATAATGAAGAATTGTTTCACCAATCATAACTCACCTTTTGGATGTTGCGTTGAGTTTCGGCGGACAGGTCGCCCCTGTGATCTACTTTTAGGTATATATTCAGTCTTTAATTGCAATCCGTTTTAACATTTGAATTCGAGCTTTTGCGTCTTTTATCTCCGGCGAATTAAAATCAGCATCTTTCCAAATTTTCAGAAATGTCTCGTATTCTTTGATGGCTTTGTTCTTATTACCTTCTTTCTCGTACGCAACACCGAGCCAATAATGTGCTTTTACAGTCGGAATGGGCCAAGATTCAAAACTCTCCGGTATTGCCCAGAACAATTCAAGACCGTAATCTGGAGGCCAGTTTGTAATTTGCTGAAATATGTTTATTGCATCGGCTACTTTACCGGTTTTAAGTAAGGCAACCGCAAAAAAGATACTCGGCCAATGTTTCGGCGGGATTTCCGCAAAAACTTCTGCGAATTTCCGGGATGCAGAATTATAGTCACCTTTTTCAAATGAAATGACGGCAGATGAATATTTTATTATGATTTGCTGACGAGGAGAACTATTTACCGCATTCCTTTTTAATTCCTTCATCATTTTATCTGCTTCTTCCTGCTTACCGTTTTTCACCAAAGCCCATGCTATATATTGTCTTCCATAGAATTTTTCAGGAGGATATTTTTTCAAATTTTTTGATAATTCTTTTGCTATATGAAGCATTTCAGGGTACTGACCGACCTCATAGTAAAGCGGTAACAATTTATAAAGTATAGATATACTATCCTTATGAGAAATTAAAATTACATTTAATTTTTCTATTGCTTTAAGCATTTTTCCTTTGTGGATTTCAATAACCGGATTTTTATATCTGCTTATCTCAAAGTATCTTTCGGCTTCATCATATTTCCCTCTTGCAACGGCTTGGAATCCAAGTTTTTCCGTAGAGTAATCATTTCGAAGTTCAAATGATTTCTGAAAAGCAGCATGGCTGGAATCATATTGCATGTAAAATGAGTATATGTCCCCCTTTGTATCATAAGGATTCGGTTCCGCAGGAGCCAATTTTATATAATCATTTACGGTATTAAGCGCTTTTTGTTTCTGATTAAGAAATAGATAGTTATATGACAGATCATTTAAAAGACGCTTTGCGGAGGGATTTATTTTTAAACCGAGTTTAAATACTTCCGCAGCTTTTTGTGTCGACAACATTTGGCCATATACTCTTCCCAATAGTTCATAAGCTCGAATTTCATGCGGATATCTATTAATAATATTTTCGAGCATCTTTTCCGCCTTTTTTTGATCATCATATAGGAAATAATTTGTTGCAAGAATATATAACCTTTCACGTTCCGTGGTTTTGTCAACCAGACTAACGGCTTTTTGAAATAATTCCCAATTTTTCCGCGGATTTGCCGTCAGATATGACAACCAATTATAGGCCATCGCAAAATTACTGTCGATTTCAATTGCGCGTTCAAATGCAGCACCTGCTTCGTTAAGGTAATTCTTATTGAAAAGGTTTATCCCTTCTATATAGGCGCGATATGCTTCCGGAGAATTTGTAGTTACCTCCGAAACAGGTCTTACTTCAGATTTTGAAGCAGAAGCGATTCTAAAATCGGTCCGCAGCAAATAAGCCAGACTGTCTACTAAAACAAAAATATTGCTGTCGTGATATTTTGTTACTTTATGTGAATTTATTATCCTTCCTGTTTCAACATCGATTAGCCAGGCAGTGACCGCTAGATTAGGCTTTTCCTGTATGATGCTTCCTATCAGCATGGTATTGACATTTGCTTGATGAGCAACTTTCTCTGCATAAGAAGGCGAAAGACTCTTGGTCTCAAACCGTCCTAAATTCCTTTGGATATCAAGCAGCCTTTCCCTGCTGATAACATCTATTTCTTTTACCTGCGAAAGTGAAGTAATTAATAAATTGGTTAACATTTCTCCGGTATGGTCTTTGTCTTTAGGATCCGGAATATTATCAAAATACATAACCGCAAGAGATTTTCGGGGAGTTTGATATGTTGACTCTTGCGCTGCTTTTACATTATGTGCATTATTACCCTTATACAAATAAAAAATTACCGTAAGTGCCGATATAAATATTAAAGCCAAAATAAAAATTGTCTTTGTCTTTAATTTTAATCTGCCATGTAACTTTACAATTGAGCGGCGGATTTTTTTTAAAGATTTATTCTGTAAATAATAGATATCATCCGTCAACTCTTCGATTTTCTGATATCTTTCATTAAGATTTTTGTTAATTGTTTTCTTTATAATTGATATTAATACTGCCGGGATTTTGCTTAGATCGGGATCCTCATTTAATATGGAATAAATTACTGCCTGGTCAAACTCGGAATTAAACGGCAATGTACCGGTTAGCATTTCATAAAGTACTATTCCCAACGACCAGATGTCCGTTTTTTGATCGACTTCTTCGCCTCTTGCCTGTTCGGGAGACATATAGTTCACTGTGCCTGCCGTCGATTCTGTTTGCGTTAACCGTGTTTGACCCTTTACTTTCGCCAGTCCGAAATCCAGTATCTTAACTAATCCGTCGGTTTTTATAAAAATATTGGTAGGTTTTATATCCCTGTGAATGATTCCGTTTTTATGTGCTTTCTCCAGTCCTTCGCAAACCTGAAGAAAGATACTTAACGATTCATCAATTTCCAGCGGGCCTCTCATAATTTTATCTTTTAACGTCTCACCATCATAATATGCCATGGATATATACAGCCGCCCGTCTTCGGTTTGGCCGGTTTCATATATTGTACAGATATTGGGATGATCGAGCGCGGATGCGGCTACGGCTTCGTGCGTAAATCTTTTTCGTGCGGATTCGTCGTTCGAGACGGAAGGCGGGAGAAACTTTAAGGCTACGGTTCTTTTCAATACTGTGTCCTCGGCTTTATATACTTCGCCCATTCCGCCTTCGCCTAGTTTCTCAATTATTCTATAATGTGATATAATTTCCCCTATCATGATAATATCCAGTCGATAAGAAGGCTTCCGGCTTCGCCTTGATAATTCATTGCAAAGCAATACTTAATTTTTTTCATGATATTATTAGTTGAATAATTAAAATTGCTTCGTCGGACAGGTCCGCCCCGTCCCAATTCTTCAAGGATTTTATCAGCAGGAGACTGATCCACCTTTGGCGAATAATGTGATATGGTTTTGCCGATCATTATATCACCCATTTAATTAATAGGCTACTAACCAATCTACTATTCAAAAAATCCTACTTCTATAATTTACATTTTATTTCATATTTAATCTCTTTTAAATTTAACAAACTTTACGGGTAGGTCCGCATTGCCTGCCGTAGATTAAGCACAGGTTGGTATGACTTACGAATCCCGACAAAATCGGGAGTAGACAAGCTTCGCCGATATTTTCTAGAATTTTTTAGTGTGAATTAGTTCTATTGATCATAGTATCGCCCTATTAATTTGTAAGGTATCTTTTCCCACCGCAATTAAATAATTTCATTCTATATTATAATTTATTAAACAAGAAAGATTGTCCATTAAAGAACAAATTAGCTTTTTAATACGTCTCTCTCTTTATTGAACATTTAAAATCTAATTCATACAACTGGTTTTTATACAATATTAATAAAGAGATATAAATTTCCAAAGAACTATAATATCCCGTTCCGCCTTGAAGGCGGAACGGGAAAAATGCTGACAGTAAGATTTAAATCTACAAGTCATAAAATAACTGAAAATCTAAGGTGTATTTACTGTTGTCGCTTTAAAAAGATCTGATGCGGATTGAACCGGTGTATTAGGATTAGCAGTAATTTCGTTTGTCGGATAAAAGAAACGCTGCGGGAATTGTGTGCCGTTTGAAGGTGTTAACTTAATAACCGTTCCGGTTGAATCCGTATACTGAATTTGATAATTAATTCTCCTCGCAAAGTTAAAAACCTCTACCTGATGCATCAAAGAAAGATACTCTTCGTCGAAGATGCTTTGAAGCAGGTTAGCGCTACTATTTACAGCCGGGTCTGATGCAACATAATCTGCCGAATTGTCGTTGAATACATTATTATTATACCGCCGCGCGTTATTAAGTTCTGTAATAGCACTGCCGGTTTGTCCAAGTCGAGTATAAGCTTCTGCTAAAAGGAGGTGAGTCTCCGAAGCTCTTACGATCGGATAAGGTGAGGTTGCGGAATACGCTCCACCGGAAGAAGTATTAAGGTCCTGACCGTCAGGTGTAAAATAGTAAGATAGTCTTCCGCTATCGTCTGTCTTACCGTCAAGAGCTAATGCTTTCATCATCGGTACGGCAAAGTTATTATTAGCACTAATGTATCCAGACCTGTCGGTAACTAAAAATGAATTCCATAGATTCATATCACCATTCCAGACTCCTCCGGTATGTAGAAACATAAAATCCTGCGAACCATCAGTTGCCAATATACCTTGCTGCGCTTCGGAAATAACCTTTTGCAGATCGGCACTACTATAGTTGTCGTGACGGGCAACATGCATATAATATCGGGCTTTCGCGGTATGGGCCGCTGCTAACCAGATGCTTGGATTCCCTGCTGAAGAAAAAATATCAACCGGAAGCGTGCTCGCATTTGCCGATAATAATGAGATACCGTCATCCAATGTTGTCTGTACTTCGTTATATACGGTAAGCTGCGCATCGAATTTCGGAGTAAGAGTAGTTTGAGGTTGGACCGCCTGCGAATAAGGAACATCACTCCAAAGAGCTGTAACAGTTCCCATTTCTATTCCTTCAAGTATTTTTGCCGCACCTACTAAGTTAGGCTGCCCCTCATCGGAGGCCTCACTTTCAACTAAGCGTAGATTCATCAGTACATTAGAATAAGCAATTGCCCAATCGCTCTGAAAGTCTTGAGCCGATGTAGTATAGCTATAGTATGCTTGAAATTGTCTATCACTACCTGTAGCTTGCTGAGTCCACAATGCTGCATCCATAGAAGGGAAACCTTCCATGAATGTATTGAAAGCACCCTGAGAACCGGAAAAAAGCTTTGTGGCCGGTGAATTGGAAGGAGCAATCGGACTAACATCATATCCATTAGTAAAAGACTTGCAGGCTGCCAATAATATGGAAAAGGTCAGGGCTGTTATTATTACTACGTATTCACTGTTCTTTTTCATAATCTAATTCCTTTCTTTTAATAATTTATCCGTATCGAGAAAATCCATGTCTTGATACTTGGATCATTAAAGTAGTCAAGACCTTGCCCATTAGAAGGACCGGTCAAATTAGTTTCCGGGTCTACACCGGTATAATTTGTCCAGAGAACAAGATTTCTCCCTATCAATGTAAACTGCAAACTTTCAATTCCGAAGGAACTCATCGGCAGCAAATATGACAGGGCCACCTCTTTCAATCTTACATAGCTACCATCTTCAATAAATTGCTCGGAAGGACCGGTAAAACCGGAACCGGGACCATCATAAAAATATGATTCATCAACAATAACAGGCCCGCCGCCGAAGTCATGAACATAGCCGCGAAAGGAATATGTACCATCGCTATTCTTTCTAAAAGCAGCACTAGCAGGCATTTTTGACAAACCCCAGTCTTGCCCTTGTGCCATTTCTGCAACAGTAAAGCCATCAAAGTTTTTTAATGTTGTTGCTTGCTTTGTACAAATGGTTGTCCACCAGTTTTGGTAACCGGCAGTCCCAAAGTATGAAAGAGCACCTTTAGTTCCATTCCAAACTTGCCCGCCTTGTTTAAAGTCAATCATAACACTTAATGTAAATCTCCGGAATCTAAATGCATTTGTTAAGCCCATCCGCCACTTTGGATTTGGATCGCCTATTACACCAGGAGTAGCCGCTACCTGCGGAAAGCCATTTTCGTCAAGAACCAATGGGCTGCCGGGTATTATGTTCCCATTACTATCCTTCTGGCGATCCCAGCGTGTACCATATAGTACACCAACAGGTTCGTTAAGAACAGCCGCGGAATATGGATCAGAGAAACCATTTAAGGCAACATTAGTTACTCCTGAAAGATTTGTAACTTTATTTTTGTTAGCCGACCAATTCACTTTTGTAGACCAGGAGAATGCACCTAATTGAAACCAATCAATACCCGCATAAAGCTCAGTTCCCTTGTTTGTCAACGTTGCAGCATTTTTTTCAATGGCCTGAAAACCGGATGTAGGAGCAACCTGAAGATCTAATATAGCATCCGTTGTATTATCTATATAATAAGTTGCTCCTAATGATACTCTATCATTTAATAATTTTAAATCCACGCCGAATTCAGTCTCTGTCGTCTTTTCCGGCCCGATGTTTGGATTGCCCATTAAATAATTTATTAGTGCACCTCCACCGTAATATTGAAGACCTATTGCCGATCCCCAGCCGTTTCCAATAACTGGGTTGCCGGTGTAGTAGGTTAAAGAAGTATAAACCGGCGGTTGATTTGCTGCAGTTCCAACAGCTGCTCTTAACTTTCCATAAGTTAATATATTATTCCCCTCAAATAGCGGCAGTTTTGTAAACTGCCATGCTATGCTTGCAGACGGATAGAAATACAATCCGGCTGTGGAAGTGCCATAAGTAGATGAGCTTTCATCTCTTCCTGATAGGCTTAAAAATAATTGCTTATATAATGAGAGATCTAATTGTCCATACATTGCGGCATTCCGAATAGTATATTCATATTGACGAGGGACATAAGTCAAAGTATTTTGAAAGGAAGGGGGCGCTGTTGGAATCAGAAATGAAGATGCTTGAATTCCTATCGAGTTATACTGCTGTTGATCTATATGAAAACCCAAAAGTAAAGAACTTGAAAAATCAGAGTTGAAGTCATGTATTGCCCGTCCTTGAAGATCTGAATTAACCATATATTGGGAAAAAGATTGGTTATAATATTGTCCTTCTAAACTAGGGCTAGTGGCGTCACCATAAGCCAAAGTACTTGTATTATCATTGCTTATATAGTCTACACCGGCACGGTAAGTAAAGTTCAGCCAATACAATGGATTATAAGTAATATCTGAAGAAGCCAAAATTCTATTTATTTTAAAATTAGTCGGATCCTCATATACAGTAAAAAAAGGATTATTATAGCCGGGACCTAAGGACGGATCACCTGAGCTATTTCTAAAAGTTCTTTGCTGATCCGGGGTTATTATGCCACCTGAAGAGACATAATTAACGAGGTAAGGTTGGTTGTTAAAATCCGGCGGAGTTCGATATTCGCCGAGTAATAGACCGGATATATTTGAGCCTTGCTGAATTCGATCAGTGGAACTGTTGATATATGAAGCATTCACGTGCCAGGTTACATGTTCGCTGAACGTTTTGCTGACATCGGCACGTATTGAAGTCCTTGCATAATTCTGGTTGGCAAGTACAATACCTTTCTGATCCAGTCTATCGATATCGATGTAGAAATTTTGGTACTGGTCGCCGCCGCTCACAGTTAGACCATACTCATTCGAAATCGGTTTTCGATAAAGCGCATTAGCGTTGTTATAAACCTGCTTTGAATTCTTTTGTAAAATTTCTGAATAAGCATACTTAGGATTGCTCAATACATCGGCTGCGCCGCTCCTGTCTGCGATTATATCTCCCCAGCTAAACGGTAAATTCCACATATATGCACCATTGGCTCCCTGGCCGAATTTTGTCTGGAGAGGTTCCTGCCTAAGAAGTTGATCATACTGAATATTCTCCCGTAATGAAATGTGCATTTTATGGTTCGGAGAAAATGACCCGGATTTTGTTTTTATTACAATAACACCATTTGCAGCTCTTGACCCCCAAATAGCAGCTGCAGACGGACCTTTATAAATTTCAACCGACTGAATATCGTTCGGATTTATATCATTTAAAGTAGAAAAAGCAGAAACTCCGCCTACAGCACCATTTACATTTTCACCATATATTACCGATGAAAAAATAGGCACACCATCTAAAACCACCAGCGGCTGATTGTCACTCATCAAACTACGGACTCCTCTTAATATAATTCTTGTTGCAGCTCCAGGATCTCCGCCTGTTTCACTGGTATAAACTCCTGCAGCTTTACCTTCTAAACCGGAAATTGGATCATGTGCACCGGATTGTACGATAGCGTCCCCGGAAACACTAGAAACAGGAGTACCCATCTTTTCCCGAGACATCTCCCCACCCATTGCTGTTACTACAACCGGATTCATTGTAAGTTGAGACGGCAGCAACTCAAAATTCTCTGTTATTGTTTCTCCTTCTTTCACCTGAACATCACGAGTTACACTCTGGTAACCAAGATATCTCGCTATCAGCGTATAATTTCCGGCGGGTACTACAATGCTGTATTTACCATTGACATCAGCAGAAGCACCAAAAGAGGTTTTCTGAACCATAACTATTGCGTCAGGTAAAACTTCACCCGTCTGTTTATCTGTGACTTTACCTTGAATTATTCCATTTCCAGCCGCAAATAAAAGAATAGGTGTAAACAACGAGAAAAAAATGATAGTAATTTTTAGTTTCATATTCTTTCTCCTCTATTATTAGAACATTCTGTCAAAAATTTTGTATTAATTTTTAGTTAAACTATTTTATTCACGATAATTATAATTCCGATTTTTATAACCTTCATTAATTGTATTTAATTTTAGTCTATAAATTCTTTGGAATACTTATCAATTATAGTTTTATAACCTGGCAGTTTTCGCAGAGGATCATATAGCGGGTCGAGTTTTAATTTGTTTATTGATAAGCCTGTTTGATTGGAAAGAGAAAGCTCAATCTGTTTTAAAGCATTTTCATAATCCCCTGTAATTATATACATCTTTAACATATTTAACGGCTTGTAAATATTTTCACCAAGTACATAATCATTTACCCCTTGTGAAATCCAGCCTTTATCCATTTCAAAAATTGCGCTATTTTTCTTATCTAATATTGCATAACTAAAACTCAAAGCACGGTGTAAGTAGAGGTTGTCTGGATTATTCTTAAGCATGCGCTCTATCTGAATTCTTACCGTATCGAAATAAGATTTGGAGAGTTTGTAATCATTTTTATATCTGTATACCAATGCAATCATTTCCCCGGTCATAAAAATACCGCTCCAATTTTACGAACAGAGGGAAACCCGATACGTTAACTAACTTAAATTATCAGCAGTGTTTATAAGAGGATGAAAAACGGAAGATGTTGAAAATAGACAGTATTATATAACCCCTTATACGAAAGTTTTATAATTATTTTAAGCCTTTCTTAAATTAAAGTCAATCATTTATATAGATATTTCCCCTGCCCTTCAATGCAAACTCCATGACGGGCAGAGGAAGTTAATTCTATTAAATATTCGGATTACCGTCCCTTTCTCTTTCGGTTACAGGGAGATATTCCCATGTACCCGCACCCAGATGCCATTTATTAAACCGTCTTTGGTCAGCAAGACGGTTACCCGAGGCGAATAATTCCTTATCCCTTTCCGTATAAATAACGTTAAGATCAACCGAAGCAAGCGGAGCAATTCCGTGAGAGGCTCTGACCTCATTAACTAAGGCCAATGCATCCCCGGAACCGAAACCGCGGAGGATTAATTCCGCCCTCATCAAATTATTTTCCTGCCAGGTAATTATTTTTTGAGGAGAACTATCTTCCGGGTAAACTACCTGGTAATAATACATTGTACTTTCGTCGAGTCCCGTAACCGAATCTAATTTTATCCTGTTGGCCTCGTTCGGGTCCGTATCTATATAGTTTTTGAATCTAAAATCCGCGACAAACTGAGGCCGGAAGGCACCCGCCTGTTCCCACCAGAAATTATCCTGGATGGAATTGTGCAAAGCCTGGAAAGGAGCATCACCGTTAATCATTCCTTGTGCGGAAAAGCTTGCTGCATTTGCATAATCACCTTTATATAAATATGCTCTTGCGATAACAGAGTAAACGGTTCTTTTCATTAAATCATCGTTTATAAAATTTAACGACTCCTTGAATCTGTCAATAGCAAGATCATACATGTCGTTTGAATTTACAAAAGGACCGCCGTCTAAAGGGGAACCGCCCTCGGTCGGGTTTAACCCGAAAAAAGTAGCGTACAGATAACGTGCATACCCGCCGTAAAAGAAACCGGTAAATAAGGCGTTGTTTCTTACGGAAGCATCCGAAAAAGTAATCGAATTCATCCTTCTTATGAGATCATCGGCATAATACATAAATTGACCGACAGTATTATACGCCGCGTCAATCGAATTGTTGGTTAATTGAATATGCCCCGCATCAATTTCCCCAAACGACGGGAATGAAGCAGCCGGTACGTTGCGATCGAAAAAGAAGGCATCTGATAAACCCGCCGCACATACATGAGTTTGACCAAGAGCAAAAGCGAAACGTGTTTCTACGCCTTTTACTACAAATGGTATTTGAGCTTCATTATTAAGCTGGGAATCTTCCACGTCCGTAACTAGCGGATCAACATTAGCAACATAATTCTTGCATGAAATAAAAACAATTGAAGCTGTATATAAAAACACAATTAGATTTAATTTTCTCATGATTTTAATCTCCTTTTTATAATCCGACTTTAACCCATAAATTGTAGGCTCTGGGGTGCTGCAGCGTGAAGAAATCCTGTCCTCTTGACAACGTCCTGCTTCCTGTGAAGTCGACTTCGGGATCCGCTCCAGAATAATCTGTAAGCGTCCAAACATTTAGAGCGGAAATTCCGATAGTTATATCTTTCAAATAACTATATCCGAAGCGGGAAAATAAATCTTTGAGACTGCAGCTTAAGCTTATTTCCCTAATTTTAAAATACTGCGCATTTTCAATATAATTTCCGTAATAAGAGTAATCCATTTGGGCGAAGCTGTTTGCTGCGTTTACATATTCGGAAGTACCCGGCGTTAAACGAGTAATCTCCGGATAAGCGGTAGTAAGGCCCAATTTGGCTTCAAGGGTATTGTATTCGGGGATATTGCCGTACATAGCTGCGAATAATTTCGTGAAGTTAAACATCTTTCTGTTAAGAGCCCAGCCGGCTAGCGCGTACAAATTTAAATTTTTAAGGAACTTAATACTAATCGAAAAAGACCCGGTATGATTCGGAATGGGATTTCCTAAATCCACGCGATTGTCCGTTGCATTTACGCCGGCATAAGTTCCGTCGGAATTAAATTTAGCGCCGAGAACTTTCCAGGTAAAAAACTCATGCTTCGGTAATCCTACTTTGATTACATTAACATCAAAATGATCATAAATCGGTTCGGCACCTCCGAGGTCGGTAACCTCATTTTTCTGATAATTCCATATAAAGCCGAGATCAAGTCCGTAATCTCGTGAACGAATCAGGCTTACTTTTAAAAGCGATTCAAAACCCCAGCTTTTCATTCCGCCTATATTAAACGGAACATTGCTGTCGGTTAATCCCGTAGTTGGAGGCTCTAATCTATAAACGATGGAATTGGACGCATTTTGACGGTAATAGGTAAATTCCAGGGAATAATTTTCAAAGAATTCCGCTTCGAATCCCGTTTCGATTTCTTTTATTCTTTCCGGTTTAATGGAAGCGTTTCCGATGTTGGTTATAGTAGCGCCCGGACCGTATCCGCCTGTAGTTGCTCCCCATAAAAAGGGTATGGGAGCAAGCACATCCGGGAGCTGCCCGTTTTCGCCGTAAGCCACGCGTATTTTAAATAAATTAAATAAACTTGGAGGGAACCAGCCGTATCTGTCAAGCCTTACTGCCAAACTTGCTTTGGGATAAATAATACTGGGAGTTTCTGTTCCGATGGAACTGGCATAATCTTCACGCAGTCCCAGCGTAAAGAAATACCGGTTTTCAAATGAGAAATTATGCTCTGTAAAAATACCTGCTTCTTTATTGTTTATAAAATATTCCCCGTAATAATCTACTTTGGCACCTGCACCGATATCGGTAATTAAATCGGTTGCAAAATCCTCCGTCGCTAAAAGTGTATGTGTTGTTGTCCTGTTAAAAAGTTGAGCTCCGATTATGGACGTAGCCTGTAATTCGGGAAATATATCATAGGAGTATCTGCCGTTGAAGTCAAAGGTAAACTGTTTATTATCCCGATTGACTATTGCTCTATAGCCGGGTATAAGATAATTAATGGGATAGGTTTGATCATCCCGGTAATTGTCTATGTTGACTCCCCCGTTAAAATAAAATTGCAATTTATTAATTGGCGTATAGTTAAGTTGTACTCCCCCCGTGAAAGATTCAATTAAGTTATGATCTCTTTCTCTTACAATTAAGGAGCTGTCAAAATCCTGATAGGAAACCGGGCTTGTAAGAGTATTGTTCAAAAAACCCGTAATATCATTATCGTTCATCGGCCGGTTAATATCCGTTAAGCTATACCCGGAAGAAACTTTCAGAGTTAAATTAGTGATTGTATAGGAAGTTAAATTTGCCCTTAATGCTTTTCTATTTATACTGTTATTTATGATGTTGCCCTCTTCATTTCGATCGTCGAAGGAAGCATAATACCTAAGTAAATTTGAACCGCCCGAAATATTTATAGTGTTCTGCCGTATTATCCCGTCTCTGAAAACCGCATTAGCATCATTTGCCGAAACAAAGTCGCTGGTTTTGTATTTATAAGATTGAGTATTTAACCCGTAGGCATATTTATAATTAATGGAAAGCGGCTGCACACCGCCTCTGCCTCCAGCGCCGCTTTTTGTGGTTATGAGGACAACGCCGTTTGAGCCGCTTGTTCCGTAGGTCGCCGCAGCCGCAGGGCCTTTAAGGACTTCTATATTTGCAATATTTTCCGGATCGAGCGAAGACAACACACTAATGCCCTGACCCCCCGCGCCTGCACCGATAAGCTCATCATTATCAACCCTCACTCCGTCGATATAAATTACCGGCTGCTCGTCTCCGTTCAAGCCGCCGCCCCCGCGTACATAAAATCTGTACCCGCCCCCGGCATTTCCGGACGATGATGTAACTTGAACTCCCGATATTTTACCTTCGACCAATTGAGACATTGTTTGGAAGGTGCTGGTATTAGTTAAGTCGACGGCATTCACCCTGGATACGGATACTTCGGCAATCGATTTGGAAGTTTTTGAGGCAATGCCGGTTACCACAACTGCTTCACTTTGAAAAATATCTTCATCCAATGAAAAATTTTGCTCGATATTTTTGCCGATTAAAGCAATCGATACGGTTTGGGATTTATATCCTACGTATCTTACAATCATATCTACCTGTTGTCCGGTGGACTCTTTAGCGGGTACCGTGAATTTGTAATTACCTTTATCGTCGGTCGCTGCACCCAGGTCCAGTGCAGGTATTATTATATTTGCGCCGGGCAGCGGAGAACCGTTTTTATCCGTTACCGTGCCGCCGATTCGCGTACTCTGCTGGCCGGGAATAACAGTTATAACGCAAAAGCTCAAAAGAACGGTGAGTATGAATTTTTTCATAAGCGGGCTCCCTTTTAATTGGTAATTCCTGGTTTTTCTGAACAGAAATTTGGTAAGTAAGAACCGCCGATATCATCATCCCATTTTTATACCTTTAATCAGCCGGATCTGAGAAAAATTTATTTCCAAATTCTTATTTTAAAAATTAAATTTGTTCAAAGCTTTTTTAAAATTCCTTCCCGTTTCATTTAAATAGATTATTTTGTAATAACCATCTTCAGCAGAGCAAATATTCTTTAATCAATAAATTTATAAGCGCTTTCCCTCCGCAGAAAAACAAAGGCAGCCCGGGAATGATAAAGCTTCCCGAGATCGCTTATCCGGGAAGAAGTTAATTCCCCTTTTAATTATTCTTATCATTACCGATATCCGGTTTCCCGGACCGCCGTAAATTCAATATCCGATTACATTAATTTGTCTTACGTTAATTACTCAAGTTGACCGTTTAAGATTAGAAACTGTTCGCATAGCGATCAATTCTGATAAAACATTTAATTAAGTAAGTTTTGGTTGTCATTAATCCCGGGATTTCCCAAAGGGATGGCTATGCCAAATCCCGGGGTTAATTAAAAATGCTTAGTATATGAACCGTTTCAACGGTTTATCCGAGACGGCGGTCAACTTGAGTTAATTAATTGAACCTTTTTATAAATTAATACTATTGAATGTTCGGGTTTCCTTCCCTTTCTCTTTGGGTAACCGGGAGGTATTCCCAGGTACCGGCCGGCAGATGCCATCTATTGAAGCGTCTTTCGTCCGCAAGACGGTTGCCCGAAGCAAATAATTCTTTATCCCTTTCGGTATATATGCCGTCCAGGTCCACGGAAGAAAGAGAAGCGATATTATGAGAAGTTCTAACCTCGTTTACAAGAGCAAGAGCATCTCCGGTGCCGAAGCCGCGAAGTATTAGTTCCGCCCTCATTAAATTATTTTCCTGCCATGTCATGATGGTCTGCGGAGAAATATCTTCCGGATAAACTACCTGGAAGTAATAATAAATGCCGTTGGCTCCTTTTATGGAATCTAATTTTATCCGGTTTGCCTCGTTCGGATCGGCTTTTATGTAATCCATGAACCTGAAATCGGCGCAGAATTGCGGACGTAAAGCGCCTGCCTGCTCCCACCAGTAATTATCTTCGTTCGAATTATGCAGAGCTTCGAAAGGGGCGTCGCCCCTGACCAGTCCGTTTGCCGCATAAGCCGCCGCGTTGGCAAAATCGCCCTTATATAAATATGAGCGCGCGATAATCGAATTAACCGTTCTGGTTTCCAGGTCGGTGCTGGCAAATTCGTCGCTCGGATAATTCAAAGATTCCTTAAATTTCTGGATGGCAAGTTCGTACATTTGATCCGAATTAATAAATGCGCTGTTGTCTATGGGCGAGCCGCCTTCCGTGGGATTTAATCCGAAATAGGTCGCATATAAAAAGCGCGCATATCCTCCGTAGAAATTGCCCGCAAACAACGCATTATTTTTTATTACATCGCTCGCAAACGTAATTGTGCCTACTCTCCTGATTAAGTCGTCGGAATAAAACCGGAACTGTCCTACCGGATTATAAGCTCCGTCGACGGAGTTGTTGTTTAACTGGATTTCGCCCGCATCAATTTCCGCAAACTGGGAATACGTAGCATTAGGAACGTTGGTATCGAATATGAAAGCATCGGACAAACCTGCTGCGCAGACATCGGTCTGTGCAACGGCAAAAGCGAATCGAGTTTCGACACCTTTCGTAAGAAACGGAATTTGAGCTTCAGTGTTCAATTTTGAATCGTCTACTGCCGTAACAAGCGGGTCTACGCCCGTAACATAATCTTTACATGAAATAAAGAATAACGACGCAGTAGTTAATAGGATAAATAAACTTAATTTTTTCATAATGTTAATCTCCTGCTTATAAATTTACCCTAACCCAAAAATTGTAGGTTCTTGGGTGCGGTAGTGTTAAAAAATCTACTCCTCTCGATAAAGATCTTCCGCCGTCAAAATTAAGTTCAACGTCTGCACCTGAATATTTCGTAAACGTCATTACATTTAACGCGGAAATGCCGACCGTAATATCCTTTATATAATAGTATCCGGTTTCCGGTAAAAGATCACCGAAACTGTAGCTTAAGCTTATTTCCCTAATTTTAAAATATGCTGCGTCTTCGATAAAATTCCCGTCATAACGATAATCAAGCTCAGCATATTGATTGGCGGCATCCACGTATGCTTGGGTACCGGGAGTTAAACGGGTAATTTCGGGATGAGCGGATGTAAGTCCTAATTGTGCTCTCAAATTATTAACTTCCACAACATTGCCGAATATAACTTGATATAATTTTGTATAGTTCAGCATCTTGCGGTTAAGCGCCCATTCTGTAAGTCCGTACAGATTAAAATTCTTTAGAAATCTGAAGTTAACCGAGAAAGATCCCGTATGATTGGGAATCGGATTTCCCAGGTCTACGGGACCTTCGGTAAGAACAGGGCCTGCGTAAGTCCCGTCGGCGTTAAACTTTGCGCCTGTAGCTTTTACGGCATAGAACTCATGTTTAGGCAAGCCCTCTTTAATTACGTTAACGTCGAAGCCGTCGAAAATCGGTTCGGCTCCTCCGAGGTTCGTAACTTCGTTATTCTGGTAATTCCATATTAATCCCAGATCAAGCGCATATTCTTTCGAACGGAGCAGACTGGTCTGCAGATGAGATTCGAATCCCCAATTCTTCATGCCTCCGATATTAAAGGGAACGTTGCTGTTTGTCAATCCGGTGGACGGGGATTCTCTTTTATATATTATGGAATTGGAAGCGTTTTGTCTGTAATATGTAAATTCGAGAGAATAATCTCTAAGGAATTCCACTTCAAATCCGGTCTCAAATTCTTTAATTCTTTCAGGCTTAATTGATGTATTGCCGATATTATAAATAGTAGCGCCGGCTCCGTATCCTCCCGTGGTCGCTTCCCACAATAAATATATGGGATCGATGGGCTGGGGAAGAATTCCGTTTTCACCGTAAGCGGCGCGCAGTTTAAGCAGATCGAACAAATTTGTCGGGAACCAGCCGTATTTATCGAGCCGTATCGCAAAGCTGGCTTTGGGGTACAGAATATTCGGTGCTTCGGTACCTATGGAACTCGAATAATCCTGGCGCAAGCCGAGTG
>JBJKOY010000571.1:0-1622 GCA_046706945.1 Ignavibacteriaceae bacterium | reverse complement strand
GAAAACCAGGAGTATTATGATATAATGTTTATTATGCGCGGACCGGAAGAAATAATATGCAAGACGCAGGACTGGTCGCACGGCCTGCGCTCTTATGACCTTCTTAGAAGGAACGTAACCGAATGCCAAAATGCAGGTATGTTCAAAAACCAGGACCTGGAAACGGTATCCTTTTTAATATGGTCTACTGTACACGGCGTCGCGTCATTATTAATAAGACGCGGGCCCGCGCTTAAAAATATTCACGAGCAGGACAGCTCTAAAATAATCGAAAATGCCCTGATTATTTTAAGCAACATAATAAAGTAAAAAATTTTTGTTTCATTATTGAACACTGTTCAGTTGTCAAATATTGTTTAATATAATATTTAATATTTAACTTTAAAAAATATGAAAACTAAAAAGCATCACTTTAGTCTTATAATATTTTTCTTGATAATTTTGTTCACCCCACCTGCCTATACTCAGAGTCCCCTCCGGAATTATATTGAAGAAGGCTTATCGGAAAACATAGTACTTAAGCAGAAAAATATATCCCTGCGGAAAGCTATGTACGCTCTCAAAACCGCCGCAAGTTATTTCTTTCCTACGATCAAACTCGAAGGAGATTATACAAGCGGCGAGGGAGGAAGGAATATCTCCATCCCTGTAGGAGATATGCTTAACCCGGTTTACTCTACTTTGAATTTCTTGACCAAGAGCAATGCGTTTCCGCAGCTCGACAACGTGAAAATTAATTTCTTCCCTTTTCATTATTACGACGTTAAACTGAGAACCACGATGCCTCTCTTAAACACGGACATCATCATGAACCGCGACATACGAAGCGACGAGGTTAATCTGCGCAAAGATGAGATCGAGGTTTATAAAAGGGAGCTAGTGAAAGACATTAAAACCGCGTATTATAATTATCTGAGTGCGGTCTCCGCGGTGAAAATATATGAAAATTCTTTAAAGGTAGCCGATGAAGGCAAACGCGTAAACGAATCTCTGTTAAAAAACGGAAAGGGACTGCCCGTATATATCCTTAGGTCCGAAACCGAGATTGAGGATATAAAATCAAAAATTACAGAAGCCGAAAACCGGGAGCGGAGCGCCAGGAGATATTTCAACTTCCTCCTTAACAGAAACCTTACCGCGGGCATCGATACCGCGTACAACATTAAATTAAAATTCTCCGAGATAGACGGAATATTATCCGGCAGTTACGATTTATCCGGAAGAGAGGAAATAAAAATGCTGGAAGCAGGGATCAGCTTGAACAGATCGGTGCTGCTGATGAACAAGCTTTACTGGGTGCCGAAGATCAGCGCGTTCCTTGATCTCGGGGCCCAGGACCAAATATGGAATTACAATTCCGATTCCAGGTATTACCTGTTCGGATTCCAGCTGAGCGTACCGATTTTCGAAGCGTTCAGGAACAGCAACAAAATTAACGAAGCCGAGCTGGATCTGAAAAACATGCAGTACGATCTGGATCAGGAAAAGAATCATATCAAACTTGCCAGCTCGGCCGCAAAAGACGAATTAATTGCGGCCAGACAGAATTATTATACCCCTATTAATAAATACGAAACTGCGGGCAGCTATGAAAGACTGATCGAAAAGGGATACAAGGAAGG
>JBJKOY010000570.1:0-3992 GCA_046706945.1 Ignavibacteriaceae bacterium | reverse complement strand
CGAGGAGGTGTACGGAGAAGGATCATTCTTCGCTATGGGTATCTATGATGTCGATGCGTTTGAGCGGGTTCTCAGAGGACGTTTTCCCGAAAATCAAATTCTCAGCCACGATCTTATCGAAGGATGTTATGCAAGAGCGGGACTTTTAAGCGACGTACAGTTATATGAAGAATATCCTCCCAGTTATAATTCCGACGTAAACCGCCGGCACCGTTGGATTCGCGGTGATTGGCAGTTGGTGCGCTGGCTGCTTCCGGTTATTCACGGTCACAATGTAGGTTTTAAAAAAAACCCTTTATCCGGTCTGTCTCTATGGAAGATCTTCGATAACCTTAGACGCAGCGTAATACCATTTGCACTGACACTTTTATTTATTTCCGGCTGGACTGTTTTATCACATGCATGGTTCTGGACCTTATCTGCTATCGGAATTATTCTAATACCTTCTATTTTTATTTCCGTCCTGGATTTTATAAAAAAACCGGCCGAAATGCTCATGCGTCAGCACCTCGCAGCTACACTGCGGTCGGCAGGTATGCATTTCGCTCAAGCGGCTTTTACGCTAATTACTCTTCTCTATGAGGCGTTTTTCAGTATGGATGCTATTATCCGGACCGTCTGGCGGATGCTGATTTCCCGCAAAAAACTTCTCGAGTGGAACCCGTCCAATGTTAGAGGGCATAATAACCGCATCAACCTCTTCGGCTCATATAAAACGATGTGGATATCTCCCGCCGTCGCTATTTTTACCGTCGTCTATTTAGGGCTTTTTAAACAGGCTGTTCCGGTCAGCGCCTTGCCAATACTGTTCCTTTGGGCCTCATCTCCTGTCATTACCTGGTGGATAAGTTTGCCTCTCGCACGCCGTGAAGCAAAATTATCCCTTGATCAAAAATTA
The DNA here is from genome assembly GCA_046706945.1 of Ignavibacteriaceae bacterium. Classification (GTDB taxonomy): domain Bacteria; phylum Bacteroidota; class Ignavibacteria; order Ignavibacteriales; family Ignavibacteriaceae; genus FEN-1297. The sequence goes on along the minus strand of JBJKOY010000570.1, from coordinate 3,094 downwards.
TTTTTGAGGAATCTTTCAAGGAAAACATGGTCGTTCTTCGAGACATTTGTCGGTCCGGAAGATAACTGGCTGCCGCCGGATAACTATCAGGAAAATCCCGTTGCCTCGGTTGCGCACCGCACTTCTCCGACCAATATGGGACTAGCGCTCCTTGCGAATTTATCCGCGTATGACTTCGGCTATATTTCCGCCGGCCGTCTCATTGAACGAACCTTGAACGCATTCCGAACTATGGAAACGATGGAACGGTACCGGGGGCATTTCTTAAACTGGTATGACACACAATCTCTACTGCCTCTGCGGCCTCTTTATATTTCATCGGTCGACAGCGGGAATCTTGCGGGCCACATGCTTACGCTTCGTCAGGGTATTCTTGCTCTTCCCGATCATAAGATTGTTGAACCGAAATTGTTCGAAGGCATAAGCGACACTATAAGAATTCTCATAGAATTTGATGAGGGAACCGATCATGACCAACTCGTTCAGTTTCAAAAAGACTTGGAGATAAACCTAAATTCCCCGCCGAGTACCCTCTCGGCGGTATGGCTAAGGCTTAAACTGTTAACGGCATCTGCCGAGAAACTGGAAAAAAAATTTATTTCTGGATCTGAAAATCAAGCTGCGAGGTGGACGGATGCGCTGGCCAAACAATGCCGGAACGCTCTAAATGAACTTACGTTTCTTGTCCCGTGGATTGTCCGGCCTGCCGCTCCCGACATAAAGAGCTTATTTCCCTTTAACGATGAAATTCCTACGCTGCGCGAACTGGCAAAACTTGAAAAAGAATTGCCGCCGGTTACCGGGCGGCTTTCCCAAGACAAATCGGCTAAAAGAAATGAACGGCTAGATAAGTTTCGACGGCAGATAATAGAAGGCGCAAAACGCGCTGATGAGCGGATTGCAGATATCAAACACATCGCTATGCAATCAAGTGAACTTTCCGATATGGAATATGATTTCATGTACGACGCAACACGGCGCTTACTTTCCGTAGGTTACAATATCGACGAAAAACGGCGGGATCCAAGTTATTATGACCTTCTGGCTTCGGAAGCGAGATTGAGCACTTTTGTTGCTATTGCTCAAGGTCAACTGCCGCAGGAAAGCTGGTTTGCTTTAGGACGATCGTTAACTACGGTTGCCGGTGAGCCCATTCTCCTTTCATGGAGCGGTTCGATGTTCGAGTACCTGATGCCGCTGCTGGTGATGCCGACATACGAAAACACACTGCTTAACCAAACTTATAAAGCGGCTGTAAAGAGACAAATTGAATATGGAAAACAGTGCGGCGTCCCGTGGGGCATATCCGAATCATGTTTTAATACGGTCGATGTTAATCTCAATTACCAGTACCGTGCATTCGGGGTGCCCGGATTGGGGCTTAAACGCGGGCTTGCGGAAGACCTGGTTATTGCACCATACGCATCGGCGCTCGCACTGATGGTTGAGCCCGAAGAGGCATGCATTAACCTTCAGCGACTTGCCTCTGACGGATTAATGGGAAAGTTCGGTTTCTATGAAGCGGTAGACTATACTTCTTCACGCCTCCCCCGGGATCAATCGAGTTTTGTGGTCAAATCTTTCATGGCTCATCATCAAGGCATGAGCCTGCTTTCCCTGGATTATCTTTTATCGGACCGCCCTATGCAGAAAAGGTTTGAATCGGATCCGCTGATCGAGTCTACCATGCTGCTGCTTCAGGAGAGAATTCCGAGAACCATGTCGCTTTACTCGCATACTTCCGGGCTTTCGGATACTCATACCGGTTCCGGTGTTACCGAAATGCCGGTACGTATAATGAAAAACCCGGATACCGCAGTACCGGAGGTGCAGTTACTATCGAACGGCAGGTACAGCGTAATGATAACAAACGCAGGCGGCGGCTACAGCAGATGGAAAAATATTGCCGTTACCCGCTGGCGTGAAGACAGTACTTGTGACAACTGGGGTACATTCTGTTTTATCCGCGATGCAGAGAACGGAGAATTTTGGTCAACGGCATACCAGCCGGTGCTGAAACGCTCGAAGAATTATGAAGTTATTTTCTCCGAAGGGCATGCCGAATTTCGCCGCAGCGATCGGAACTTCGATACGCATACCGAGATCGTAGTTTCACCGGAAGATGACATTGAACTGCGCCGGATTCATCTCACCAACCGCTTAAGTACACAAAGGGTAATCGATATTACAAGCTATGCGGAAGTCGTAATTGCCTCATCTGCCTCCGATGCGCTGCATCCTGCTTTCAGTAATCTTTTTGTTCAAACCGAGCTTAAGCGGGAGCGACATGCAATTCTGTGCACCCGCAGGCCACGATCCCCCGAGGATCAAACATTATGGATGTTTCATATGATGGCGGTACGCGGCTCAAAAATAGAAGAAGTTTCCTACGAAACCGACAGAATGCAATTCATCGGCCGCGGAAATACAATTAATGATCCTCAAGCAATGAAGGAACCGGCTGCGCTTTCAAACAGTCAGGGCCCGGTGCTGGATCCGATTGTTGCGATCCGGTATCGGATAATACTCGAGCCCGAAGAAACAGCTACAATAGATATGATTTTCGGACTCGGAGAAACCCGGGAGAAAGCTTTAAGCCTCATAGATAAGTATCAGGACCGGCGTCTCGCCAACCGAGTCTTCGAGCTTGCATACACCCACAGTCAGGTAGTGCTGCGGCAAATAAATGCTGCGGAAACCGATGCGCAACTTTACGGACGCCTAGCAAACTCAGTAATCTACCCTAATTCCTTCCTGCGTGCAGATCCCGGTGTTATTATCAAAAACAGAAGAGGACAATCCGGACTATGGGGGTATTCTATATCGGGTGATTTGCCTATCGTACTTCTGCAAATTGAAGACCCGGCCAATATCGGCTTTGTACAACAGATAGTTCAGGCTCATGCATATTGGCACTTAAAAGGGCTTGCGGTTGATCTTATAATTTGGAACGAAGATCACGCAGGTTACCGTCAGCAGCTTCAGGAACAAATAATGAGATTGATTGCCGCCGGTATAGAAGCCAATATAATCGATAGGCCCGGCGGAATATTCGTGAGGCAAGTCGACCAGATTTCAAATGAAGACCGCATTC
>JBJKOY010000569.1:0-21289 GCA_046706945.1 Ignavibacteriaceae bacterium | reverse complement strand
GGCAAATTGTCTGATGAAAAATATTTAAATCCGCCGTCTATTTCGAAATACGTATAGTATTCGTATTTAAGAACGGCATTGAACGCGGTCTTCTTTTTTTCGAAAATATTGGTAAAATTCGGAGCTTCGAAATAAGGATTTTCATCGGCAAAATGACCGGCCCCGTAAAACTCGGAAGCGGGAGAATAACTCCCGAACAACGTGAGGCCGCCGCCGAGATTCATTCCCAACGCCGCGTACGGAGAAAAAGATTTATCCGTGTCCGTTTTCGAATAATTAATACCCAGTGAAATCTTCAAAACTTTGGAAATGTCCAATCCTATATAAGGCCTTACGTAGATATAATTGAATATTCCGTTCCCGTAAAAATTGTTCGTTATAAATTGTTTATTGTAATTTAAGTTAAAACCCAGATTAAAGCTTTGGACCGATAATTTCGCCGATCCCAGTATGTTAAACATATTTTCGGAATATTTTTCGTTACGGAAAGAAGACAGTTTGTCATTTGCATCCAAAGAAAAATTGAACATCTTATACAGAGTATTGTTGACGGATATCGATGCGCTTCCTTTATTGTAATACCTTTTAATCAGGGGGAAATCCGACCCGAAAAATTTGTAGCTGTCGGTCCCGAAATCGCCGTGAAACTTCAATTCCGTACCCGGTAAAAACCCGCTCTGATCGTTGACGAACAGCATAAGGTTGGTGCCGCCGTTTATAAAGTACTTCTCGCTGTTGGGAACGTATGCTCTTTGATTGAGCGCATTAGCGTAAATTTCAAACAAACCGTTGGGAAAAGGATTCGTAAATACAAAATCCGCCGCAGGAAGAGAATATGCCCCCATGCTTGCGTCTAGTTTTCCTCTTAAAAAGTTTAGCGAATCGATCGTATCCAGGCTTCCTTTAACGGGTGTTTGAATTTCTTTTATCGGCAGATCGGCAGGCGGGAAGATCGGCTTAACAAACTGTTCGGAAATTATCGAAACAAAATCGGGAGGAATCTTTTTAGCCTGCCTTACCTTGATTATATCCTTGCCGGTAATTACAAAATCGGGCAGTTCTACATCCGGATTCTGCTTCTGCTGATTTTGAGCCGAAACGTTTATAGAAAAAAAGAATAAAATTAAAACGCACAGATACTTTATCATTTCAATTTCCTGAGTTTTGTTCTTGCTTCTTTTCCGTATACATCTCCTTTATGTTTGGTAAAAACAATCCTGTACATTTCTTTCGCACGTGAAAAATCTTTCGTATCTGCGTAACAATCTCCCAGTTTTAAGAACGACTTAGTTACCCATTCGTCGTAAGCCGGAAAAATAGTCTCCACCCTCACGAAAGCGGTTATCGCATCATTGTAATCCTGCTGCTCCAGGTACGATTCGCCCAGATAATATTGGGCCTGTGCACCTATGTCGTCCGTCCTGTTCTGAGCAAGATTCTGGAAATAAGGTTGTGCGTCGGCGTATTGCTTTGCCCGCATGGAAATGAGACCGAGCTGCAGCTTGGATTTTTCCGCGAAGACGGTTCCGTCGTAATTTTGTATAATCTGGTTAAAGACCTGCGATGCGCTGTCCGGTTCGGTTTTATTTAAATATGTCATGCCTTCGTTGTACATAATCTCGGGATATCTGAGAGTATTTGGGAGCGATGTCAAAGCTTTGTTGTAAATACTGATCGCAGTATCGTATTTTTTCATTTGATTATATATGTTGCCTATTTCAATCACCGAGGAAGGAGCCGCATCGCTGGCCGGAAAAGAGTTGAAAACCCTTTCGAAGTTAAATATAGCTTCCTGATTTTGTTTTAAATTCTCGGCGCTCTTCCCGATCCAGTAATAAGCCTGGGGAATCAGTCTGCTGCCCGGATAATTTGCTATAAATTCCTTGTAGCTGGTGCTGGCTTGTTTGTATTCCTGGTTGCTGTAATAAATATCCCCGATCTTATAAAAAATCTGGTCCGCAAAACTTAAAGAAGGATTTTGATTTACGAATTGCCTAATAAATTTAATCGCCCTTTCGGGATGGTCCAGAGCCACGTAGCTGTCGCTTATTCCGTTTACCGCATCGTAAACGTGCGGCGAGGCCGGGTATTTGACAAGTACCTGCTGATAATTAACGATCGCCGAATCGTATTTGCCCATATTAAAATACGAATCGCCTACGGAATAATAGACCGTAGCGCCCAGCGTTGAATTGGGGTAAACGTTCAATACATTGAAATAATTGGTTATCGCTTCCGGATAATTACCTTCCTGGAAATAAATCCAGCCCACTACGAACAGGGACCTGTCGGCATATTCGGAGGTCGGAAATCTCTGCTGGAGACTTCTAAATTCGTCAATCGCTTCCTGTTTTTCGTTTGCCCTGTACAGAGCCTGGGCATACTGGTAGTAATCGTAAGGATTATTCAAAGCTCTCTTGTCGAACTTGAAAATCTGTTTGTAAATCTGGCTGGAAGCGACAAAGTTTTTACTGCCGTAGTAGCTGTCCGCCAGTCTCAATTTCGCATCCATAGTTCTGGAGCCGTGGGGGAACTCTTTGACGTAATCCGAGAATTGACGGGCCGCTTCCTGATAGTCCCCTAGGTTGAAATAACAATAAGCTTTTCCGTAAAGAGTCAGGTCGCGAAGTTCCTTATTATCCTTGCCTACGAGGTTATATCTTTCCACGGCGTCCCTGTACTTGTTCATTGAATAATAACACTCGGCAAGATAAAAGTTAATCTTGTCCTTCTCGAAACGCGGATCTCTGTAGTTTACGTCGAGCATATCGGTAACTGCTTCGTTATAGTTTCCGGAATAATACTGCGCTACTCCCAATCCGAATGAAGCCCTGTTAATTAAATCGTCAGATAAACCTTTTGAATCGATGGCATTGGTAAAATTCTTTTTTGCCGAAGTATAATCTCCCTGGGTGAGGTTAATTTCTCCAATCATGGTAAGAGCTTTTACTCTTATATCTTCATTAGGGGACTTTAATGCGCTTTTAAGATATCTTATCCCAATATCATATTTGCCGTTATTATAATAATATACTCCAAGCTGAAACTGAACGTCAGGTATGAGTTCATTGTTGGGATATTTCCTCATGAATTCCTGGTATATGTTGAACGCGGCCAGATCCTGGCCAGTATATCTCTTGCACTCGGCTTTCCAGTAAAACGAATTAACTGCTAAGCTGTCGTTTCCGGCAGAAAGGAAATTAAATAATTTATAAGCATCGTTATACATTTTTTGCTGGAAATAAGACCACGCCAATCCGTATTTTGCGTCTCTGGTTTCGCCTGAAGACGGAAACCTGTTTATTATTTCCATGTAGGATTTTTCGGCATTCTTGTAGTCTTTCAGCCTATAATAAGAATTAGCCAATATATAAATGCTCTGAGAATACACTTCATCCGGAAGATCTTTTAATACCGGATTATTAAGTTCCAAAACCGAAGAATCGTATTCTTTAAGCTTAAAGTAGCAAAGACCGATTCTAATATGGGCCGCGGTTGCAAGCGGACTGTCGCTGTGGTAGGATAAGAGGTTATCGTAATATTTTACCGCATCTTCGTAATCGCCGGTTTTTTCATATATTCTCGCCAGGGTGAATATGGAGTAATCTATGTATTTGTTAAAAGGATGGTCCTTTATCGCTTCTTTCAAAAAGACGATTGCGTCCTGAAGCCTGTTTTGCCTTGAATAAGATTCGCCGATCCAGTACAAAGACGATCCTGTATAGCTGCTTTCAGGGTATTCGTTTAAAATCTTTTTCAGTCTTTCCCGGCATTTATCGTACTGTTCCTGTTCGAAGTATATAAGACCCAGTTTATACAAAGCTTTATCCCTGAAACTAGACCACGTAAACTGGTTTACCAGATATTCGAATACGCCGGCGGCCGCGGATTTTTTACCGAGATTTAAAAGCGCATCGGCGTCATAGTATTTAACCGTCGCGTACAATTCATCTTCCAGTTTGTATTCCGAAAAGAATTTTTGAAATAATCTGTCTGCGGTTGCATAATCTCTCAAATGATAAGCTTTCATTGCTTCGGAATAGGTTTGGGTGTTCGTTTGCGCCCAAGCATTTTCAAAGGCAAAGACAAATGTAAAGATTACGAATAGGTGTACAATTAAGTTCAAGTTCAGGATTAAAAGATTTTTTTTCATTTATTTATTGAAAATTTCTATGAGTATTAAAAGGAAAATCGAACCCGCAACGGAAGAAAAAAAGTTAATTGCGTCGTTATTCATCCACTTTATGCCTTTAATTAAAGACGTTCGGTTGTTACAGTGATATTTTCTTTCCGTAATTTTACCGCATATACTGCAATTAAATTGCGCCTGAAAAACTGCTCCAAAGATGCTGTCGATAATGTTTCCAGATAATCCTGCCGCGGAAATGATGAAAATAGAATTTATCCAAAATAACGATGATATCGGAATAATGAAAGCACCTATTATAGCCCCGATACTTCCGGTAATCGAAATACCGCCCGAGGTTCCCTGTTCAACTTCCTTAAAATTTCTTATGCTTACGGTTTTGACCCGGAATAAGGTCCCGATTTCCGTCCCCCAAGTGTCGGAACATACAACAGACAAACATGAGACGTAAGCTAAATAAAAAAGTTCCGACGGATAAAGCGAGTTTAATACAACGAAAATTCCCGCCGCGCCTCCGTTGGCCAGAACCTGCAGCCAATCTCTAATACCGGCTTTTTCAAAATTCGTTTCGGCAATTTCTTTATATTTCGTTTTAACTTTTGATATAATACTGGACGAAATAAAAAATACAACTATAGGAACGGCCCATTTCCACCCGCCTAATCCCAAAATTAAAAAGGCCAAAACAAATTGTGTAACCGAACCTCCCAGTGTTAAAAATTTAAGCCGATAAGATATAACCGATATTACACATGCGGCCGCAAAAGCCCATCCGAAACTACCGGGTATTATTGTTATTCCTTATAAAAGAATTAAAAATCATCCTCGGAAAAATAAGGTTTTTATGTTGATAATGTCAAGGTATTTAATAAAATACAGAATTTAATTAAAGAGAAATATTAAGTAAGTAATACAACTATCATCATTTACAAATAAAGGAGTTAATTTTATACTGCTTTTAAAATTAAAATTATATATTTTGAAAAGAGAGAAAAAGTAAAATTGGAGATTCAATGAAAAAACTTGCCGCGTCCCTCATTATACTTTTATTTATTTTTTCCCAATCTCCCGCCGATGCGCAAATTTTAAGATTCGGTATAAGCGGAGGACTGTCTTCCATCACATCGCCGGACTCATACAAGAATCCGGTTGACCAGAACGGATTAGGATTCGGAACAAACTTACATTTCGGCGCTCAATTCAGATTAGATCTGCCTTTGGTTCCTCTTACTCCTATAATATTTTTAGACTACCATTTATTGCGGGGCGACGGCCAAATTAACGGAACCAAGATAAACAATTCGCAGGATATTTTATCTGCCGGCATCGAGGGCGAATATTTTGTTCTGCCTTTACCTTTTGTAAAGCCCTATATTTCGGTGAATGTTGCTTTAAACAGCATCGGCAAACTCGAAGAGAAATCGCCCCTTCAAACAGTTACGCTGCCGGGTTATACAAGATACGGAGGCGCGATCGGAATCGGAACAGTTATTACAATTTTACCGGTTATCAATCTGGATGTATCAATTAAATATCAGACCTTAAATCTCGTCGGAAAGGGTGACGGTGAGAGCAATATTTCTATGTACAACCTTAATCTGGCGGTAATTTTTTAATCGATTTAATTTAAAAATTAAAAGCCCCCTATCGATAAGGGGGCTTCAGGGACATTTATTTCAGGGCAGTTAATTCGTATTCGGCGAGCTTTTTGTATGTCGGATCGGTTTTAGCTTTGTCGAACATTTCCTTGGCTTTTTCCTTTTCACCCTTGTTTTTATAAGCGACTCCCATATAATAATAAGGACCGCCTTTACCGATTGTAGATTTGTATTTTAACGCATTTTCGGCCGCTTCAAGACTCTTATCGAAATCACCTTCCGAAGAATATGCCTTTGCCAGCGCAAGGTAAGCCGCATCGTAGTTGAATAAATCGGTTGCCTTTTTGTATTCCTCGATAGCTTTTTTCACATCGTTTTCGTTCGAAGCTTCAGTCCCCATTTTGGCGTAAACCAGGGCGAGATTCTGTTTAATTTTTTCTTTAACGGTATTGTTTTTTGCGGACGCAAGGACTTTTTCGAAATTATCCGCAGCTTCCTGGTATTTTCCCATGGCAAAATAAACACCGCCTAACGCGTTAAATGCTGCTTCAAATCCAGGTTTTTCCTTCAGGCAATTTTCAAAAGAATCCTTGGCGCTATCCAGTTTCCCGGTAGCTTTAAAAGCAACTCCTCTTTGATAATAAATCCTGAAATCCTTTTCGATTTTTAAAGCATCATTGTACTTGGTCAGAGCGGCATCATAATTACCTTCCTTTAAAAACTTATTGCCGTCATTATATAATTTGGCTGCATCCGGCTTCATCTCCTGCGCCGAAGCAAATCCGATTATTATCAATGTTAAAAATAAGCAATAAGATACAATTGACTTAGCTTTCATAAGTATCTCCCTTATATTATGGTTGGTAAAAAAATCCACGTGCGGAAGACGGGACTTGAACCCGTACGCCAATTAAGGCACTACCCCCTCAAAGTAGCGTGTATACCAATTTCACCACTTCCGCGAAAAAAGTACTAAAAAATATGACTGTTATATAATAAAATCAACCCCGGAATTTTTTTTCTACATTATTTATAATATTTTGTTCCAGGATAGATCAATTATTTCTTCCACTTAGCACGCTCTTTGAAGAGTACGTTTCTGATTTCTTCTCTAAACTTTTTCTCAAAGATTAAAAGTTTACAGATTTGCTGGTTTGTCAATATATCGGAAAGCGAATTTATAAAATCGGTTCGTTTTTGAACCATTTTATTTTCAATTGCCAGATATTGGTCGATAAGTTGTTTGTATTCTGGATTGTTTCCTGATGTGTCTTTGCTCACAAGTTCGTCCATTCGGTCAAGCAGTCCGGCTTCATCTTTTATCAGTTTCCTTTGTTCTCCCCTATAAGTATTCCTTCGTGCAAAAAATCGCAATGTTGTCTGCTCGCTTAAACCAAGTGCATCTATTATTTTGATTTTTTCCAGTTCCTCCAATTTCTTAAAGGCATCCGAATTGTGATGCCTTCTATCCTGAGGTTTACCTATAAAGGTACACAATAAAACAACGGAAAGTACAAATACTAAATTCTTCATATCCAAACCCTTTTAATAAATCTTTTTATGTAATAACTCGTTGTAAATCTGATCAGCTTCATCATTATTTATGCCCTGCAGCATAGATTGAAGATCCGATGTTCCGTTTGAATTTGAAATATCGCTTAAACTTTGAGAAGAAAGATTTAACTCATCGGACAACATTTCATTTACAGCCGAGTCGATATTCGTATAATCAATCTGTGAAAGACTGCTGAAATCAAACTGATCTTGCAGCGGTGAATAATTATAAGTATAGCTATCCACTAACGAATCGAGACTGGAGGCAGTCGCAGGGTTCGCCGTTTGGTTGCCGGTCTGCTTCATTGAAAACACAAGTACCAAAATAACTGCGGTTATGGTAGTTAAGCCTATCGCTAATTTAGGAATAATTCCGGATTTTTTCTTTGTCCCGATAATTTTTTTGAATTCAGGAATCATATTGATAAAATAATCCGAATCCGCTTTAATATTTTTTAAGGAATCTATATTTTCCATGAATTCGTGATACCTGGTGAACTCGTTTTTAAGTTCCGGGTTTTCGGACAGTTCTTTTTCGAATGCCGCCCGCTCGCTATCGGTCAGCTGGCCGTCTAAATACAATATTATTTTGACTTTAGTTTTCATTTTCTTTCATAAGCTCCATTAATTTTTTTACGGCATGGAAATAATTGGCTTTTAAGCCTCCTACGCTTTTACCGGTAATTTCGGAAATCTCTTCATAGCTCATTTCATCCATATTTCTAAACACAAACACTTCTCTCTGTTTTGCCGGAATTTTTTGCAGAGCCGATTCCAGTCTGTGATATTTTTCTCTTATTTCCATATCCTTAATAATATCTTCCCTGCTCTTCATAGTGTTTGGTACTTTGTCTTCAATAGAGAATATTTCTTTAATGCTTCTCTTTTTAATATAATTTATACTTCTTGTTGAAGTAATCCTATATATCCAGGTATATAGGGACGATTGAAATTTAAAATCCTTTAATTTATTATAAAGCACCATCAATACTTCTTGAACAACTTCGTCTGCATCAAGATGATTTCCAGTCATCCTTCTTGCATGCCAGTATATCTTTTGCTGGTACTTTAGCACGATCCTATTAAAAGCGCTTTCATTTCCATTTATAAAGCTTTTAACAAGTTCAAAATCGTCGTTATTGACCGTCATCTTTTGGTATTAATTGTAATTATTTGACAATTAGCGCATTAGAAAGGTTTAATTTTTTTGTTTAAACCAAAATTAGCATTATCGTGTCAAAAGAACAAAACCTGATAAAAATAAGGAGATAAAAATGAAAAGGTTAGCAGTATTTGCAGCAGTTATATTTACTTTGATTCTATTAGGCTCCGGACCGGCTTTCGCACAGGATACGATGAGAACCTCACCAATGCCGCACCAGAGAATGCAGATGATGCATAGAACGGCAATGCACCGCTTCGATATGTTGAAAAAACTGAATTTAACCGATCAGCAAAAACAGAAAATTGCGGATTTAAGAATAGACTTTCAGAAAAAAATGGTAGATCTTAAAGCGGGTCTGCAGAAAAGCAAACTGGATCTGAAAGAATTAAGGATAAAAGGCAATTTAAATAGGAACGACGTTATTGCTTCGGTAGAAAAAATAAATAAAAATCGGGACGATATCGCGTTAGCCGTTGCAAATCATTTGATGGACGTGTATGAAGTCTTGACGCCGGAACAGCAAAAAATCTGGCAAAAAAATGCTCCGATGATGATGAACGAAGGGATGCATCGCGGCTACGGAATGATGCAGCACAAATGGATGACGCGATGATCTAAAAAGCCCGGTGCCTCCCGGGCTTTTCTTTTTTCTTCCCCCGAAATACTTAATACTTAAAATCACATAACCGCTTTGCATTAATGCTGCCCGGTCCGGCCGGGTTTATTCACCAAGCAGCTCAATTACCTTAAATATACTTTTATTTACCGCAAGGCTTTTGACGGGAGGAAGTGCAAGGAGATGTTTTCTCGCTTCGTTGACCGTTGATACTTCCGCGTACTGCAATTTAAAAATACCGGACCAGATAATTGCGGCGACTGCGGATTTCAACGTCACGGCTTTTATCCTCAAAGTAAAAGGCGAACGTCTTCCGGGATGGAAATGGACGAACCGCTCCTCCGCCGTACCAAGTCTTAAGGCCCATGCCGAACCGTCCGATAAATAAATTACTTTGTACATCGACTCATCAGCAGACAGCCACGCTGTATATTCTGCACGCCTGCCGATTCCCTCTTTAATCAGGAACGACTTAATTTCATCTTCAATTCTTCGGGGTGATAAATTCCCGTAATAAAAATCGGTCTGCGATTCGCCTATTTGTTTTATTTCATCGATAAAGCGTCCGAATGCGTTTGCGCCCGCAGTTGTATATTCCGTTATTTTACTGCGGACAAAATTTTTATGGTGCTTCCAGCAATTGAAAATAAAAGGCGCTGTAATTCCGTATTCGGATTGTGTTAAATATTCTTCTTTCCGTAAATTAATTTTCATAAAATTTTAAATTTCCTTGCATTAAAAAAATTAATTCTTATATTTGCATTTCAAATTTCGAAGCGGATCATCAAAAAATGCAAATGAACAAAAGCCTTTTAAAAAAATACGGAATATCATGCGGCGCCGACGCATGTTGTATGTGCTGTTATTTAATTTGAAGGGCTTGCAATATTTTTTAAACATAAAATAAATTTATTTACTAAGCCTTTCAACACATATTGAAAGGCTTTTTTATTTACGGATTTTTCAATTCATAATTTTATAATGGGAATAAAAACTTCGGCCGTTATTTGTTGCAATATAAAAACAATGTGTACATGTCCGGCGTGTATGCATTCGATGCATTGTACCGAGGTAAAACCGGCGGAAATTTTCTCCTTTTATTAAATGCAATTAAATAATGAAAAGAGTTAAAAAAACCCGCCGCAAATAAAAAACCGGCGGGTTTTTTGTTTTTAATATCTATTTCGGAAGGAATACGGAATGCTTAAAATCAGTACCGGGGAGGTTCCCGGTGAATCAGAAATATCCGAACTAGAGGATTACTTCTCTGATAAGAGTCCACAGGAATTAATTTCCTGGGCAGATAAAAGGTTCGGGTCAAAGCTGGCAATAATAACCAGTTTTCAGGCTGAAGGCACGGTCTTAATCGATATGGCGGTAAAAATAAACCCCGAGATAAATATTATTACCATAGACACGGGAAGGCTTCATCCGGAATCATATGATTTTATGGAATTCATAGGTAAGCATTACGGGATAAAGATTCAGGTTATATTTCCGAGACACGAAGATATAGAGGAGATGATATCCCGCAACGGGATAAATCTATTTTATAACAACGTTTCGTCGAGGCTGCATTGCTGCAGCGTCAGGAAAGTCGTTCCGCTCTTAAGAGTTTTGGAAGGATTTGACTCATGGATAACCGGGCTGAGGAAAAACCAGGGGGCATCCCGCAAGTACGTAAAAAAGATCGAATCCGACGTTGATCACGGCGGGATTGTTAAATTAAACCCGCTGGCGGATTGGGACAAGGAAGCCGTAAATGAATATTCGCAAATAAATAACGTTCCGCAGCATCCGTTGTACGCCAAAGGTTATGCGAGTATAGGTTGCCAGCCTTGCACGCGTCCCGTGAAGGAAGGCGAAGACTCGAGGGCCGGCAGATGGTGGTGGGAGACAGATTCGCCCAAAGAATGCGGAATGCACTGCAGGATTTAAAGAGGAAGAAATATGACTGACGGGATCGGTTTAATCGGCAAAGTATTTCTGGTAGGCGCAGGCCCCGGGGATCCGGACCTGATAACTATAAAAGGCGCGAAGATATTAAGCGGGTGTGATGTCGTAATTTACGATGCGCTCGTTAATATAGAGCTGTTGAAGTTTGCGCCGTGTTCCGCGCGCATAATTTTTACAGGCAAGCCCCGGAGCGGAGAAAAAATTAACCAGAGCGCAATAAATGATTTAATGATATCAGAAGCAATGAAAGGTAACGCTGTAGTCAGACTAAAATGCGGCGATCCTTATGTCTTCGGACGCGGCGGCGAGGAAGCGGCCGCCCTTACCGAGGCCGGTATAGATTGGGAAATTGTACCGGGAATTACCGCAGGTACCGCTGTCCCGGCATATGCAGGCATACCGCTGACCTGCCGGGGCATAGCATCAAGCGCGGCTTTTATAACGGGACACGAATGCACGGGAAAAATAAAGTCCGTCGATTTAAAGAAGACTGCCCGCGCTGCCGATACCATAGTTATTTTTATGGGAGGCAGAAATATTAGTACTATTGCGGAGGAACTTATTTCTTCGGGATTATCAAAACACACACCGGTTGCGGTAATTGAGAAAGGCACCTACCCGGATCAGTCGGTAATCGTATCAGATTTGGAAGATATCGCTTCTACCGGGAAAGATTTCGGATCTCCCGTATTAATTGTCGTAGGGGAGGTAGTGAACCTTCGGAAAAAATTTTTGCATAATAAAACATTATTTAACGTAATCGAGAATTAAAAAGAGTTTGCCGAGGATATTTATGAAGTACTTCCCGGTTTTCCTGGATTTGAATAAAAAAGCGGTGTTGATAACCGGCTACGGGCCGGAAGCGGAAGTTAAAATACGGCAGATGCTCTCGAGCGGCGCGGAAGTAAAATACGTATCAGGAAAAGCACCGCTGAAACTTCGGAATTTTTTACGCGACGAGGGAATTTGTTTTTTGAACAGGGAATACCGGAAATCCGATCTCGACGATGTTTGGCTTATTATTTCCGTTTCCGAAGATGAAGAATTTAATAAAAAGGTGCATAGCGATGCCGAGTCGAGAAATATTTTTTCCAACATAGTCGACGTAACCGGCTTATGCAATTTTATTTTCCCGGCGCTTATTACGCAGGGAGATATCGGCATTGCCGTTTCTACAAGCGGAACCAGCCCGGCATTAGCACAGCGGTTAAAAAAAGAAATATCGGCCGTAGTAGTTAAAGAATACGGCATACTTGCCGAAATAATGGGAAGAAAAAGAAGTAACGTTATCCATGACGTCAAAAATAAAAAAAGAAGGGCGGCACTTTTCCGCCGCTTGGTTAACTCGGATATGCTTGCACTGCTTAAGAATAATCTCATCAGCGAAGCGGAGTCCTTGGCAGATAAAATAATAGAAAAAGAAATTCGAAGAACGTACGGACAAAACCGACGTAAGCAGAGGATAAAATGGACGGAATAAATAAAAATAACGTATATCCCAATAATGCAGGCGTATCCCTGAAAATGCGGGAAAATTTGAACATGCATAACAGTCTTTGCATATGGTTCACGGGTCTTTCCGGCAGCGGTAAATCCACCCTGGCTAATATCCTGGAATTAAGGCTTCATGAAGAGAATATCAGAACTTACTTATTGGACGGCGACAATTTAAGAACCGGAATTAATGACGACCTGAATTTCAGCGACGGCGACAGAAAAGAAAATATTAGACGAACGGGCGAGATAGCCAAACTGTTTGTCGATGCCGGAGTGGTTGTTATAGCTTCATTAATATCTCCTTTTCAAAGGGACAGGAATTTAGTAAAAGGGAAAATTCAGGAAGGAAAATTCATCGAGGTTTTTGTAGACTGCGATCTGGAAACATGTGAAAGAAGGGATCCCAAAAACTTATATAAAAGAGCAAGAGAGAATGCGATTGCTAATTTTACCGGCATCTCCTCTCCGTATGAAAAACCCGTAAAGCCCGACCTGCAAATAAAAAACGGAGACGGCGCAGATATTAATGAGAATGTCGATCTAATCTTTCGGCATGTTTTGCGGATAATCCGGGTTTAAAGGTGCGCCATGTATAAAGAATCCTCGGGGCGCTCGCTGTTAAAAACAATTTCTTGGAGATTTTGCGCTACTGCAATTACGTTTATTCTCGTATTGACGTTCACAAAAAAGATGGTCCTGGCATTGTCAATAGGAGGTTTGGAATTATCCGTTAAGCTGATCGCGTATTATTTTCACGAAAGATTTTGGAATAAAATAGATTTAGGCCGCCGGGCTACCGATTAAATCAAATAAAATAATATTACTTCAAACAGGATCAAACTTGTCCGAAAAATTATAAAGGAAGAATTAATGGACCATTTGGATCAACTGGAAAACAAAAGCGTCTATATTATCCGCGAGGCATATTCGAATTTTAAAAATCTTTGTATGCTCTGGTCCGTAGGCAAAGACAGTACGGTATTATTGTGGCTTGCAAGGAAAGCTTTTTTCGGGCATGTCCCTATTCCCCTTGTTCATATAGACACAAATTTTAAAATTCCGGAAATGATAAAATACAGGGACAAGCTTGCCGAAGAATGGGAGCTTACGATGATATACGGTCAAAATAGCGAGGCTCTTAACGATAGGCGGACTTTTCCCGACGGCAGAGTCGACAGGCTTACCTGCTGCGGACTTTTAAAAACCGCGGCCCTAAAAAATACGTTAAGCGGCGAATTTATCAGACACAGGTTCAATCACGATTTAAAGATCTACGAAGAAGATAAGAATACCGAACCGTTTACCGGGGTAATTGTCGGGGTCAGGGCCGACGAAGAAGGCAGCCGTTCCAAGGAAAGATATTTTTCACCTCGCGATAAAGAAAACCAATGGGGTATAGACGATCAGCCGCCCGAATTTTGGAATCAGTTTAAGACGGATTTTGCACCCGGAACACATTTAAGAATTCATCCGCTGCTTGACTGGACCGAGTTAAACATCTGGGAGTATATCGAAAAGGAGAACATCCCCGTTGTTCCCCTTTATTTTAATAACGGAGACGGAACCCGCTACAGGTCCCTCGGCTGCTGGCCGTGCACAAAGCCGATCAGTTCCGATTCCCGTAACGTGAGGGAAATTATAGAAGAATTAAAAGGCGGCAAGCTGAAAAATGTTGCCGAAAGGTCCGGCCGCGAACAAGATAAGGCGGACGGGGGAAGCCTCGAATCGCTGCGTAGGAACGGCTATATGTAAAAATCTACGTTACGGTCTGATAAAATAAACGCATATAAATCTCGATATCAGAAACAATTGTAGGAAATAATTGCTCTATGCAAGAACAAATGAACATTGTTATAGTCGGACATGTTGATCACGGCAAAAGTACGATTATAGGAAGGCTGCTTGCGGATACAAATTCGCTTCCTGAAGGAAAACTCGAACAGGTGAGAGCTCTCTGCGAATTCACTTCCAAACCGTTCGAATATTCTTTTCTGCTGGACACATTAAAAGACGAACGTTCGCAGGGTATTACGATAGATTCGGCCAGAATATTTTTTGGAACCGGAAGGCGCGACTATATTATTATAGACGCACCCGGCCACATAGAATTTTTAAAGAATATGATTTCGGGAGCATCCAGGGCCGAAGCTTCTTTGCTGGTTATCGATGCCGCCGAAGGCATAAAAGAAAACTCGAGGAGACACGGCTATATGCTTTCAATGCTGGGCATAAAGCAGGTAGCGGTTGCGGTTAATAAAATGGACCTGGTAAATTACAGCAGTTCGGTTTTCAACAGAATAAAAAAAGAATTCGGCATCTTTCTGAGAGAAATTAATATTTTACCGAAAGACTTTATACCCGTGAGCGGGAGAAACGGAGATAATATTACTTACGCGGGAAATAAAATGCCGTGGTATAAAGGACCGTCGCTGGTAGAAACTTTTGATAATTTTAAAAAAGAAAATACGCTGGTCGCTAAGCCCTTTAGAATGACCGTGCAGGATATTTACAAATTTACCAAAGGAGGAGATAATAGAAGAATTATTGCAGGTTATGTAGAAACAGGGAAAATTAAGGTCGGCGACGAAATAGTATTCCATCCTTCCGGTAAAAGATGCAGGATTAAAACAATCGAAGCATTTAATAAACCGCGCCAAGACTACGTTGCAGCGGGCAGTTCGACGGGAATTACTCTTGAAGAGGAAATTTACGTGCGGAGGGGGGAAATAGCCGTCAAAACAAATGATAAAGGTCCAAACATATCTGCCGATTTAAAGGTGAGTCTATTCTGGCTAGGAAGCAGACCTCTTGTTAAAGGTAAAGAGTATGTCCTGAAACTCGGAACGGCGAAAGTGCAGATTGAGCTCATAAAAATCATTAAAAAAATAAACGCGCAAAATTTAGATAGCATGGTAGGCTCTCATTCTGTAGAAAGGCACGGTGTTGCCGAATGCGTATTTCGATGCAGCAACAACCTGGTATTCGATACCGTCGACAATATTTCCGTTACAAGCAGATTTGTTATCGTCGATAATTACGAAATTGCCGGCGGCGGAATTATTCTTGAAGCCGTTAACGAAAATTCCCACGCGCATTTCGAAAAATATTTTCAAAAGAAATTTAATGGTTTAAAAAACGGCCTTTTACAAAAAGAAACAGACAAGAAGTCCGCAGTGCTTTTATTTACGGGCTCCGGCGGAACTTCATTAAACGGAATTATCGAGCAACTGGAAACAAAACTGAGTGCAACGGGAAGATTCGCATGTTTCCTCGGAACGGGAAACCTATTAAGCGGCGCTGCCGCGAAAAATAACTCGGAAAGCAGGGAAAAATATCTAAAAATTCTTGCGGATATTTCGGAATTGATGTTAGATACGGATTTATTAATAGTTATAACGGCTTACGGCATTACAGGCAGGGATGCAGAAATACTAAACAAAATAACGGGACAAGATAGACTATCAATAATATGGTCAGGGCCGGATAAACCTTCCGATTTAATCCCGGATTTATTGTTGGGCGAAGTTAATGACTCCGGGGTAAACGCCGACATTGTGATAAATACTCTGTTAAATAACGTAGGGATGCTGCAGATCTAATGCTGCCGGATATCAAGTTAATGCAAGAGTCAGTCTGCTAAAGTTGACTAATTTACCCGGGACGGCAGCTTAAGGCTTTTCATTCAAGATCGAGTTTTGAATTTTTCAAGTCGTTAAATAGTTTATCGACCATATTTATTCTTTCGATAAGCAAATCGATCTGGGATAGTTTTGAGGAATCCTCTTTTATAGCGGATTTATATTTGTCCAAAATATCCTTAAAGTTAATCGAAGGATTTTCCCTTAAAAATATTTTGAGCATCTGGTTAAATTTGAGATCCCCCTTTGAAATTTCGTTCATTATTAAAAGGGCAACCAATTGTTCCAGTTTATCAATTTTTGAATTTAATTCTTGATTATTATCGGACATAAAATGCCGCCTGGGATAAAAATAGGAAATATTTCCCCTTCTACTTATTTATAAAGTTAGAATCAGGGTTAATAATTTTAAGCATACAATTTCATAAATATAAAAAAAAATTACTTCGTTCAATAATTTTTTTTCGAGTTCTGCTCATAATCCTAATCTCTGAACTTATACTAATTTTCCGCTGCAGCATATTTACCGCGGGTTAGTCGGTCTAATGTCTATTTCGCTTATCAAAGCATGAGGCGGTAATTTAAGAATCGCAAGCACGGTTTCGGCAATATCTTCAACCTTTAATATTTTATCTCGGTTAGGCTTCATATCCGTCCCGTCGAAAAATTGGGTATCCACCGATCCCGGGCAAACGGCGGCTACCCTTATATTATATTCGCGCACTTCAAGCATAAGGGATCTGGTAAATCCCAGCGCCGCATATTTGGAAGCCGAATACATGCTACCCGTAACAAATGAGTTTTTACCTGCAAGAGAAACAATATTTATAATAGAACCGCTTTTCCTTTCTATCATAAAAGGAAGGCAGGCTTTGGTTAAGTTAAAAATTCCGTACAAATTGGCGTCAATTTGTTTTTTAAATTCGCCGAGAGTAGCATCGGTAACTTTTTTAAATATCCTTGTGCCGGCATTATTTATTAGATGGTCCACTCTGCCGAATTTATCAATGATTTTATTTACACATTTATTTACAAAATCCGCATCCGAAACGTCTCCCGTAAAAATTTCATTTTCAATGCCGTAAGGTTTTAACTCGTTCCGGGTTGCCCGGAGAGCGTCCGCGTCCCTTCCGAAAAGCATGATTTTGTTCTTTTCGCTCGCAAACCTTACCGCAACTCCTCTTCCGATGCCGCGGCTGGCGCCCGTAATTATAGTTACATCGTTCTCATTCATTTTATAAGTCTCCGCTTAACGGTCTAAGTAAAATTTCCTCCGTAACCATATTGCCTTTTTGAAAAAAAACCCAGACAATCAACCTTGCGATGTCCTCTACGGTCATCATCTGCTCCGATTTTTCTTTTCTTACCTCCGGCGGCCACATCGGCGTTTCGGTAGCGCCGGGAATAATATTAATAATTTTAATATTATATTCCCTGACTTCTTCGCGCAGCGAATCGGTATAGCCGAGCAATCCCGCTTTTGAAGCGGCATATACGCTGCTGTTTGAAAATACCTTCCTTGTTACCACGGAAAGGATATTAATAATTGTGCCTTCCCCCTGTTCAATCATATGGGGTAAGACATATTTTATGGCATAAATAGAGCCCAGCAGATTCGTATTAATAATATCGTTGATTTCCTGTACCGAATTATGTTCCGCTCTTTTAAATGACGTAATGCCGGCATTGTTTACCAGACAATTTATTGGGTGCGATGAAGTTATTTTTTTTACTGTTTGATCCACATTAACTGAAGAGGCAACATTACACGGGAAAATTCCCGCGCTCAATTTTTCATTCGACAATTCGGAGTTCAGCCTTTCAAGCTCGGTTACTCTTCGGGCGGATGCAAAAACACTTGTGCCCACTCTCGCAAATTCCATTGCGGCTGCTTTCCCGATACCGGAGCTGGCACCGGTTATCCATATCCCGGATTTTTTACCCATTATAAATTCTTCATTGAAATTAAATTTAGAAATTCTGCCCTTGTTCTGGCGTCTTCTTTAAACAAACCGTGAACCGCACTAGCCGTGGCGGACGAATTTTGTTTTTCTACTCCGCGCATCATCATGCACATATGATACGCTTCCGATACTACGGCAACGCCCCTCGGCTGTATATGCTCGTTAATAGTATCGGCTATCTGCTGCGTCATCCTTTCCTGTACCTGAAGCCTCCTGGAAAATACTTCCACTATCCTGGGAATCTTGCTCAATCCGATAATCTTACCGTCGGGTAAATAAGCCACATGGACTTTACCGAAAAAAGGAAGCATATGATGTTCGCACATGCTGTAAAAATCTATATTCTTAACCAGGACCATCTCGTCGTACTTCTCGGTGAATATCGCATCGTTCAAAACTGATTCAATATCTTGTTTATAACCGGACATTAAAAAACCGTATGCATCGGCTACTCTTTTCGGGGTATCCAGCAGCCCCTCTCTTTGAGTATCTTCGCCTATTTCATGAAGCAAATTTTTCGTTAGTTCTTTAATTTTATCGGTATTCAAAATCATTCTCCTTTATATTCAAAAAAATTATTTTCCGTTTCGAATATTTTAACGGAATAAAGTCTGCCTTTAGGAATCTTCCCGACAAGCTGATGCCATACGGCAATAGTAATATTCTCCGCAGTCGGGTTCAAACCTTTCAAAAACCATGTCTCCGTATTTAGGTTCTTGTGATCAACATATTGAATAACGTTGTCGATTATAATTTGTTTAAGTTCCTTTAGGTTAATAACGTAGCCCGTTTCAGGATCGATTTCACCGGCAATTACAACTTCCAATATATAATTATGACCGTGCCAGTTAGGATTGCTGCACTTTCCGAAAATATTTGCGTTCTCTTCGTCCGTGAATTTGGGATTATACAGACGATGAGCTGAGCTGAATGTTTCTCGCCTCGTAGCATATACCATATTATTCCCCCGTTTGAGTTTTCAACCTTTTAACGCTTCCATTACTTCTTTATTATGACCGGGGACTTTGACCTTGCCGAATACCTTTTTTACTTTACCCGAACCGTCGATAATAACAGTGGTCCTTTCAACTCCCATGTATTTTCTGCCGTACATGCTTTTCTCTTTCCATACCCCGTATTTTTCAAGCGCGTCCTTCTTCTCGTCGCTCAACAATGTAAAAGGAAGTTGGTATTTCTCGGCAAATTTCCTGTGTGATTCGACCGAATCCGGGCTGACGCCCAGTATCACTGCATCCAGTTTGCCGAAAGCCGGGAACTCGTCCCTGAAATTGCATGCTTCCGCCGTACAGCCCGACGTATCGTCTTTCGGGTAAAAATAAAGTACGACGTTTTTCCCTTTATAATCGCTTAGGGATACGGTTTTGCCGTACTGATCTTTCAATTTAAAATCCGGAGCTTTTTTTCCTACTTCAGCCATTATTGTCTCCTCTTTAAAATTAATATTTTGAAATACTGTTGTCGATCTCATCGACCCAAGCGTCTATTCCGCCGTTCAGATTAATAATTCTGTCGAATCCGGCATTAAAAAGATAATAGCATACGTTAAGGCTTCTAACTCCTTTATGGCAATATACTATAATCTTATCCTTCGGATCAAGTGAGGGAATAAATTCAACAAACCTGCTGAGCGGCATAAGCTCCGAACCGGGAATTTTTGCTATTTTGTATTCCCATTCTTCTCTTACGTCTATGAGTCTAATTTTCTCCCCGGACTCTAATATTTCCTTAATCTGTAAAGGAGTTAAGTTTTGAATCATAAGTAGTTACTGAAGATTGTCCAGGGTATTTTTAATAGCTTTATAATCCGGCTGGTCTCCGGGTGAGCTGCAAATTTCGGAATATTTGATTTTTCCGTTCCTCCCTACGATGAATGCGGATCTTTTTGCTACTCCTTTTAAATCGTATTTCCCGGGTGCAAAGACGTCGTATAAGGAGTCGTATTGCGGAGCTACTTCCCGGTTAAAATCGCTGAGCAGGTTAAAATTAAAAGCATTCTTTTCCGCCCACATCTTCAGCGCGAACGGGCTGTCTACGCTGATACCCAAAATTTCCGCATTTAATTCCTTAAATTTATCGATGTTATCTTTCATGTAATTCATTTCCGCGGTACATACAGAGGTATTTGCGAACGGGAAAAACAGAATTACTACATTTTTACCTTCAAAATCCTTTAACGATACTTTTTCTTTATCCTGATTAATTAATGTGAATTGCGGGGCGTTTTCATCCACTTTCAATGACATACCGTTTTCCTTTATCTTTTAATAGTCCGGAAATTACCTATCGTTACTGCTTGTAAAATCAAACGGCAACCGCGACAAATTACCTAATTATAAAAGTACATTCAAGTTAAGCTGAAACGGATTCGACCTAAAACACAAAGGTATTTTCACCGAGGGATGCGGCACATTGCGGAACCTGTTTTATAAGTGCCTGTAGTGAAAACTCGGTTCCGAGGTGTTCTTTCAAAGAAGTTTTTTCTTCCGAGACCACGATAAAAAGCCTTCCTCAAGATGTTTAAAGGAATCTACCGCAAATAATACCGGCTGCAGATGCCAAATATCGTATTCCTGAACAACTAATATTTCAGGATCGAAATTTTTAATTTCCGCCTTGCCGGATAATGCATGCCTGACTTCACTCATAGAAGAAACTATGCCGGCACCGTAAATCCTGTGCCCCCCTTTCTTCTTAATTAAGCCGAACTCGACGGTGAACCAGTGGAATGTTTCAAGCTGCTTGCGATCTTTACCGGACGCTCCCGATGCCGCATCACCCAGCCTTTGATAGAATGAAGAGAAATGAGGGTCCGTAAGCAGAGGCATATGGCCGAAAATATCGTGAAATAAATCGGGAGCGGGTGTATAGTCAAGTTCGTCTTTTCCGCGGATATAATCCGTCGAAGGAAATGCTTTTCTTTTTAGGAGAGCAAAAAAATCTTCTACATCGATCAGGCCCGGGACTCTGGCAATAGTCCAGCCGGTTGTTCTTTTTAAAATCGCGCTGAGTTTTTTAAGAGACGGAATTTTCTCGGAATTCAACTTTAACAATTCTACCCCGTGCAGATATTCGTCGCATACCCTGCCGGGTAAATACTTCATCTGGCGGAGGTAGAGTGTTTTCCAGATCTCGT
>JBJKOY010000568.1:0-3529 GCA_046706945.1 Ignavibacteriaceae bacterium | reverse complement strand
CCTATGACTTGTCCGTCGTAAGCAACGCAGACCGAATTAGACTGCGTATATTTCAGTGCGACCGTTGCGACGACAAGGGTTTCGACTTCGCTCTTCGAGATATTTTTATTTTTGCCGACGATGTTTTTAAATAATGTCCCGTCGACCGCCGCGTTGTTTCTTTTCTGTTCAAGGTTAAAACCGTATACCTGTCTGCGTTCGATTTCTCCAGGTTCGTAATCCCCGTCCATCTGGAGTATTATAAACCTTCCGTTCTGTTTTGATTTTAGTATCTCGACGGCTTTGGGATCGAACGACGGGGCGATAAGCAGGTCGCACACTTCTTTTTTTAAGAACATGGCCAGGGATTCGTCGACCCTGCCGCTTACGGCGGCCGCGTCACCGTACGAGCTCATCCTGTCGCCGCCTCTGGCACGGATGTAAGCCGAAGCTACGTCGGAATAATCTTCGTCGCTGATGAATTGGGACTTCAAATAATCAGCTTTAAGCGGTTTGGCTATTGCCGCGCCCGCGGGGCTGACGTGTTTAAACGACGCGGCGCCCTCGAAGCCTGTAGCTTTTTTCAGTTCTTTTGCGAGCTGCCATGCGTTAAGAGCATCGAGAAGGTTGATGTAGCCGGGTTTGCCGTTCAATATTCTCAGGGGAGACGTCCCGTTTTCATACGTAAGTTTGGCCGGTACCTGGTGGGGATTGCAGCCGTATTTTAATTCGAGATTCATTTTGCACTTCTGTTTTTGTGGTTAGATTAAATATTCTTATTAAAAATAAAATATAATACCGTAAAAAGGTTTTTCCGGCGGTTTGGTTTTATATATATAAAATTAATAAAAAGTAATATGTTAATTTGAGGCAGGGAGCAACATTCACGAGAAATTTTTTGTTTTCGTATCATTAACCAATGGATTAAGGGTCTTTTGCATAACTAATTATTCTTGCACCGTGGAACTCCGTGTCTTCTCCGTGTGTCTCGGTGTAACTTTTTTCGGGTTCAATTACACAGAGATGCACAGGGTAAACACAGAGATCCACCGAGAATGCACGGAGTTCCACTAGGGGATTTTAATTAACAGTACAAAAAAACAGAGGGAAGAGTAGAAAACAATTAAAAAACAGCCCGGAAAATCTCCGGGCATTTTAATTGCATGCTAAGATTATTTGAGTCTAACTCCCCATTTTTATAACGCCGTTGTTCCGCCGTCTACCGGAAGGTAGCCGCTGTTTACATAGCCTGCATAATCGCTGGCAAGAAACAATATTGCTCCGGCCAGATCTTCGGGCCTTCCCAGCCTCCGCATGGGGTTTGCCATGGCGGCTTTCTGCTTCCTTTCTTCGGGCTGCCATGCCGTAGCATCCGTTAGCGTTAAGCCCGGCGCGACGGCATTCACTCTGATTCCGTAAGGCGCAACTTCGAGGGCAAGCGAATATGTAAGCATATTAAGAGCCGCTTTTGCCGCGCTGTGAGCTATAAAACCTCTCCCCGGTCTTTTGGATAATCCGCTGGAAACGGTGATTATGCAGCCGTTCCGTCTTTCAATCATGGAAGGGACAACCAGTTTGCACGGATTGAAAAACGATTTTACTTCTCCAAGTATCTTGTTTTCTATATCCGGCCATTCCTGTTCGATGAAAGGCGCAAACTTGAAATTCATGCCGGCGTTAATTACGAGGGTGTCGAGAGGTCCGAGTTCGTCGTTGATCCTTTCGATCATCTTTTTTACTTGGTCAAAGTCGGTAACATCGGCTTTGACCGCAATTGCTTTGCCGCCTTTTGATTTTATTTCTTCGGCGATGCAAAGTGCGGCGTCCCTGCTTTTATTGTAATTTACCGCTACGGCGGCTCCTTGTTCGGCAAACAATTTTGCAGTGGAAGCCCCTATCCCGCGGCTGCTGCCCGTTATTAATGCTATCCTGTTTTCGAGCAACATATCTCCTCCTGTCCGTATTTTGAATATCTGAGTTATTAGCAATAATAACTTTTTACAACCGAAAAATAATAAAATTTATTCAGATATATTTCTCAGCCGGCTGCAAAATTTTCCGGCATCTGGACGGCAATAACTTTTCCCCGCGCGGTAATTACGCCGTTTGCTGAAACGGTAATTTCCGACGCTACTTTTCTTCCTTTAAGCTCGGTGACTTTACCCCTGATCTCAAGCTCCGGACCGAGCGGTGTCGGTTTTAAATAATCTACCTGAAGAGAAGCCGTAACGAACCTGAACGGGGGATCGGAACCCGGTTCCCTGCCCTGTGAGCGGTAAGATGCCAGCGCCGCCGTCCCGGTGCCGTGGCAGTCGATGACCGAAGCTATCAGTCCCCCGTATACGTAACCGGGAACGGCAATATGGTAAGGAAGGGGAGTAAAATAAGCTACGGTTTCGTCCCCGTCCCAGTAGCTCTTTATATGATGACCGTGTTCGTTCAGCCTGCCGCACCCGTAGCAAAAGCTTAATTCGTCCGGATAGAAATCCTGTACGGACTTTGTTCTCATAACTTCTCCGATAAATATTGTAATTGATGAAATATCCTTTAATCCCTATATTGCGTTACCTGGACCTCATCGAATATTAAAAATAATAATAAACATAAAAAGAAATTTGAAAACTTTAAGAAAAACGCTGCCGGCCGTTCTTATCTTCAGCATTGCAATGGGAATTCTTGAAGCAATCGTAGTCGTGTATTTAAGGGACATGTTTTACTCCACGGGTTTTAAATTCCCATTGAAAATTATTCCGGGTCATATTATCAGGGTGGAGATACTTCGCGAGTTCTGTACTCTCGTTATGCTTGTCGCTACGGCATTTATAGCGGGTAAAAATAAACTGCAGATTTTCTCTTATTTTATCTTCTGCTTCGCGGTGTGGGATATAGCTTATTATGCGGGATTAAAGCTGATTTTAGGCTGGCCGCCGTCATTATTTACCTGGGATGTCCTTTTCCTTATTCCGGTGCCGTGGATCGGGCCGGTGCTGGCGCCTATTATTTCCTCGCTTACTATGATACTGCTCTCCGTGCTGCTGTTAATTTTGCCGGACATAAAAAGCGATTTTAAAACAAAAAAAACGGAATGGGCACTTATATACACGGGTGCGTTTGTAATATTTATTTCATTCATTTGGGATTATGCTTACATTGTTATATCCCGCGGCCTGGTTAAGGAATTATTATCAGGGGACAGCAGTACTCTTAAAAACATAACTCTTAATTACATGCCGAGGTACTTTAATTGGAGCATATTTATAGCGGGTTTGTGTTTGATCTATATCTCGATGATCCTGGTAATAAAAAGATATTTTCCTTTTAAAATAAATAACTCAAGTTGACCGCTTTATATTATTTTATAAAAATTAGCCACGAATTACACGGATTACACGAATTTCACAAATTATTTTACAATTTTATTCGTGAAAATTAGTGGAATTCGTGGCTAAAAGTAATAAAATTATCTGAAGAGGTAAATTTGTGTATTATGTATAATTCTATCGGAAGCAAATTATGAAAAACAAAGTACTGAATTTCAACGAAAAGTTCG
>JBJKOY010000567.1:0-2012 GCA_046706945.1 Ignavibacteriaceae bacterium | reverse complement strand
GCCGCCGACGTTATAAAGTATCTGCTGAAATCCGTCCCCCAGCTTGATCCCGGGCGGGTTGACGATCTCATCGTGGGCAACGCGGTGCCGGAGGCGGAACAGGGACTTCAAATGGGAAGGATGATTGCTCTGCAGTGCCTGCCGGTTGAAGTACCCGGCGAAACCGTGAACAGGTACTGCGCGTCGGGAGTGGAAACTATTGCTACCGCAGTTGCTCGTATCCGTACCGGGATGGCCGACTGTATAATTGCCGGCGGAACGGAATCAATGTCTATGGTGCCCGTTACCGGCTGGAAGCTGTCGCCGAATTATAAAATTGCCTCGGCACACCCTGAGTATTATTTAAGCATGGGGCTGACGGCCGAAGAAATAGCGAAAGATTATAAGATCTCTAGGGAAGACCAGGACGAATTTTCTTTTCAATCTCATATGAAGGCGGTCAACGCCATAAAAAACGGGTACTTTAAAAATCAAATAGTCCCGGTTGAAGTTGAAGAAACTTATCTTGAGGACGGCTGGGAAAAAACGAGAAGATTTACTGTGGATACTGATGAAGGTCCCAGGCCTGATACATCCATGGAAGCTCTGGCAAAATTAAAACCGGTATTTGCCGCCAACGGGACGGTTACGGCCGGCAATTCGTCCCAAACATCAGACGGTGCGGCATTTGTAATTGTAATGTCCGAAGAGATGATCAAGGAGTTGAATATAACCCCCATTGCCCGCCTGGTTTCGTATGCGCTGGCCGGGGTGGATCCCAGGATAATGGGGATAGGACCTGTTGAAGCCGTTCCGAAGGCCTTGAAGAAAGCGGGAATGAAACTTGACGATTTGGATCTTATCGAATTGAACGAGGCTTTCGCATCTCAATCGCTAGCCGTTGTAAGAGAGCTGGGATTAAACGGCGAAAAACTGAATGTCAACGGCGGAGCAATAGCCCTAGGGCATCCGCTGGGATGCACCGGTGCGAAGCTTACCGTGCAAATAATTAACGAATTGAAAAGAAGAAATAAGAAGTACGGCATGGTAACCGCGTGCGTCGGCGGCGGACAGGGAGTTGCGGCTGTTTTTGAAAGATTAAACTGATTCGGAGGTTGGTTGTGGGTGGTTGGCGGTAGGCAATAAAACTTATCCCTATACCTTATACCCTATACCTTATAACCTTTACCCAAACTCCAATGAAAGAAATAAAAAAATTAAAAAATAAAAAGGTGAAACTATGGATACGGAAATAAAAAATACGGAAGTATTAAAAGGCGGAGAATTCTTAATAAAAGATACGGATCCGTTGTCCGTTTTCACTCCGGAAGATATTACGGAAGAACAGAAAATGATGGCCGAATCGGCGAGGGAGTTCGTAGAGAAGGAAATATTGCCTAAACTCGATTCCATAGACGAACAGGAAGCCGGCCTGACGGTTAGCCTTTTGGAGAAAGCAGGCGAGCTCGGACTGCTGGGAACCGCAGTGCCGGAACAATACGGCGGACTCGGCGAAGATTTTAACACAAATACTTTTATTTCAATGGAAATGGGCGCGAGCCATTCCTTCGGAGTTTCTTTTGCTGCCCATACGGGAATAGGCACCCTTCCTATTTTATATTACGGCACTGAAGAACAAAAGAAAAAATACCTGCCCAAATTTGCTTCGGGCGAATGGAAATCGGCATATTGCCTTACGGAGCCGACTTCGGGCTCCGACGCGCTGTCCGCAAAGACAACGGCAAAATTATCCCCCGACGGGAAATATTACGTCCTCAACGGTCAGAAGATGTGGATAACAAACAGCGGGTTTGCCGACGTATTAATTACTTTTGCACAGGTGGACGGTGATAAATTTACCGCGTTTATTATAGATACCGATTCGGAAGGATTTACGCGCGGAAAAGAAGAGAACAAGATGGGAATTAAAGGTTCTTCTACGCGCGCTCTTTTTCTGGATAACGTGAAGGTCCCGGCGGAAAACGTCCTCGGCGAAATCGGGAAAGGTCATTATATAGCTTTTAATATTTTGA
>JBJKOY010000566.1:0-3965 GCA_046706945.1 Ignavibacteriaceae bacterium | reverse complement strand
TTCCGTAAGCCATCATCAATACCGCCGCAAAAACAAATACCACAAGGGCAATGCCTGCGAGTGTAATTACCGTAGTGAGTTTTCTATTTCCGAAATTTCTAAGAGTATATTTAAAAGGAATTTTCATCTCAGATCCTTAAAAATTATTTTCGTTAAGCCGGGAACGTTTAACGGCTGCGTTATTTTTCAATTGATTAACCTACGAACCTGAACCCGTCTACTATCTTGGTGCTTGCCGCCCTGAGAACCGGGAATAACGACGATGCAATACCTATTATCAATACCGCGCTTACTCCCAGGGTAACCGTTATGGGTTCTACCCGGAAGATCGGGAACATGCCCTTGGGTATAACTTCCGCAAAAAAGGCCACTATGGGAAATGTCAGAAATAATCCGATCCCCCCGCCCAGGATTGAGATAAACAGGGACTCTCCCATTATGATTCCGGTTATATGTTTTGTGGTAAAGCCCAGGGTTTTTAATACCGCATATTCCCTGGTCCTTTCCCGCGCAGCCATAATCATCGTATTGGCCAGAACAAGCATTATTATCCCGATTATTATGAACGAGATAAAATTCATCGAGGTTATAATTGCGCTCGAAGACTGAATAAATCCCTGCTGGAACGCGCCTTCCGATTCGGTTTTGGTTTCCGCGGGAGAATTTTTAAATAGGTCGTCTATCCTGCCGGAAATAGAGCCGGATTGGGACGGATTATTAATTAATACTACATACCATCCGACATCTCCTTCGCGCCCCGGCATTTCCTGCTTCATCCTTTCGTCGATGTACGTCCAGTGAAAAAACATCTGTGTTGCATCGGTATATTGGTATTTGGGTTTGTAGATACCGCGTACGACAAATTCCCAGGTGCCCGGGTAAATGTCGCCTTCGAGCGTCATAACGTCGCCGAGTTTCAAGTTGTACTTTTTAGCTATGTCGATTCCTATTACGCATGAATTCCGTTCTTTTTTAAAAGTCTCCAGCTCGTCTTTAGGCAACAAGTATTCTTTGTACACGTCGAAAAAAGAATTTGCGTCCACTGCCATCCTTGCAAAGAACTGGTTCCTATCTATGTATATTCCGCCGAACCAGTTTGCGAAAGTTACTTCTTTTACACCGGGCACCTGCTGTATCTTTTCCTTATATGCATACGGCAGGGGGAAGATAAAAGAGACCGCCTGCCTAACAATAAGGCGGTTGGCCGACGTTGCTTTTTCGCTTGAATACCACGCCGTAACTACCGTTCTTAACAAACCGAAAGCAATAACGGCAACGGCAATTCCTATAACTGTCAGCGCGGTTCTTAATTTGTGCCTGAGCGTGTTTTTGAAAATCAATTTCAGAATTTTCATACCGACTCCTTGAATAGATCTCCTTTTTCCAGGTGCCTTACGGTATGCGCCCTGGAAGCGGCATTCGGATCGTGCGTTACCATTACGATTGTCTTGTTGAATTCTTTATTAAGCCGTTCCATCAGGGTTAGGATTTCATCGGCCGAGTTTTTATCAAGGTCGCCGGTGGGCTCGTCGGCGACAAGTATGATCGGGTCGGTGACCACTGCTCGCGCGATAGCAACCCTTTGTTCCTGTCCGCCCGATAATTGTTTCGGGTAATGTTCCGTTTTATCCGAAAGCCCCACGATATTTAATGCGGTCTCAACATGATCTCTTCTTTCGGCCTTGGACAATTTTGTCAGGAGCAGCGGAAGTTCGACATTCTCGAATGCCGTAAGTACGGGGATAAGATTGTAGAACTGGAAGACAAAACCGATGTTGTCAGACCGCCACCTGGCAAGTGCGGATTCGCCCAGCTTTGAAATATCCGAGCCGCTGACAATAATCTGTCCTTTGGTAGGTTTGTCTATGCCCGAAATCAGATTAAGCAGCGTTGTTTTTCCGGATCCCGACGGGCCCATCAGCGCAAGGAATTCTCCTTCTTTTACGTTTAAGGAGATATCGTGCAAAACAGATGTTTCGATGCTGTTTCTCCAATATGATTTATATAAATTTTGAACTTGGATTATATCTGCCATATTTACTCCGGTATCATATTTTATTTTAAATTTTTACGGGAAATAATCAGCTTGCTTTTACCTTCGTACCTTCTTTTATATTTTCGGTAACGTTTTGAATTACTTTCTCTCCGTTATTTAATCCCGACTTTATTTCAATATAAGTCCCGAACCTTTTGCCGGTAATTACAGGTACTTCAACAGCCTTTTCATTTTTTACGGTAAATACTACCTGTCTTCCGTTTCTGACCGTCAAAGCGGAGCCGGGAATTACCAGAACAGGCTGTTCATCGCCCAGCATTTTTTTGTCGTCCTTTGCCAGAAATAAAACTTTTGCGCTCATTTCCGGAAGAACCCTGCTGTCGTAATTTTTGAATCCGACTTTCACAATTACGGTAGCTTTTGTCCGGTCAGCCGTCGGTACAATCTTAGCCACATATCCCGGGTACGAACGTCCCGGGTATGCGTCCAGGGTTATCTCGCAGTCCTGGTTGGGAACTATTCTCTGGATATTCGATTCGGACACGTCTGCTTCTACCTGGAGAGACTTCATATCCGCAATTGTGACAACCGCCCCCCGCGAATTTATTCCCGCCGCAAGAGGCGCCACAATTTCGCCTACATCCGCATTTTTAGTCAGAACGGTTCCGTCGAACGGAGCCCTGATTATAGTGTTTTCAAGGGCGACATCCGCAGCCTGCACCTGGGCTTTTGCAAGGTCTATCGAAGCCTCGGTGCGCTTGTAATTAGCTGCCGCGGCATCAAGAGTAGCTTCGGTGGTCGAGCCGGTTTTGTAAAGCGCTTTTTCCCTTTCGTAATTATTTTTTGCGTCGTCTAAACCGGACAACTGAATTTCAAGGTTCGCTTTTGCTTCGGCAAGCTGGGCTTTTACGTCGTTGTCTTCAAGACGGGCAATTATTTCTCCTTTTTTTACTTTGTCTCCTTCAACTACTCCGAGGTATATAAGCTGGCCTGTTCCTTTGGAGGCGACCGCAGCTTTTCTTTGGGCAACCACGTATCCGCTCGCGGTAAATACGGCGTTAGACTGCGCCGGCGTTTGCATTGCGGCGGCGGCAAGACTTACTTCGACGGCGGAATTAAAAACCGGAAGTAAAAAAAAGTATATTAAGATGATAACTGCGGCCGACCCCGCTATACCGAGTCCGAAGATGATCTTGTGATTCTTTCCTTGATTTGAATTATCCCGGGTCCGGTTAATTCTTAACGACGATAAGTCTTTTTTATTTTCTTCCATTTACTTTCTGTATTTTGTTTGGGTTGCGGGAAATGTAGAATCCAATTATTCCGTTTCTTATGTCCGTAAAATAACACCTGGGGCTATTCATTCAAAACAAAGAATCGGTAAATAACCGGTTTTAATCGGTGAAAACGGAGTACGGTTGGTTGTCGTGTCGGTTGTTGACGGTAGGTGGTTGGTTGTCGTGTCGGTTGTCGTGTCGGTTGTTGGCGGTAGGTGGTTGGTTGTCGTGTCGGTTGTTGGCGGTAGGCGGTTGGTTGTCGTGTCGGTTGTTGGCGGTAGGCGGTTGGTTGTTGAGATGTTTTACAAGGATTATAAAATATTTTTATTAAATTCGCACCATTAATAGAAACGGGGACGGTTCTTTTAATTAATTTTCCGTTCCCGGCGCGAATGAAAAGTAATTTTAAGAACATCGGAAAAAAATTATGAAGCTAATAATATGCTCGGTTATTTTAAGCTTATCTATATCTTCCGCTCCGTTTACACAGGCACAATCAACGGGTAAGACATTTCGGCTGGAGGATTTAAGAAAAATTGTGAGTATTACTAGTCCAAAAATATCGCCGGACGGCAGCGAGATTGCGTTTATTAAATCCAAACCGGATTGGAAAACGGATAAGAATAAACAGGAGATAGATCTAGTAAATGTTGCGAACGGGTCTCTTCGCAGTTTGACGTATCATAGGGAAG
>JBJKOY010000565.1:0-2215 GCA_046706945.1 Ignavibacteriaceae bacterium | reverse complement strand
AAAATTCGCAGGCGGATGATCTAATCGAAAGAATTATTCTCTTTGTTCAGGAAATTGCAGGAGGGTATTATGAGACTATTTGGAAGCAATGTACGAACGAAGAAAAACTACTGCTGGACGACATAGCGGACAACCATCTTTTAAACGATAAAAACAAAAAAGTGATAGACAAGCTCATATCGAAAGGACTGCTTAAGAAAAACGTTTCGGTAGAATTGATGAGCCGGAGTTTCCGCAATTATATAAACATCAAAAGCGATGAGGATAAAGAAAAGGAATATCTCGAAGTTCGAAAAACGGGAAACTGGTCGAAGTACCGCGCCCCGCTGATCCTAATATTGCTCGCCATAGCTTTCTTTATAGCGCTGCAGGAGAACGTCCTCTCAAATATATATTCTATCCTGACCGTAATCTTGGGAATTATAACCGTGATTACCAAAATATCCGGGATATTCTCACCGGGCGATTTAGGCAAACATTCCGCGGGGGAGAGCGGGTAACTTGAGTAATTTAAACATAGTCAATGGGAAGATACGGATACGGAATGACCGGTTTTACTGCTAAAAAGTGGGATTTTACAAAAAGTAATATTTTAATAAAAAATAGCACGCGGATGACGCAGCTTGTCCCTGCGGGAGATAAAACGGATTCGCACGGATTATTTTTTATTTTAATTTCAATATCTTGTAGAGATTTATGACTACTTTTGCCTGCCGAAAGTGCAGGTGCGTTTCAACAACTTTTAACAAATAAACCAAATTTGGGTATAAGTTCTTTTTATGTCCTTAGGGATGACTAAAAAATAATTTTTAATTTCAAAATCCGCGCAAATCAGCTTTATCTGCGTCATCCGCGTGCAATTGCTTTTTAAAATCTTTACTCCTCGTTCCCCGAAGCTTTATTAACTATGTTCGCAAACTTTTCGTCGAAGTGCTGGTTGAACCACACGTCTATTACCGATCTTTTAAATCTCCATTCTTTCCCGAGTTTAGCCGCAGGGATCTTTTTCTCCTGGGCCCAGGTATAGATTGTCTGCGGCTTCACCTTAAGGTACGCCGCTACTTCTTCGAGCGTCATAATCTCGTCGCCGTTCATTCTACCTCACCGTCCTTGCCGTATCAGGTCGAAACTGCGGAATAGAGCCGGATTGATTCACTGTTTTCTCCGCGGGATTGGTCAGCTGCTGGATGGAATAAATTACGGCCGTATAGAAATTACCTTTATATTTCTTGAACAGCTCGTAGCCGGCCGACTTCTCGGCTAAGAACGGCTGCATGTTCCAGGCAAGCTGGATACCTACGAAAGCAAGTATAACCACCCAGAACCTGAAAACTTCAACCCCGGTTCTCGGGTAAATATTCTTCTGTTCGCAGGAATATTTAAGGGCATCCAGAACTGTTTTCATACCGAAAATACCGGCTACTAAAAATACGGCAATGTGCAGAAGCTGAAGGAAATAGTAGTTACCGCCGGTCAGTACAAATAGGATTACTATGGGGGCGAACGAGACCATTATAGCCCCGGTCAATACAAAACCCGAAAGCAGGATGATTGTCATATACGAAAGCCGCATCTTTGAGCCGAGAATAAACTGCAGGATGAAAAAAGCAGGGTAGCAGATAAGCAGCGAGAGGAGGAACAGGACCGGCACTTTTATTCCGGCGGTTAATGCTTGAAGCAGGCCGCTGTAGCAGCCCATTACGGCGCCGTAAATAAATGTAAGTCCGGTGAACAAAAGTGTGAGCCGCCAGATGCGTCCCCATATTTTAGTCTCCGAGAAAATCCCGTCGAAGAATTCGTCCTTGTTATTTATCCCGGGCAGAAGGTCGGTCAGGCCTAATTTACTTTTCATACGAAGACTCCTTTCATAAAGGTTCTTCAAAAGATCTGCCTTAAATTTACATTTTTATTGTTAGATAGTCAAGTTTATTATTGTTTTTTAATATTTATTATTGCTTTTCAGCTCTGAATAAAATGAAAATAAAAGATTAAAAAATTGAGAATAAGCTCAAATACTCATAATGGATTATAGGTCTTTGCGAATAGAAATATAAATGATAAGAATTTCAAATATGAAATTTTACATGCTTTTTATTGAATTAGAATGATCCGATGCGAATCTCAACTATTTGTACTCTTATTCGGATAAAATTTAATCGCGGGTTAAAAGTTAAGAAGTCCTGTCATATTATTCTATCTATCATTGAGAGTTACC
>JBJKOY010000564.1:0-18455 GCA_046706945.1 Ignavibacteriaceae bacterium | reverse complement strand
GCCGGTATCGATGAAAAATATCCGCGAAGTAAAGGAAGTCTGCAATAAATTCGGCATTCCGCTTTTCCTCGACGCATGCAGGTTCGCGGAGAATGCTTACTTCATTAAGAAAAGAGAGCCCGGTTATTCCGGGAAATCGGTTCTTGAAATTGCTCAGGAAATGTTCTCCTACGCCGACGGAGCCACAATGAGCGCAAAAAAGGACGCGCTTGTAAACATCGGAGGATTTCTTGCATTAAACGACGACGAACTTGCCCGGAAGTGCAGGAACCTCTTAATAGTTACCGAGGGCTTCCCTACGTACGGCGGCCTGGCGGGAAGAGACCTTGAGGCCGTGGCCCAGGGCCTTGAAGAAGTACTGGACGAACATTATCTGCAGTACAGGATAAGAAGCATAGAATATATGGGAGAAAAGGTAATTGCCGCCGGCGTCCCGATTATAGAACCGCCCGGGGGACATGCTATTTACCTGGACGCAAAACGGTTCCTGCCGCATATCCCGCAGGATCAGTTCCCGGGCCAGTCGATTGTCTGCGCTCTTTATATAGAAGGTGGCATTAGAGCCGTGGAAATAGGCAGCGTAATGTTCGGGAAGTACGACAAAAACGGCAAACTCGTTCCTCCGCCTATGGAACTGGTAAGACTGGCCATACCGAGTAGAGTATATACTCAAAGCCACATCGATTACGTCATTGAAATCATTATCGAAGTCTACAACAACAGGCACTTGCTGAACGGTTACGAAATAACCTATGAAGCTCCGATGCTGAGACATTTCACCGCAAGATTTAAAGAATTGAAAAGGAACTGATCCTGATGAAAATAAACCGGGAATATACATATTCAAACAAAAGGCAGATATGGCGGCTGATACCAACGGACACCGAGAAACTGATAATAGAAGACAGGGACCCGGTTACCAAAGAGGTTTTTTACAACTGCCTGGATATTAATACGGGAAAAAGAATTTTTACGAATTTCCAGCCCGAGGAAAAGATCTGGAGCGGCATCGAATCGGTTTACAACGACGTAATATTTTTCCATAAATTCGGCAAACCAGATATGCCCGGTCACCTCGGCATAACGGCCTACGAAATAAACAGCGGAAGTATCCTCTGGTCGAACGAAAGCTATATCTTCCTTTTTGTGCTGGAGGATAAACTTTACTGCTACAACAATACTTTCGAGGGAAGGAATTATTATACGGTCGATTACCGGACGGGAGATCTGCTGGATGAATTGGGAGAAGATGCGTCCCGGGTTAACAGTTTAAGAAAGGAGTCGTTTAACTCGTTCAATTACGAAAATTATCTCTTCCCTTCGTCTTTTAATAATAACGATTGCGAAGACAAGGCGGTTGAGAAACTGATATCGGGATTAAAGGCAGAACACGTTATCAAAGGCAGTATTGAATTTTTAACCGCGGGGGATGCGCTGCTTTTAAATTTCCATGAAGTTCAAAAAGACGGAAATTTATCCAATATCTTTATGGCTATTGATATTTTTGACGAAAGAGTTATTTTTAAAGACGTGCTGAATAAAAGCACGAAGTCTTTAATTCCGGATTCATTCTTTGTAAAAGATAAACTGATTTTTTTACTGCATGAAAAGGACGGATTATCGGTTTGTTCTTTAAATTTTTAATTATTCTAAAGAGGGAAAAATGGAACTCACACCGGAAGAAAAAGGAGTTCTGATACGAGCGGCAAGAGATTCTATAAAATCTCTTTTCGAAGGAAATATTCCCGGGCAAGCGGATCGTACGGGATACCCCGTATTGAATCAAACCGGTCCCGGCGCTTTCGTTACGCTGACGATAAACAACCAGTTAAGAGGCTGTATCGGATATATCTCGTCGCACATGGCCCTATACGAAACCGTCTGCGAAGCGGCAAAACAGGCGGCCGTGAACGACCCCAGGTTTCATCCCTTAAACAAAGAGGAAGTCCTGAAAGTGCGTATTGAAATCTCCGTCCTGTCTCCCCTGTCGCCCATTTCGGATTACGGGGAAATTATAATAGGAACGCACGGTTTGGTGCTGGACGAACCGTACAACAGGGCACTGCTTCTTCCCCAGGTTGCCTCGGAAAATAATTTTGATGTCCCCAGATTCCTTACCGCGCTTTGCGAAAAAGCCGGGATCAATCCTTATGAATGGGAAGCCAGAATGCTTAGAATCCAAACTTTTACGGCAACGGTATTCTCCGAAACCGAAGATAGGAAAAGCGCTTATGAACAAGGTTAGAAAACCCTCGGCCGCAGGTTATTTTTACCCGTCCTCGCCTCAAAAGCTGCGGGAAGAATTAAGCCTCCTGCTGTCGGTTGCACGTCCGGAGACAATCCCGGCAGATATTATTGGAATTGTTTCCCCCCATGCCGGATACGTATATTCGGGCAGGACCGCGGCATTTGCGTATAATCTAATAAAAGGACGGGAATATAAGACCGTGATAATTATTTCGCCGAGCCACAGGGAATATTTCCCGGGCATATCGGTTTACGAAGGCGACGCGTACGAAACTCCTCTCGGCATAGTAGAGGTAAACGGCAAAAAAGCCGACGAACTTGCAGCCGGAAGCAAACTGATTTTTAAGGGAATAGCCGGACACAGGCAGGAGCATGCCGTTGAAGTACAGCTTCCGTTCATGCAGACGGTCCTGGAAAACTTTACCGTAGTACCTGTAGTAATGGGAGACCAGGGTAAAGCCTACATCGACGAGCTTGCACCGCAATTGGCTAAAGTTGCCGATAAGGAAACTCTGATCGTTGCAAGTTCGGATCTCTCGCACTATCACTCAAAGCAGGAAGCTTCCGAACTGGATTCCCTTGTAGAAAAAAGGATCTCGGAGTTCGACTACGAAGGACTGAGGCAGGATCTTGAAGAAAGGAATTGCGAAGCCTGCGGAGGCGGACCGATAATAGCTATGATGAAAGCCGCGGCTCTTTTGAAAAAAAGCAGATCGGTTGTTCTAGACCGGAGCGATTCGGGCGACGTTTCCGGAGATACCGGTGAAGTTGTAGGGTATATATCCGCGGTAATCTGCGGCGCATAGTTGTTCGGGGGAAAAGGACATATTGCCTTAATCGGCGCCGGGAAAATCGCACATTCCTTGTTGCCTGTCTTATACGGGACCGGATACGGCGTCCTCAGCATTACAAGTCTTCATAAAAGATCGGCCGAAAAGCTGGCAAAGAAATATTCCGTCCCGGTTTTCTCCGAAGATTACGCAGATATACCGCCCGGATGCAAATTTTATTTGATGTGCGTTCCGGACGGAGAGTTAAAAAAGGCGGCGCTGACGCTCTCTAAGACAAAACCGTCTTTCAAAGGTTCCCTGGTTATTCACTTTTCCGGGGCCGAAAAAGCCAAGGTTTTGAATGCATTGAAAAAACGCGGCGCGGGAACCGCTTCCTTCCATATTATGCAGACGTTCCCTTCGTTGAAACCGGTGAGGATCGGCGGATGCTATACCGCGGTCGAAACGGATAACACAAAAGTCTACGGGTTTTTAAAGAAGTTTGCATCGGATCTGGGTCTTAAACCGTTCCGCATGGGAAGCGGCGGCAAGACCCTTTATCACCTTTCCGGCGTATACGCATCGAACTTTTTCTCCGGGAATATTCTCATAGCAAAAAAACTTTTTGAAAGTGCCGGGATAAAGAATATAAACCCCGTAAAAGTATTGAAGCCGATAGTAAATGCCGCTATGAAAAACATTATAAACCAGGGCCCTGAGAATGCGCTGTCCGGTCCGGTTGAAAGAGGAGACTTATCAACGGTAAAAAAACATTTATCCCAATTAAAAAAGTCGGCGGCGAAAAGAAATACTGCGCAGGGAAAGCTTATTCTCCGGAATTATATTGTTCAATCTTTAATGCTTCTGGAAGCCGTGAAATTGAAACACGGGAAGCTGAACGATAATCATCGTAAAATAGGGGATATTTTAAACGAAGAACTAAACAAGCTCGTCCGGTAAAATCAGGAATCCCGTGAGAACTGAAATTTTCACTTTCCGAATTAATTTTTAATTAGTAATTTCATGCCGGCATAAATAAGGATTCGCCGGGTAATCCGTATTTGTAAAAATATCCGGAGTTTAGAGTATTCTTTCAGGGGAGAAAAATGAAATCGGATCATCCTTTCATAAGTCTCAATCATTTTACATTCATTATAAGCGGCCATTTTTTTTTCAATACCGTATCGCAGATTCCGCTGAATGTTCTTCATCATTCTTATCAAAGAGGCGCATTAATAAATATAAAACAACAAGCTAAAAGGATTCGCAATGAAATATTTTTTTGTTCTTTTAGTATCCGTTATTGCAATTTCAGCATGCAAAAGCAATGCACAGACGTACGGTCTAGACAACACGGATCCGTCCGTTTTCACAAAATTCAGAGTGCCCGACACGGATCTAAGGTCTCTTTGGTTTAATACGAATTTAAATTTTAATTCTAACAGGACGGATAACTCCGGGGCGATGTACTCATATTCCGGAGCTCCTTCTTTTTCGGAAAATTCGAATTTGACGTATTCTTTGTCTCCTCAATATATTCTGCTTCACGAATCCGACTCGAATTATCTGAGGTTAACTGTAGGCTTAAACGGGGGTATCGGTTATTTCTATCAGGCAAGTAAATATGAATTTACCCCCTACACTTCGGCATCAAAACAAAATCAATATGCGGTTAATTTAAGCACGGATTTTACATACGACAATTATATTAACGGCGGCAATACATTCTATTCGGCCGGAGCGACAATCAATGTTTATATGAACGACAACAAAACGAATATTTCCGGCAGCAGTACGCAAAACTACTACAACGGAACCAAAACACAGAGTTATGTATTTTCGTTGGGTGCCGGTATCGGAAAGTTACGGAATGTTACCCCGGTAGTCTCGGCAATAAGGTTCCAGGAAAGATTAAAACAATTAAACATGCTGAACAATAATTTAAGCGACGGGACGATCGAAGACCTGGCAGGCCGGTTTTACAGACAAACCTATTACGGACAGGTTTACGACAGGCCCGGGAAGTACTTCTGGCGGAGCGTTGAGAAAGCTTTGGCAGCCGACGGTGTTTCACTGAACGGTCTCAATATGTATGCGGCAAACTATTTAATGGAAACGGTGAACGAGGTAAGGTTTTTAAGACAGGAAGGCTTCAGAACGGCAGTAAATCTTAATTTCGATTATTCAAATAATTACTATACTTCGGGAGGCGCTAATTACACGCTTTCGGAACAGTTTTTTCTGATGGCAAACGCATATATAAATTACAGTACGCAGATTGATTTAAACTCTCAATTCAGTTTTGATATTTCCCTTGACGGAGGACCCAACCTGCTTGCCGCCCCCGTTTACAAACAAAAATATGAATTAAACGCGGATGCCGGATATGACTATGAAATTACGGATAAATTTGTTACTTCCGTCAGCAATACGATCCACATATTGTTTTTCAACAGCGGAATGCAGACCAAACAGCTGACGAACACCCTGAACCTTGCTCTCCGTTATTTTATAGAAGATCATATGTCCTTGAACGCCAGCTATTCATGGCAGTATTTGATAAATAAATATTACAGCCAGAATTATATAGCGACGAATAAAAGCAACGTGCTGAATATCGGCTTTACTTATTATCTGGAACGAGGCTTTTTGTTCGAATAAGAATATAGGGAAGATAATATCAAAGCCGAAAAAATTACGACCCGGTATCTTTCCAAAGAACAGGTACCGGAACTTTTATTCTTCTACTTATATAAATAAAAGAGAGGTAAAAGAAAGGGATATAAAATAATAATGTTTGCAGAAAATTGGTCCTATCCGATCTGGTGCTGCTGTTAATTAAAAAATACAGCATCATTAGCACGGAGAACATAAGCCAATCCTTTTGTGAAACCTTCGGAGTAAGATAAGTTATTAAAAAAAGGATAGGTATGAACCTAGCTATATAATTGAAAGGGCCGAGCATTATTACCAAGCAAATCGAGACAACAGCCATATCTACAACGCATATTCGCTTAAAAATGTACATTAAATTAAAAATTAAAGCCAATGCGATTGTAATAATTTTATTTAACTGAGGTGTATATATGCCGGGCGGGAACAACTTATATATTGAGTACCAGAAAGGTTTGACATTGTCCATTCTAAACAAACGATTATCCCAGTTAGATAAACTTTTCGGGAAAAAGGGAATTATTGCGATTATGAAGGCAACTAGAAATAAATTCAAATTCTTTGCAAAATTCTTTTTATCGATTCTATATAAATATATGACAAAAGCCGGCGCAAAAAATATTAGAATGCCGTTCCACGGTATTGAAAAACCTACAATAAATGAAACGAAAGACAACTTTCTTTTTTCGATCAAATATATAACGATCAAAGGGACAAGTATAAAGACTAATTTGTCCTCCCAATGATAAACCAACCAATAAAGGCTGAAGACCGGATGAAATGTTAAAATTACCGCGGGAAGTAAAAACTGGGCAATATCATTGCCTGTATTCAACGAGTCTCTGTAAAAAATTAAAAAGAGCACCCCAGCAAAGGTAAAATAAGACCATAATTGGAATCCGAAGCCTCTTAATTTCCCGGACCCGGCTAAATTGTTGATAAAAGTTAATCCCACGTAAATTAAATGCTGAACCGCGGTATAATCGAAATAAACGGATTTTTCCCACCCCTCGCTAAAAGGGATTTCGGTAGTATCTTTTCTCCCGAAGGTAACCTTGTTCTTTAATGTTAACTGCGCATTATAAGTATATATATTATAGTTAAAACCGTGCGGAGGGAAAACAAATAATAAAATTAGCCACCATACGGTGCAGACTAAAAATATACGGTATTTAAATCTTTTATCAAGCCTATTAATCGAAAAAATTAATAGGATAACGACTATAAAAATCCCGATTAGAAGTATTGCTTCTTGAGAAATATCAATACTGCCGATTGATGTGTATACTTTTTCCATTTTATAGATTTATTTATAAATTCTTTAATTGCGATTGCAAAACCGAACAAGATCCTTGATATAGGATTTCCGAAACAGATAATATGACTTACAGATATACGGTATTAAATCAAAAATTATTTACAATATTTCGTATTCAAATTAGCGGTTCATAGATAAGATTCAAATCTTATTATAAGCATAACATCGACGGGTTTTTAATATAATAAATTCGATCGTATGTGCAAAAGAATAATTTCCAAATACCGCAGGGCAATAAATTCTTCGTTAATTTTATATCCCGGATTCTAATTATGGAATAAATAATCGGAATAATCGGCAATTAAAAATATAAAAAAAAGATTCGGACAAAAACAGGTGATCGACATGCAGAAAATCATTATTCTTCGAAGGGAATCGGATTTTAAGGCATACCGGGTAAGTAGACGGAACTTGATCCCGCGAGCTTCCAAGCATAAACGATAAAAACCGCAGGGACGGTTGATCTGTCATAAGGAAATAATTAAACTGGAAATCGTCAATCATCAATCGGCAATCGCCAATCAATATAACTTTACATCTTTTTTACTATATTTGTAGTCATTTTGAATGTTAATATTTCCGGAGGAACCCAGGAAACAAATGAAGAAAAATAACCGGAACGACGTTGTAGATAAAATAGTATCTCTTGCGAAACGGAGAGGTTTTGTATTTCAATCCAGCGAAATTTACGGAGGCTTGAACGGTTGCTGGGATTACGGTCCGCTCGGCGTGGAGCTGCTGAAAAATATAAAAGAGGAATGGTGGAAGTTCATGACGTACAGGGAAAATATTGAAGGTCTTGATGCTTCAATCCTGATGCACCCGAGGGTTTGGGAAGCTTCCGGGCACGTCGCGAATTTTACCGACCCGATGGTCGACTGCAGGCAGTGTAAAGCACGGTTCAGGGTAGACGTACTCGGCGATATGATAAACGAAAAAAAGAAAGAGAAAGCCCTGGAAGTATTCAAGGAAAAAATTAAAGGCGCCGGCGGCCCGGAGGAAAAATTCGAAAAGCTATCGGCCGTTGCGGAAGATCTGTTCTCCGGCATTCTCGAGGACC
Source organism: Ignavibacteriaceae bacterium (assembly GCA_046706945.1). GTDB lineage: Bacteria > Bacteroidota > Ignavibacteria > Ignavibacteriales > Ignavibacteriaceae > FEN-1297. Next base: position 10,387 of record JBJKOY010000564.1, on the reverse strand, counting down.
CCGAACTTAGCAAAATTATGCTGGAAGAAATAACCTGCCCGCAGTGCGGAAATAAAAATTCGTTTACACCGGCAAGACAGTTCAACCTGATGTTCAAAACTTTTATAGGCCCGGTTGAAGATTCCGGTTCGACCGTATACCTTCGACCGGAAACCGCTCAGGGAATTTACGTTAATTTTCTCAACGTACAGGGTTCGGCCAGACAAAAGCTTCCTTTCGGGATCGCGCAGATAGGCAAAGCTTTCAGGAACGAAATAAATACGAAGAACTTTCTTTTCCGCACCAGAGAGTTCGAGCAGATGGAAATGCAGTTTTTTATTAAGCCTTCGGACGACGGCAAATGGTACGCTTACTGGAAAAAAGAAAGACTGCAATGGTACGTTTCCCTGGGAATGACAAAAGAAAAGTTAAGGTACCACGACCATCCGAAGAACAAACTTGCTCATTACGCAAAAGAAGCGACCGACATAGAATACGAATTCCCTTTCGGTTGGGGAGAAATAGAAGGCATCCATAACCGCACAAACTTCGATTTAAGCAGGCACGAGGAATACTCCGGAAAATCGTTAAAATATTTCGACGAAGAAACAAAAGAAAAATTTATCCCGTTCATAATAGAAACCTCTTCCGGCGCCAGCAGATCTTTTATGGCTTTCTTCGTGGACGCATACTACGAAGAAGAAGTGAACGGAGAAATGCGGTCTGTCCTTAAATTCCACCCGCGCCTCGCCCCCGTTAAAGCTGCGGTTCTGCCGCTCGTAAATAAAGACGGGATGCCTGAAATTGCTAGAAATATCGAAGCCGTACTTCGAAAAAACCTGAAAGTCTTTTACGACGACAAAGGCGCGGTGGGAAGAAGGTACAGGCGGCAGGACGAGGCCGGAACGCCTTACTGCATTACGGTCGATACGCAGACTTTGAGCGATAATACGGTCACCGTCAGGGAACGGGATTCCATGCAACAGGTGAGAATTTCAGCCGATAAACTCCTTGTATACCTGCTTGAAAAAATCGCCCAGAGCTGAATTTGATCCGGGTTTGTAAAGGGACTACGAAAAAAGAACGGATTAATAAAAGATAAGAGACTGAATTGAAAAAAATATTTCTAATAATCGCTCTTATCGTTCCGATTTTTATATACCCGCAGAACGTCAGGTTCGATTCTTCGGTTGCAGCCGGCATAAAACAAATTTACGATATTAAGTTCGACAAAGCGGGACAAACCTTTCAACGGCTGTCGTCCGGTTACCCGGACAAACCCCAGGGGAAATTCTTCCTTGCAATGATATACTGGTGGAAGATTTTATTGGACCCCGAGAACGAAAAATACGACGAGACATTCCGCTTAAAACTCGACACCGCAATAAATTTATGCGACAAAATCTTAAAGGTAAACCCGGACGATGAAAACGCGCTTTTCTTTAAAGGCGGCGCCATCGGGTTCAGGGGAAGGCTGAGCGCTTTTAGAGAAAGCTGGCTTAAAGCGGCGGACGACGGCAGGTTAGCTCTGCCTATAGTCGAAAAGGCAGGTAAACTCGATCCTTCGAACATCGATGTTAAGCTGGGCTTCGGTATCTACAACTATTTTGCCGCGGTTATTCCCGACGAATATCCTTTGATTAAGCCTCTTATGATATTTTTCCCGCCGGGAAATAAGAAAAAAGGATTGGATCAATTAAAAGATGTTGCTCTGCACGGTAAATATGCAAAATATGAAGCCAGGTATTTTTTAACTACGCTCTATTATAACTACGAACAGGAACCCGACAGCGCGGATAAATGGTCATCCATGCTTGTAAAGGATTTTCCGGATAATCCCGTCTTCGAAAGATGGGAAGGCAGGATATCCGCAAGGCTCGGGAATTATTTCAAATCGTCGGCGATATTTCAAAACATCTGGAACAAGGCATCAAAAAATTATCCGGGCTACAATTATCCGGGGGTAAGGCGGGAAGCCGCGTATTATATTGCCTATCAATACAGGAATTTAAACAGACTGGATTCGGCGCAATATTTTTTCAATCAATGCGTAAGATACTCGCAAATGATCGACAAAAAAGAAAGCTCGGGTTTCATTATTAATTCATATTTATACCTGGGCATGATAAACGACGAGTGGGGCAACAGGAAGGTGGCCGTAGAATATTATAAAAAACTTCTTGATTTAAGGGACTTCCGGAATTCACACGGCATGGCCGAAAAATATTTAAAGAGTCCTTATAAAAAATAGCTCTGCTAAGAAAATCCTAACTAATATCGTCTAATCGACCGATATAAATTTTCTTATAACGCGGTTGAAACGGTAATCCTATGTATCGCGCCTATTAGTCCTAGCGACGAAAAGCCGTAGTCGAACCTGTAGTTGGATATTTGGGCACCCAGCCCGACGTTAATCCCGGCCAATCCTGCAGAAGAACCGATCGTAAGATCCTGCCTGCTTTGATTATTAAACCCGAAACGCAGCGTCAGCACTTTGCTTAAATAGAATTCGGCTCCTACGGTAAAATATTTCAATCTTGAAAGGAACTTTACCTGGTTATCGTTAAGGTTGTGAAAATCCAGCGAAAGTCTTACCGGCATGTGTTCCATTTTCTTGGATATGCCGGCAACAATATCCAGGGGCAAATTTTCTCTGGTAGAGTAATAAGATGAAATTTGAGTTCCCGCATTCATTACGGAGAACCCGATATCGACCATGCTTGAAGGTATGGTATAATGCAGACCGACATCCAGTGCAATTGCGCTTGAACTTCTGTCGGCGATTTTTGAAAAGATAAATTCCGCATTGGCGCCGTAATAAAAATTCTCATCCAAAATGTTGGAGTATCCGGCAAGGAAAGCTACTTCCTGAACGTTATAGGTTCCGGTAATATTGCCGTAGTCGTCGGCCCCCGTAAACGAGCCGTAGTTAATATACTTCACGCCGGCTCCTATCCTGCCGATATTTTTAATATCCGTGGAATAAGATAAGCTGGCCATATTTATATCTAAAAGCAGTTTTACGAATGAAAACGAAGCCGGATTATCCTTCAGAAGCCCTATACCCGCCGGGTTATAAAAAATTACGTCAGGGTCGTCGTTATTCGACACGAACGAGCCGGCCAGTGCGGCAGCCCTTGCACTTACGTCCAGTTTTAAAAATTGATATGTCGACTGCCCGAAGGATTCCCCTGCAGTCATCAACAGCATTGCTAAAAGGAGAGCGACCGATTTCTTCATAAAACTCCAAAATTTCAGGTACTTATTTAAATATATTATAAAATAAAGGCAAGGGAAAAGGAACGGCTCAATCAAATATTGCATGCAGTTCCGGTTTAGGGGTACCTTTCAAAAAGGGTTAGAACATCATATCGAATTGAACAACCGGAGAAATAAAAAGCGATCTGCTTGAGTTATCGATCGATATTTCTTTCAAAAGACCCACGCCCAGACTTAATCTGCCACAGTCCGGAATGTCGGAATATATTCCCGGTGTAAGGGATAAAAACGAAGTAAATATTTTTCCGTGCGAAACGTCGTTCGTAACGAAAGAAAAGGGATATGTATCCCTGGCCAAATTCTCGGGTTCATAATCCAGCACCGTCTGTCCGAAATAACTTAAATTAAGATAAAAGTTAATAAGAGAATTCCGGTTCACGGAATTGTAAGTGAAGGAACCGTAAAAATTAGTGGCAGAGCATTTGTTTATGTCACGGAAAAAAGAGATCTCGGTCGACTCGTTGCCGAAAGAAGGAGTTACGGTAGTAATAATAACCGAAGAAGAATTATAATGCATGCTCTGAAAAAGCAGTCCGAAATCCAGCCTTACCGCCGACCCCCTTTTCTCGGTAAAAATTCCTATGCCGAATGAACCGTTTAATAATTTACTTCCGGCAACCTCAGCATAATTTATCCCGCCGCCTACGGCAAAGTGATCGGAAAGTGCCGCATCCACCTGAAAACCTACAGACATATCGGGCATATTCCAATTTAGATTCCTGCCCCTATATTCGAATGAATTCGCACTCGATTCTTTATAACGGCCTGTCCCGTCGCTGTTTATAACCGTATCGACCTGAAAAAAACCGCTGCTGTTGACACTGGTATGACCGCCTGCCGTTCCCCTGTAATTTTTATCGGTATTTATATACACCTTTGGTGAAAAAGTTATCGTATGTTTTTGCTGCCCGCCGGTTATATGCAGAGGCGGCTGATTTATAGGTCCGTCCACTTCAACGTTTTGAAGATAAACGGATTGTTTTACAATTGCGCAGCCGGTAAGAAAAAGACATGAAATAAAGGCGGCAAGGAAATAATTGAATACGGTTTTCATAAAGGCTCCCCCGGATAAGTATGTTTAGCTTTTTCGTAAACGGCAAAAAGAATAAGAACACGAATGTTATTTTAATATTTAATGAAATAAATGTCAAAATCATTTTCCCGGTAAAACAAGCAATATTATATAAATTAATTCAGAAGTACCGTAAGTCTCCTATAATCTACGCTCAGCTTTACCGCAATTCAACAATTTAAAAATTTAACAGTTCATCAATTTAATATATATTCTTCGGCATAAGTTAAGTAAACCACTTTCGTGCCTTTTTCAATTCCTTGCTTAAACAAGCGTCTTTATTTAATTTTGATACGTCTAATCAGTAAAAAACTGGAGAATATAACATGAACTCGATAAAGCTGGTATTTTTGATGACTTTAATGATGGTGCTGTTCTTGTTTGTAGGATACCTGCTGGGCGGAAATACCGGAATGGCGATAGCATTCGTTTTCGCTCTCGTAATGAATTTCGGTTCTTACTGGTTTTCGGATAAAATGGTGCTTGCTATGTATAAGGCGAAAGAAGTTTCGAAAGACACCGCGCCGAAATTATATAGTATTGTCGAAGAACTCGCTCAGAATGCCGGATTGCCTATGCCGCGCGTATATGTAATTAATGACCCGACTCCCAATGCGTTTGCTACCGGGCGAAATCCTTACCACGCCGCAATTGCGGCAACTACCGGTATTATTCAGAGTTTGAACAGCGAAGAACTGGCCGGTGTTCTCGGGCATGAATTGGCGCATATCAAGCACCGGGATATTTTAGTCAGTACAATTGTAGCGACGTTTGTGGGAACGATTACGTTTATCGCGCAGATGGCGGGGTGGGCCTTATTATTCGGCGGCAGGGGCGGAGGAAGAGACGACGACGGATTGGGTTCATTATTTCTTATATTTCTTGCTCCCGTAGCAGCGACAATCCTCCAGCTGGCGGTTTCACGATCGCGGGAATATTTTGCGGACGAAGGCGGTGCGGAATTCGCCAAAAACCCGCTTGCACTTGCATCGGCGCTCAGAAAAATTTCGGAAGGCAACCAATTAAAGCCAGTTAACAATTCCGGTCCGGCAACCGCCCACTTGTTTATTATAAATCCTTTGAAGAAAGGCGGACTTATGAAATTATTTTCCACACACCCGCCTATTGAAGAAAGAATTAAAAAATTGGAACATATGGCCTCAGGAAGCATTCAATGAGCTTTTTTAAATAAAACTGTTGAAAAAGCAGATTTGTAAATGTTAGCAATTCTTAGGAAAAATTTGATGTATCTTTGCTCACTGGTATGTATATTATAGATGTTGAATAAGCGCTAAAATCATTAAAAATTCACGGGATCTATGCATAGAATAACCAGTCCTACATTTTTTTCAAGTTTAATTTTGACATTTTTGTTGTTTTTTTCGCCGGGTATTTCCCAGACAAAACCGAACCTGGATATATTTTATTCAATGGTTGATTCTTCGGCCGTTAAGCTTCTAAAAAGTATACCTCCGGGAGGAAACCGGATCTCGCTGGAATTTAACAGCGGGAACAATTATTTGGCGCTTGAAAACAGGTTAATTAAGGACTTGACCGGTAAAGGATTGCAAATTTCGGGGCAGGAAAATAAAGATGATGTTTCAATCAGATTTATAATAGATCACGTTGAATTAAAATACGGAGATATATACAGGAGCGGGTTTCTCGGATCGTATTACATCCCCAGAATCATGAAATTATCCGGTAATTTTACAGTTGACAAACCGGATATTTCGGAAAGTAAATTTTCATACGCTTATAACGATACGGTAGAGTACGACAGCCTGAAAAGCACCGAGAATCCGGCTTTCCCCTTTACACAGGGAGAGATCCCGTCCGAACCGTTTTTTTCCAGCCTCCTGGAGCCGGTGGTAGCCGTTGGGGCGGCGGCGGCGGCGGTAATCCTATTCTTTACGGTCAGGAGCAAGTAAGAATATTTACCTTTGAAGCCTTAAATAATTTATTTATAATTGTAATTCACTATTTATAAAATCTTGAATCCCGGATTATGAAATATCTAATCATATTGTTTCTTACGTCCATAATACTATGGGGATGCGCTGCTTCCGTAGACACTTCCTTAATGACGCCGAGTCAAAGGCTGGAGTATGCGGGGAAATTATACAACGATAAAAATTACGAAGAAGCCGTTAAAGAATACCAGGCAATACTTCTCCAGTATCCCGGCAGTACCGTTATCGACAGCGCCCAGTATTATCTCGCCATGTCCCGTTACAAGCACCAGGAATATATTCTCGGGGCATACGAGTTCAGCAAACTGATTAGGGATATGCCTTCGAGCAAATTTATGCCCGACGCCCAGTACATGCTGGCGCAATGCTATTACATGCTGTCGCCGTATTTTGCTCTGGACCAGAAATATACAAAAAAGTCTATCCAGGAATTCCAGGCTTTTATAGACTTTTTCCCTACGGACCCCAAGGTATCAGAAGCCGAAAAGAAAATAACCGAACTGAACGACAGGCTTGCCCATAAAGAATATAATTCGGCATATATATACGAAAAATTGGACGACTACCGGGCCGCATTGATGTATTATAATTTTGTAATAGAAGACTACCACGAGACAAAATACGCTCCTATGGCTATGTATGCTAAAATAAAATTGCTTGTCCAGAGAAAACGCAACACCGAAGCTTTGGCGGAAATCGGTAAATACATCGAAAGATATCCTAACGATTCTCATATTAAAGACGTCGAACAGCTGAAGTCAAACCTGGAAGAAAACGTTTCGGCGGCTAAATAATGGCAAATTCTAAGAAAGTCGGCGAGTCAAAAATTACAATGACCGAACTGGTACTGCCCAACAATACGAACCAGTTGGGAAAGCTTCTGGGCGGGCAGTTGATGCATTGGATCGACATATGCGCCGCGATGTGCGCGGCAAAGCATAACAGCAGAATTTGCGTTACGGCATCGGTCGACAGGATAGATTTTCACCATTCAATAAATTTGGGAGACGCGGTAACGCTGACCGCAACCGTAAACCGCGTATTTACAACTTCAATGGAAATCGGGGTTACGGTTTACAGCGAATCTTTTACGAAAGGCACTATGGTTCTTACCAATACTGCTTATTTAACATTTGTATGCGTAGACGCCGGCGGCAATCCCGTTAACGCGGTTGAAGCTATTCCCGAAACAGAAGACGAAAAAAAAAGATATGAAGAAGCTCTTCAAAGAAGAGAAAACAGGCTTAAATATAGAATTAAAAACAGTTGAATTAATTCTTATTGCTTTTTTTTTATCGCAAGAAATATTCTCCCAAATTCCGATTAATGGCTTTTGCAAGTTTAAGAGTTTTACGGTAAGTCCGGATTTCAATTCTTTGTTTACGTTAAACTACAACAACGATTCCTACACCGATATCATCCTGTACAATCCGCTTCTAAAAAAAATCGTATCCTTGACCGGGAAAGAAAACGGGGATTTCGATAAACCGGAAGTTTCAAACATACCCTATCCTATTACAAATATTCAAAATCTTATCGTTAAGAATAAAGTAATCAAACGTTATGCATTCGCCAGCAGGGAAAACATGCGAGTCGGCATATACTCCTTCACCCCGCGCGGCAAAGCAGTGCTTTCCGGCTCGGTAAAGTTCAAATCCTACCCTGAAAACATAAGTACGGCGGATATGAATCAAAACGGAAAGGACGAAATACTGGTATCAGGCAGCGCTTTTAACGGCTTATCCATAATATCCCAGACAAAGCAGGGCTTAAAAGCTGACAAAATTATTCAAAATACTAGCTTTTCTGATGCGGTTTTTGCCGATCTCCGGAACGACGGTTTTGCGGACATCGCAGCCTTCAACATTGTCAACAACTCGCTCTTCTTTTTTTATAATAACGGATCCGGAGAATTCAGCCTGGTGCGTACTATTCCCGTCGGGACACCGATTCATTCCCTAAAAGCCATGGATTTAAATCTCGATAATTACACCGACCTTTTGTTCGCAGGTAAAAACTCGATTACGATTATGTACGGCGATTTCGCCTCGGCATACGACAGGATAAAAAAAATCAAGACCGAATATACGCCGGATCAAATTATAACGGGCGACTTCAACAAGGACGGCAGAATCGATATTGCGTATATTAATTACGAAAGCAACATTCTCTCCGTTATTTTTGCCAAAAGCGACAGTACCTTTTATCCCGAGATGATTTATCTGCGGAAGGACGATCTTAAAAGCATGGTCCCCTTTTACAGTAAATTCATAAACGGAATCGCCGGGGTAAGCGGCAACGGTCTTTTATTTACACTTACAAACCTTGCTTCGTTTTCCTCAAATCCCAGTATTGTTTTAAGCCCTGAACCTTCCTCCATTTCTTATTTCGACCATAACAACAACGGGATTATAGATTTCTGCTACCTGGATAAATTTTCCAAATCTCTGGATATAATAACCAGGAACAACGCAGGCATACCTCAATATTTTTATTCTTTCCCGCTGTACGAGGACCACTTTAAAATTTTAGTAGACAATACACTGCCCGAGAAAAAGATCTTTTACTGCTACAGTCCGGGAAGAAAATTAATAGAAATCCTAACGGTGGATTTCGAAAAAAATATTTATGAACGCAGCTCGATATATTCTCCCGGCAGCATACTCGACATAAAAATCGAGAAGAAGTATAATTTAAGCAATAACATTTACATAGCCTTTAATAAAAACGGAAACCTAGGGTTCAGCATCGTTGAATTTCACGATTACAGGTACACCTTTACCAATTATTTCAATCTGGCTCATAACCCGGTGGATGCCGACATTTCTTTCGGCCAGGCACTGAAGGTTATATACTGGTATCAAATCAAGAACAGCCTGATTTTAGCCCAGACTTCTTTTATCGGCGGCGTAAAGAACAATGAAGCAGGTTTTATTTATTCTCTTAACGACGCCGAGAACGTGATTACTTTTACCGGCGATCTCCTGAATAACGAAAAGGACCTGTCCGTCAGTTTTTTCCAATACAACAACAAACCCGGCGCCGTTATATTCAACGACTATAACTCCACTCAGGTGGTAACCAAGGAACTGCCGGATTATTTTAAGATTACCAGTCCTAACCAGCTTTATTACGGGCAAATCAAGGTAAACGGCCTAAAAAAACTTTGCGCTTATCTTCCCGAGAAAAATACCATCGCAAAACTGGATTTTATAAATAAAGGAAAAGATTTTGCCGTTACGGCGATTGCGGATGCCGGGAATATCGAAAGCTATTTTATAAAAAATATGAGCTACAGAAGATATAATCTGGTATATGTGGACAGTACCACTAATTGCATAAACATCCAACAGTTTTAAAATGAAATTTCTTATATCGGCAGTGTTTTTATTACTAATCGGCGGTTCTTCTGTTAACGCTCAGGGAAACGGCAAAACGCAATTGGATTCATTATACAACCGGTTTGTCGAATTCAAATCATATAAGGGAACCGGGCATGCCGGAATACAGACGGCCCAAGTGCACGGAAAGTGCGGCTTGGGATTAATCAGCGCAATAATATCCAACTACAAAAATTTTACCGCCGAACAGAAGAAGGTTCTTGATGTCCTGCTTCAGAGACCTTCTTCGGATACAAGCTTCGTGTCCCCGAACGGTTTTTTCAGAATCCATTTTACCAAGTCCGACTTCCCGGACTATATACCGGACAAACTTAGGCCGGCTATCCCTGCAAATCAAATGCAAAAATATAAAGAGATCTACCTGGATTCTCTGGCTATTGCACTCGATTCCGCTTATAATTTCGAGATTAATTATCTAGGCTATCCGCCTCCCCCGCCCGACGGAAGCGCAGGGGGGGACGATAAATACGATGTTTATCTTGACAGGACTTCCGACTACGGCTCTACATACCCGGAAACTCAAATAAGCTCGGCGCCGACATATACTTCCTATATGGAAATGTCGGAGGATTATTCAGGCTTCCCTACCGACGGAATAAACGGCGCCCGGGTAACAGCAGCTCACGAATTCCACCACGCGATCCAGATCGGAAATTATGTTTACCGGTACGATTCGGATGCCT
>JBJKOY010000563.1:0-3689 GCA_046706945.1 Ignavibacteriaceae bacterium | reverse complement strand
AGGTTTATTATCAATCATACTTTGCATTTTTTATCTTGTCAGAAATACATTTTTTGTCATTTAAATTTATTATATGACCATATTTTTATTATACATACTTTTTTGTACTGATTTAAGTTGACGCCTATGTGCTGCCGGCTAAGAATAAATAACCGGTAAGCTTCTTGAGCGAATGAGTTTGAGCGGATTTGCCGGAGGATTTATAATTCAGAAATAATGTTCGTTAATCATGCGGTGGGCCGTTTTAAGATCTGACCCGCCGCTGTTTATTGCATTAGCATTATTTTATTTACGTAAAACTCGAACCCGAATAATTCGGAAAATATCCGTATAATCTATACTCCCGAAACTACAACATCCGTGAAAACTAGACTCGGAATTCTCTGGGATGAAAAGATCCACGGATCGTTTGCCGTTTCGGCCAGCTTATTCCAGAATTTTAAGTGATTATCCGCAATATTCATTTCCGCTACGGCTTCGGCAGGTTCTCCGTTATCGAACAGCCGGCCGAAGATTCCGATTGAAGAGTCGCCGGTAGTAGAATTAGAATTGCCGCCGATAAATCCGGTAACAAATATTCCCCTTCCCAGGTCTTTCATTATTTCATTTACGGACCTGTTGCCGGGAGGAATAATAATGTTCGAAGCGCTGCCGGTTGTCGGTTTCCACCCGAGCTTCCGGCTGTAGTACCAATCCAAATAAAAATCTTTCAGTACGCCTTCTTCTATCATTGTTCTTCTCCGGGTCGCAAAACCGTCCCCGTCGTAAAGCATGCTGCCCATCCCGCTTACAAGAAGGGGATCGTCGATAAGCGTAAAATATTTGCTGCCTATCTTCTGATCTTTTTTATCCGAAAGGAACGACTGCTTCTGCTGTATATTCCTTCCGAACATTGCCGACAGGAAGCCCCATACGAGCTGCGGAGCATTTCTATTTTCAACAATTATCGGGAGGGTTTCCGTTTTTATCTTTTTAGCTCCGAGCAGATCCAATGTTCGCTTTGCCGCCTCAGCGCCTATGACATCGGCTTTAGGCATGGATTTTTTTGAAACCGAGCCCACATAATTGTAGCCCTGGGGGCGGCGGTCTCCCTCGTCTTTTGCCGTCATGCTCGCCCCGGCCCAGTATACGGTCGATTCCTTATTGCCTTCGAATCCGTTGCTTGCCAGCATTACCGATTCCTGATGACTGTCGTATACGTCCGCAGTAACCGAGATTGTTTTCTCGCCTCCTTCGTTCAGGCAGGAGTCTTCAACAGTTTTTACGAGGCGATGCCTGTCTTCGGGAGAAAATTCGTTGTAACCGGGATCAAGCACCTGCAGATCGACGTCGGCCCTGCCTTTGTAATATTCCGGATCGGGCAGTGTTCTGAATGGATCTTCGGCAAGAAGTTTTGTGGTCGCAACAGCGTTGGAGATGAATTCTTTTAATGGATCTTTGCGTAGATCCGAAGTGCTTTGTCCCGAGTAACGGCCGTTTACAAACACTTCAATATAAAGACCTCTGGTGGAGGCTTCTTTTATATTCTCCGGTTTCCGTTCACGGTAGCTTATTTCGACAAACCTTTCCTTGTCGATGCCCACCCGGCATTCGTCGGCGCCCGCCGATTTTGCCGTCTTAAGTGTCCATTCCGCAAGATCATACATTTCTTTATCCATTTTGACCTCCTTCCGCTTTTACGCCGCCTACCGTCATAGATTTTACCAAAGTAGTAGGCAGACCGAAACCAACCGGAACCGCCTGGCCGCCTTTGCCGCACGCGCCGCCGCCGCCTTTGTACATCTGAAGATCGTTTGCCGCCATTGTTACGTTGCGCAGCATTTTCGGGCCGTTGCCCATTATATTAATGTCTTTGATCGGAGCGGTGAGCTTCCCGTCTTCAATCATTTTTCCCTGTGAAACGTAAAATGCGAAATCGCCTTCGCCGATTTTAACCTGTCCGTTGCTTACATCTTCTACGTAGATTCCTTTTTTAACGCTCTTAATAACGTCCTCCGGAGCAGCCGTACCGGCAAGCATATAGGTGTTTCTCATTCTCGGCTGGATGTAATGCTGGTAGCTTTCGCGCCGTCCGTTCCCGGTAGGTTTCACCTTGTAATAATTTGCGGAAATTTTATCGTGCATGTAGCTGGAGAGTATTCCTTTGTCTACCAGTACGGTTTTCTGTGCGGGCGTACCCTCGTCGTCCGTGTTGATGGAGCCGGTCATATTGGGAAGCGTGCCTTCGTCAATTATGGTGACGAACGGCTCTGCTACTTTCTTGCCGATCATTGTGCAGTAAGTGGATATTTTCTTCCTGTTGAAATCCGCTTCCATGCCGTGTCCGATGGCTTCGTGAAGAAGTATGCCGGTAAGTCCCGGTCCGAGAACAACAGGCATTTCGCCGGCAGGGGGCTGTACGGCATCGAAAAGAATTACAGCCCTGTCTACCGCGGTTTTGGATACTTCGTTCACAACGTCGCCTGTGTAATATGAAAAATTATGTCTTCCGCCCAGGTTCCATCCGGCTCTTTCCCTTTTGCCGTTCTTTTCAGCAACTACGTTGGCATAGAGATAGTTCCTCGGCAAAAGGTCTTCTATCTTTTGTCCTTCGCTTGTTACGATGAGAATCCTTTTTTGCTGGTCGTGGAAACCCGCGTTTACCTTGACTATCAGGGGAGAGAGATCGAAGCACTTATCGTTCGTAGATTGAACAAGGGGCAGCTTGGATTCCAGCGGGACCGACGTCAGCAGCCGCTCCAGTTCGTAGTAATTCGTCAATTTCGGCTGGACGAATTTCCCTTTGATCTTTTTAGCTTTGGAATCCGCTATCGTGGCGGCAACGGAAGCCGCCGCAACCATGGAATTTTCACTGAGTTCCTGCGTAAATCCGTAACCGACCTGATCGCCTTTTACCGTTCTAATGCCTACCCCCAGAGCTACGTCGCTGTAGGCGCGGTTGACCTTTCCGTCTTCCAGAATTACCCAGTTGCTTACGGTATGCTCAAAAAATAAGTCCGCGAAATCGCCGCCTTTGGACAAGGCTATCTCAAGCACCTTTCCGAACAGAGCGTCCGTCATGCCGAACTCCGATTCGAAATATCCTGGCCTGTCGGCGTTCGACAGTTCGAACCATCCGCCGGGAAGCATGGGGACAGCAACGGCGGCAACAGCCGCCGTAGCGCCTGTTTTGAGAAAGGAACGCCTTGTAATAGGTTTCATTTAGTCCTCCTCAAATTTAAAATATTTATTATGTGAGACTGTTCTATTTTTTGAATTGTTACCCTGAATAGAACGTAGATGAAGAATTTTTCGTACTCGTGTCGAAAAATGTATTTAATTTTTAGAGGAAATGCAAGGGTAATTTTAAATAGATAACGGGTACAATATAACGGAATAGTAAGTAAGTAAAGGGGAGGTGTTATTTGAACATTAAAAACTCTAGGAAATAAATTCGGTGATATTTAACAAAATAATTGAAAACACCCGTTCATTCGTCCAACTGATTGTGAAAAACTTTTTAAGGAAAAATTTATGTGTGCTACCGGCTATTTGATATAAGCTTGCTATAATTAAATTATCGTTCAACAACTGATGTAGAGGTTTTTATGCTTTGGACTATATTTGTAATATTATTGATATTATGGCTTTTAGGGATGATAACTTCTTATACGTTCGGAGGATTTATACATATACTTTTGATAATCGCG
>JBJKOY010000562.1:0-19716 GCA_046706945.1 Ignavibacteriaceae bacterium | reverse complement strand
ATGACGGCTCCTATTTTTATGTTTACCGCTGGAACGGTATTTACGTATTTATTCAGACTGGCCGGCAAGCCGTTTAAGGAAAACCCCCGGTTCTTAAAAGGGATGAAAAGATTCCTTCTGCTGGTTTTCCTGGGTTATATGCTGAGATATCCCACTCCGACCCTGGTAGTTTTTAAGAACGTAACGGCCGAGCAATGGAAAATATTTTTTGCCGTTGACGTACTTCAATTGATCGGTTTCGGGATACTTTTTTTGATGGTCCTGGCGTTTATTTCCGAAAAAACGGGACTGGGCGACACAGCGGTATTCTCCGCCGGATCGCTTATTTTTATTGCTCTTTACTTGCCTTTCGCCAATATAAACTGGCTTAATATATTACCGGTGCCTCTTGCCGGGTACTTATATTCCGGAACAGGGTCCAATTTCCCTTTATTTCCGTGGGCCGGGTATGTTATCGCCGGCGGCGTTTTGGGAAGTTACCTGGCGAAAAATCCTAATGTATTCAAGTCATCCAAATTCAGCATGAAATTAGCCGGGTTCGGCGCGGGTTTTATGATACTGGCTTTAATAGGCAACGAAATAGAAATCTTTTTAACGGGTTCGAGTAATTTATTTTCCACCAGCCCCAATTTAATTTTTTTTAGGATAGGAATTGTATTGTTGTTAAATTCGCTTGTATCGTTTATTTCCATTAAGATCGAGTCGATACCTAAAATATTTATTTTGGTGGGAAGGAATACCCTTTTAATTTATATAGTGCATCTTTGTATATTGTACGGCAGCGCCTGGAATCCCGGGTTGATTATTCTCTTTAACCGGAGTTTCACGGGCTGGGAAACTGTTTTTTCGGCTCTTGCAATGATTACTCTTATGACGTATATGGTTATCCTGATAAATAAATATAAGATCAGGAACAAGCAGCTTGTTACCTGATAAATAACTTTTTACATAAACCGGTAAATGATCAATGCGAAAATCATCTTCTACAAATCCGGATTTATCCGAGGAAGAAGAAAGTTACGAACAGGCCCTTCGTCCCTTTAAGCTTTCGGACTTTGTCGGCCAGTCTAAAATAACCGAGAACCTCCATGTCTTCGTCTCCGCATCGGCTAAAAGGGAGGAAGCGCTCGACCATGTACTTTTAACCGGACCGCCGGGACTGGGAAAAACCACCCTTGCGCATATCATTGCCCATGAAATGGGCGTGAATCTTAAAATTACTTCCGGCCCTGTCTTGGAGAAACCCGGGGACCTTGCAGGGATACTTACGAACCTGGATGAAAAATCCGTCCTATTTATCGACGAGATTCACAGGCTCAGCCCAGTTGTTGAAGAATATTTGTATTCGGCAATGGAGGACTATAAACTCGATATAATGATAGATTCCGGTCCGAATGCAAGAACGGTGCAAATAAAACTCCCGCAGTATACGCTTGTAGGGGCAACTACGAGGGCCGGAATGCTCACCTCGCCGTTAAGGGACAGGTTCGGAATTAAGTTCAGGCTGGATTATTACGAGGCGTCGACTTTAAATAAAATAGTGCTCAGATCCGCCAAAATTTTAAAACTTAATATAGACGACGCCGCCGCCTACGAGATTGCCAAGAGATCGAGAGGAACTCCGAGGATAGCAAACCGTCTTCTCAGGAGAACTAGAGATTTTGCCGACTTCGAAAATAAAAAAAGCATCGATATGGAAACCTCCAAGAAAGCACTGAAGGCGCTTGAAGTGGATGAATTCGGGCTTGATGAAATGGATAAAGATATAATCCTGACTATTATTGAAAAGTATAAAGGCGGCCCCGTGGGCTTGGGGACTTTGGCCGTAGCGGTAAACGAAGATCCGGGCACACTGGAAGAAGTCTACGAACCGTTTCTAATTCAGCAGGGATTTATTCAAAGGACACCCCGCGGCCGCGAAGCTACCGATTTAGCCTATAAAAGGTTCGGAAAATCCAAATTTACGGACGAATCAAACTCTTTATTCGATTAATTCTTAAACCACGCTTTGAAGGGTTTTATTCTGCACGGGCTTTACAAAAGCCGACAACTGGTCGTGCAAATTCAAAGCCCCGAAATACTGCTTGGCTACCAAAGGAACAACTTCCCAGAGTATGTCTTCGTTTACCGCATCGGAATATCTCTTTATCGAATTGTTGTCGATGTTCAGGCACTGCTGAAGCAATTCGTTTTGAGAACGGCTGATTTCTTCCTGAGTAACAAAAGAAAAACTCTCGGAAATTGTTTCCAGAAATTCGGGGTTCTCGCCCAGTCTTTTAATCTCGTTTTTTAATTTTAACGCATATTCTTTCTTTTCGTCGGAATACCTGGCTAATAAATGCTTTAATTTAAGGTCAGTTGATTTGTCCGCAGCAGTTTGAAATAAGGATTGTTCGTCTTTGCAGATCCGGAGCAAGTCTTTTAATACGGCAATAGTGTTCTTCTTAATATCTTCCATAGTCACCACCTCCTAGCAAAAAAATCGTTTTCTTTTTTTAAAAATATTTCTCCCTGATTATTAGAAACTTATTTACAATATTTTCGAACCGTTATGCTTATCCCGCTTTTGGTGGGAATCAGTATTTTTTTTATACCTTCAACCGATTATTAAGCTTCCCGGTGCTTAATAATTGGAAATAAGATAACTTATTACTATTAATAACGCGATGATAAATGGCACAAATTCCGAAAAAATCGACGGGGAGATTATTTTTTACCTAAGAATTTTCTTTACCGGTGAACCCGAAGGGAAAGGGCGCCGTAAAAAACCGCACGTCCGTGCGTCGGGTTTTTAGTCTACACTCAATTATCCGCGGGGGCCGGCAGACTAAATGCGGAATCATCAACCTTAATAATAATTTAATGTATTTACGGTGATTATAATTTGAAAGATAATTTACTTATTAGCATATTTACAAAATCGAAATTATTTAATTATGAAATATCTTAAATATATTCTTTATTTATCGCCTATCCTTATTTTCATAACAGCAATCTCCGTTCGTCAGTTGAATGAGGGTGCACTGGGCACTTATTCGAATCCCGTTAAAATATATTTTACTCCTTCGGTTGACGCTAAAAGAATTTCGTTCAATGCAAAATCCCTTACCGACTATCTGCACGACAAAACCGGGTATTATTTTACTACTGCGGTGCCCGCAAGCTATATAGCCGTTGTGGAAGCCTTCGGCACCGATAAAGCCGATATTGCAGCGATCAACACTTTTTCGTACCTGATGGCAAATGCCAAATACGGCGCGGAAGCAAAACTAAGGGTTGTCAGGGAAGGCGACCAGACGAGTTACAAGGGGCAGTTTATCACCCGTTTCGATTCCGGCATAAATTCAATTGAAGATATTAACGGCAGATCCATGGCCTATGTCGATCCGTCATCTACTTCCGGATATATTCTGCCGAAGGCTTTGCTGGAAAGTAAAGGCATAAAACCCAGCGAAACGGTTTTCGCCATGAGGCACGACAACGTTGTTACGATGGTTTATCAGGGGCAGGTTGCCGCGGGCGCCACTTATTATGCGCCTCCGGATCCCGAAACAGGGGAAATTATGGACGCGAGAATGCGGGTGTTAAAACAATTCCCCGACGTAGCGAAAAAAATAAAGATTATCGGCTTTACCCAGGATATCCCGAACGACCCGTGGGTCTTCAGGAAGAATATGAGCGAAACGATGAAGAATAAAATAATCGATGCGCTGATTCAGTTTGTAAAGACTCCTGAGGGCAAAAAATCGTTGTACGATATTTACGATATTACCGGTCTTGTGCGCACCGAAGACAGCGATTACGACGGTCTAAGAAAGCTTCTCGAGTCCCAGCATATCTCCTTCGAAAAATTGGTAAAAAAATGATCCTTGAAATTCGCAACCTGCACAAAATCTACAAGAACGGCACGCATGCTCTTAAAGGCGTTAACTTTAGCGTCGAAGAGGGTGAATTCCTAGTTGTTATAGGCCTAAGCGGATCGGGCAAGTCGACCCTGCTGCGGTGCATAAATAGGCTGATAGAACCGACTTCCGGAAGCGTAAAGTTTCTCGGTAAAGACATAACCCATATAAAAGGCGAAGAGCTTAGAAAAGTTAAGACTCAAATAGGAATGGTTTTTCAGCAGTTTAATTTGATCAAAAGAAGGTCGGTCTTATCGAATGTCCTGAACGGCCGTCTGGGATCTATGAAAACCATAGATTCTATTATCGAAAGATATTCCGACGAAATAATCGGTGAGGCGTATAAGAGCCTCGAAACGGTCGGTATATCGGAGAAGGCTAAAATAAGGGCTGATTCGCTGAGCGGCGGACAGCAGCAGAGAGTTGCGATAGCCCGGAGCCTTATGCAGAACCCCAAGCTGCTGCTGGCCGACGAACCGGTGGCTTCCTTGGATCCGGCCACTTCCAACTCGGTTATGCAGTACTTTGAAAAAATAAATAAAGAAATGGGTACTACCGTAATCTGCAACCTTCATTTCCTAAGCCTTGTCAGAAGATATGCAACCAGGGTGATAGCGTTAAAAGCGGGCGAGATTGTGTACCAGGGAAACCCGGCCGATATCGACGAGACATGGTTTAGAACAATTTACGGCGAAGATGCCGTCGAGGTCGAAATAAAATGATAACTGATCCCGAGATGGAATTACATCCGCAGCAGATAATCGCAAACAACCAAAAGAGGGAAGAGAAAGTCAATCTCGTAAAAGCGGTTCTGCTCGATATTTTCTTTGTATTTTACAGCCTGATCGTACTGCAAAGGGCAATTTACTACAGGTTTATTCTCGACATGAGGGATCTGCCTTTTTCCTGGTACGAGATAGCAGTGATCTTTTTCGCCAGCGCTGTTATCGGGACTTTCTGGGCTTTAAGCAGGACTTCGCTTTCATGCAAACTTTTCGGTATAGCAAAGAACAATAAAACCGCCGAATGGACGGTAGAGATTTTCGGGTGGTTCCTCTTCAACATTACTTTTATTGCGGGCTGGATAGTAACCAAAATATCTATCGTAAGCCTGTTCAGCTCGGAAGGACTTGACGGGGCGCAGAGAATTTTCGGCGCGCTTTTCCAGCCTAATTTCGGAATTTTCGACGACGCCTTGTTCGCAATGATCGAAACTATTTACATAGCGCTTATAGCTACGTTAATTTCCATTCCGGTTACGCTGATAATCAGTTTTTTTTCGGCCAGGAACCTGATGAAAGATAATAAGATTTCTTTCGCAATTTATTATGTAATCAGGATAATTCTTAATTTCGTCAGGTCGATTGAACCGCTGATCTGGGCAATAATTTTCTCAGTCTGGGTAGGCATCGGGCCTTTTGCCGGTATGATCGCGCTGCTTGTACATACCATTGCTTCGAACGCAAAACTGTATTCCGAAGCAATAGAAGGGATAGAACAGGGACCGGTGGAAGCTATCGCGGCTACGGGCGCGAATAAAGTCCAAATTGTATGGCATGCCGTGGTGCCCCAGATCGTCCTCCCGTTTTTATCTTTTACAATTTACCGCTGGGATATAAACGTGCGTATGGCGACCATTATAGGACTGGTAGGCGGCGGCGGCATCGGCACAATGCTTATGCAGTACCAGGGACTTGCAAGATGGCATGAAGTAGGATTGATAGTAATAATGATAGCGCTGGTGGTCTGGATAATGGATTTTATAAGCGCGAAAATAAGAGAAGCTATATATTAAATATGAATAAGAGCAGTTTAAATACGCATGGAATAAAGGCCGGCTATGAAGGACTCTAAAATTGCCACGAAAAACCTGGAATTATTTTACGGCCCGAAGCAGGCTTTAAAAAATATTACGATGGAAATACCCGCGAATAAAGTTACGGCTCTAATCGGCCCTTCAGGATGCGGCAAATCCACCTACTTGAGAACAATAAACCGCATGAACGATCTGATACACGGCGTAAAGATAAGGGGCGATGTTCTTATCGACGGGTCCGATATTTATCACAGAAAAGTAGATGTCGTCAGCTTGAGGAGAAAGGTAGGTATGGTTTTCCAGAAAGCCAATCCTTTCCCGAAAAGTATTTACGGTAATCTTATTTACGGACCAAAGCTCAACGGCATAAAGAAAAAGGGGAAATTGGATGAGATAGTGGAGAAAACTTTACGTCAGGCCGCGTTGTGGGAAGAGGTAAAAGACCGCTTGAACTCGTCTGCATTGGGTTTGTCGGGAGGTCAGCAGCAGAGGCTCTGCATTGCTCGGTCCCTGGCCGTGGAACCGGAAATTCTTTTAATGGACGAGCCGGCAAGCGCTCTCGACCCGATAGCAACGGCCAAGATTGAAGAGCTTATCCATGCGCTGAAGACAAATTATACGATAGTGATCGTTACGCATAATATGCAGCAGGCTGCCAGAGTAAGCGATATGACCGCGTTTTTTTATATCGGAGAGCTGGTTGAATATGATAAGACAACAAAAATTTTCACCAGCCCGGGAAAAAAACAAACCGAGGATTACGTATCCGGCAGATTCGGTTAATGATAACAATAGGACAAAAAAATGGAAAGACAATTCGAGATTCAGATCGATAAACTTAAAAAGAAAATTTTAAAAATGTGCAGCCTGGTCGACGAACAGGTGGAATACGCCGTCCGTGCGATCGAATCGGACGACGACGAACTAATAAATACCGTTATCGAAAGGGACAATAAGGTAGACAAATACGACGTAAAGATAGATAAGATCTGCCAGAAAATAATAGCGCTGAACCAGCCCGTTGCTATGGATTTAAGATTAATCATGTCCGCGCTTACCATAAATACGAATCTTGAGCGTATCGGGGATATAGCGGTAAACCTTGTAGAGAACTACAAATTTTTAAGGGGGAAAAGGGAATTAATCAAACGGACTAAATTCCCGGAGATGTCTAAAATTGCGAGAGAGATGCTCCGGAATTCGATTGATTCTTTCATTCAGAACGATCCGAAACTCGCTCAGAAGGTTATCCAGACCGATCCTATAATAGACAGTTACAATATCGATAATCACAACATCATAATAGATATTATGAAAGAAGATATGAGCAATATCGAAGCCGGCGTAGCGTTGATAGTGATTTCACGGCTGTTCGAAAGACTGGGTGACCATGCGACCAACATATCCGAAGACGTGTTCTTTATAGTAGAAGCCCAGATGATAAAACATAAATATGAAAAATACCTGTTCAGCGAAGACGACGACGATGATGAAGACGATGCGCCTGCGGCTAACTAAACCGGGGTATCTTTTGATAATTCTTCGATGAAAAAATTAATAAGAGATTCGGGAGCCCGGTCGGGCTTATCGTAATTAACTAAAAGGTTTAATTTTTTCATAAACAAAAAATTCCAGCTTTGAAACAGCAGCAGCTTAACAACTGACCTGAAGTTTTCCGTCTTTAATTTGTTCTCCGGAACCAGGTATTGGCCTAAATATTTTTCTTCTTCCGAATTTAACTTCGCAAAAAAAATATTTTCCTTCTCGAAAGCGTTATCGTTTAAAATATTAATTACCGCATCGTAAACCAGTCTGTACCTGGCCTGCAGGCTGCCTTTAGATAAAAAATATAAATCAAGCTTTTCACTGATTGTAATTTGCTGATTGGAAAGGATGTTTTTCAAATCCTCAAGCAGAAGTCCGCCCTCCCATTCGAGTACCTGGAAAAATAATTCATCCTTTGATGTGAAATAATGGTAAATAGTAGCCTTGCCGATTCTCAAATCGCGGGCGATTTCGTCAAGAGTGGTTTTATTCAACCCGTGCCTGTCGAATCTTTTCGCGGCGGCACGGATTATCTGGATTTTTTTCTCTTTTTCCAACAACAGCTTTTATTTAAATCAATAAATATTTAAACAACAATTAAATTAATATTTATTGAGTCAATAATAAACAAATAAATAATTCGAATCAGTTGTTAAGGATTTTTTTAGCTTCATGGATTAATGTATCGGCTTTTTTCCTGCTTTCTTTGATAACGTTTTCCGCAATATGTTTGCTTGAATCTATATAGTCGTTTACCTCATCCGCTATATCGTCTGCGGTTCTCGAAATTTTTTTCCGCATTTTTTTCCCTGAAACCGGGGTAAACAACAAAGTAACCGCGCTTCCGACTATTCCGCCGATAAAAATTCCCGCTAGTAAACCGTTAAATTTATCTTCCTTATTCATAATATCATCTCCGAGGTTGTTTCAGTTATATTACTCAAAATAAAAAATACGCCTATAAATTCAATATTTTATGTCACAATCCCGGCCAAGTAGCTGTGCGGTAATAATATAGCGGGAAATTTTATACCGTCCGCATCTGAATTATTCTTATTTCCCCGCCTTGCCGGACGATATTAAATTCACGAAGATCCTGTAAGCGCCCGGTACGCCGTCGGGCAACTCTCTGAACCAATCATACCCGGTGTAAATAAAGACCCCCTTGCCGTATTTGGTATAAAGAAGGCCTCCTTTTAAAGGGAGTTCGCCGGCATCGTGGCAGGCGATTACCGTTTCGTACCTCGGATCCCATTCGTCGGCAAAATAAACTCCACGTTCCTGGACCCAGCCGTTAAAATCCTTCTCGGTTATTTTATTCGGGAAGTTAAGAAGAACATTATTTGGGTGAAGAAAAGTTACATGCGCCAGTTCATCGGTTACTCTTTTATTGGATATATGGAACGGATACGGACCGATATCTTTTGTTACGAGTCCGAAATTCTTATTGTACTGGACTACCAGGGTGCCTCCGTTTTTAACATATTCCAGCAGTTTGGATTGATCGAAAGCAAGCTGCCCGTCGGTGTTATAAAGTCTTATCCCCGTTATAACGGCATCGTATTTGGAAAGATCGCCTTCCTCAATATCGCGGTTGTTCAGCATGGTTACATTATAGCCCAATTCTTTCAGGTATACCGGCACCTCGTCGCCGGGTCCCATTATGTATCCTATATTATCGATAACTTTTTTAATGTCCAGTTTTATAAGTTTTGTGTCGGAAAGGGGGAAGACGGTTTGTACGGGGATATGAGAATAGTTTACGGATACCATCCCGCGGTTGATTATTTTGTTATTTACTTGGGCCAGGACTTCCAGGGTATCCACGGTCGCGTTCGCCGGGGGAATTACGGTAAAGGATTCGGTTATCATATCGCCCTTCTTAACCATGGAAAAGGACTTCTCGCCGGGTTCTATTTTCCAGTCTCCTGTATGTTTGAACTTCAAGGTGCCTGATAATGAGTCTTTGTTAGCAATTAAGTTGATGTCTATCCTGCGGGGGCCGCTGCCCGGGAACAAATAATTTTTATGAGTGATGTTAACGGCTACCGCCGGTACTATAATCAAATTTCTTTCCTGCTCTCCCTTGACCGGGTCGGTCCACGCATGTTTGACGGGGACGGATAAATTCAGTTCTTCGCCTTCCGCTTCCAGAACAAAATCGGCATTTACCGGAGCTTTATTCTGCGCCTGTCCAATCAGCAGTTGCGAACTTACGTTGTAATCGCCCAAACCGTGGCTATGTTCGAGCCAATAAGGCTGGGAGTACGGCATATCCGCCGGAAGAATTATCTCGGAAGAGCCGGTGAATAATTTATTGTCGGGAAGACGGTAATTAAGAATTTTATTGTCGATCGCATAATCCGTCTTTATTTTTTTAAGAACAAAGGGGTAGTCCGAACGGTTGATTATCGAACATTCAACAGCCAGCCTTTCGCCCGGCACGGCAGAATAATCGGGGGCATCCGCCCGGATCTCAATTCCCGCACAGTCTTTAATTAATTCCGTCAAATCTTTTTTCTTTATTCGTATCCAGAAATTATCCTTAAGCTTATTCATTTCCGAATATGCCTTAAGCAGAACCGGAATAATTCTGCCGGGATGTTCGGGATCAAATTTTTTATCCGCCTGCAGCAGTATGTTTTCTATCCTTTTTCCGCCCGGAACCCTGTTCCAGGTAATATCTATGCCGTCGAATAGAGAGTGCTTGGCCGGAGAGCCCGCAATAGGGAGAAAGTAGTCGTAGTTTTGCCCGAGCCTGGGACTTGAACCGAATCCCTGGCTCTTGTGCATGCTTCTGGCCTTCGCCCCGATCTCGGTATATGATTCTCCCAGCAGAGGGTTATAGGCCCCGTCGTCTACTTTTAACAGGGTCGACGGGTCAAGTCCCCTTTTTTTTATTAACGGCGGCCATGCGTTCCAGATAATTCTTTCGGCTTTCCACGGCTTGACGTATTTTAACTGAGCGGGGAATTCCGATGAATCGCCCGAGATTTTAAAAGCCTCGGCGGCAAGTATTTCCGAAGCGGTGTGGTGGCCGTGAACGCCTTCGCCCGTACCGGGGAACCTGGTAATTATAACGTCGGGCCTGAATTTTCTTATTACCCAGACGATATCCGAAAGAATTTTTTCCCTTCCCCAAAACTTCATGGTTTCGTCGGCGGATTTGGAATATCCGAAATCGACTGCCCTCGTAAAAAATTGTTTCGCGCCGTCAATTCTTCTGGCGGCCAGCAGCTCCTGCGTCCTCAGAACTCCCAAAAGATCTCCCTGTTCGGTGCCGATTAAATTCTGCCCGCCGTCGCCGCGAGTCATCGAAAGATACCCGGTTCTGAGGAGTCTGCCCTTTGCCAGGTAGGCAAGCAGAGCATTATTCTCGTCGTCCGGATGCGCGGCCACATAAAGTACCGTACCGAGTACGTTCATTTTATCCAGGGCCAGTTTTATATCTGAAGAATTTACCGGCATATTGCTTTGCGAAAAAGTGCTGCCTAGAGAAGAAAGAAGAAAAAGGAAAAAAAGTCCGAATATTCTATTCATATTTTTTGCACCCGGGTTTTTATATTGGAGTAATGTTGTATTTCTTTTATACGGAATAATGATTTAATTATTTTATCTCAATTTAGTTTATAAACTTTAATAATTCTAAGAAACGTCTTTATTCTTAAAAAAAGTGTGATTGAAATTATATGAATTAACTTCTGCATTCGCGGTTATATTAAAAATATAATTTCATTATATTTAGCTGGTTAAAAAACAAACTTACAGCCTATAATGGTAAACATCGGGAAAATAAAAATTGGGGGCGATAATCCGTTTGTTCTTATTGCCGGTCCGTGCGTTGTCGAAAGCAGGGACTTGGTCTTTAAAACGGCGGAAAAAATTAAGGAGATTTGCGAAGAGCTGGGGATAGATTTTATTTTTAAATCAAGTTATAAAAAGGCCAACAGGACGGATTTGAACTCTTTTACCGGCATCGGGGACGACAAAGCGTTGGAAATACTCGCCTCGGTAAAAAAAGAGTTCGATTTGCCGGTGATAACCGACGTCCACACCGGCGAAGAAATAGCAAGAGCATCGGAAGCGGCCGATATACTTCAGATACCGGCTTTTCTTTCGAGGCAGACCGAACTTCTGATAGAAGCCGGCAAATCCGGAAAGGTGATAAATATTAAAAAAGGGCAGTTCCTTGCCCCAGACGACATGAAGCATGCCGCCGAAAAAGTAGCATCGACGGGAAATAAAAATATAATGCTTACCGAAAGAGGTACGACATTCGGATATCACAACCTTGTTGTCGATATGCGTTCTTTTGTTATTATGAAGCGCTTCGGATATCCCGTCGTTATGGATGCGACTCATTCCGTCCAGCTTCCCGGTAAAGGGAATACCAGCGGCGGGGAGCCGGAATTTATAAAGCCTTTGGCAAGAGCCGCCGCCGCAGTAGGTATAGACGCGCTTTTTCTCGAGGTTCATCCCGATCCGAAAAGAGCTTTAAGCGATGCGGCGAGTCAGCTTCCTCTTGACAGGTTAAAAGATCTTCTTGCGGAAGTTAAATCCATCGATGCAGTTGTCAAACATTTATAATGCAAAAAGCAAAATTGAACCTGGAAAGTCCGGATAATAATTTTGAAGGAACGTATATTTGATAATAATGCGGGGGTGAACGAAATCTTCCCGAGGGAACTGTCCGCATTAGAGAAGGAACTTTTATTTTCCGTGCTGCCGCGGGAAAAACCGGGATACAAGATATACAGGGACAAGATCGGCAGTCTTCCGGTATCGGGACCCGGAAGATTCGGAAGAGGGAATTTATACCTGGGAAAAGAAGGGACCGTGCCCGATATTACGCTCCCTTCCGCTCCCGTACTTGCCTCCGGTACCGTTGAATTTTACGAATGTACGGCGGATATAAATATTCACGAAGAATCGGACGAGGCGATAGAGTTCTATATCGCATTCTCCGAAGAAGAAATTCCGGAGCTTCTTCATGAAAAAAAAAGATGGAGTTATTCCGATTGGAACCCGGGTCAAACAGCGCCCGGAGATAATTCCGAAGTACGGGAAATAAGCTTGGGCGATAAAGGTCATCTGCTGGCTATCGCGCCCGTTCACAAAAAAATTTGGGTACACGAATTCGGATCGGGAATAAATTTCTTAATACCGGTCAGCAATCTGTATAATTACCTGATGTTGATGAAGAATATAAGGGAAGCAAAAATTGTATCGAAGCCGTCTTTGATTTTCGAAAATCATAAAAGCTTCACCGACTATGAGATAATGTCCGCATTTCTGGTTTACAACAAGTATTTTAAAAAGTTCGATATCGATGATTCCGGTTTTAACTCCGAGCCGGTAAAATTAAAAAAGAGAGGCATATTTAAAATCTTTAGGAAAGGCTGAAAATTGACAATCAACGAAATAATTGAAAAGGGGAGGGAAGTAATTAGAATAGAATCGGAAGCCGTTGCAGGATTATCCGAAAGTATTAATGATCAATTTGTTAAGACCGTCGATGTAATTTATGAAAGCAAAGGCAGGGTCGTTCTTACGGGCATGGGTAAGTCCGGTTTGATAGCCAGGAAAATAGTTGCGACTCTTAATTCCACCGGGACCCCCGCAATATACCTTCACCCGACCGATGCTTTGCACGGCGATCTCGGGATGGTGAGGAAAGAAGATGTGGTAATTCTAATTTCAAACAGCGGGAACACCGAGGAGGTAACCAACCTTTTGCCGATGCTTAAAAGACTGAATGTTACCATGATAGCAATGTGCGGTTCCAAGGATTCGGTGCTCGGCAGCGAATGCGATTTCTACCTTAATATCCACGTAAAGGAAGAAGCCTGTCCCCACGATCTTGCTCCTACCGCCTCCACTACGGCAACGCTTGCAATGGGCGACGCGCTGGCGGTGGCGCTGCTGGAAAAACGGGGCTTCACCGCGGAAGATTTTGCATACCTCCATCCCGGCGGTAGCCTCGGTAAAAGGCTTTCGTTAAAGATCAGGGAAATCATGATTAAAGGCGACAGGATCCCGGTCGTCGACGAAAGCGATTCAATAAAGGATGTTATCCTCGAAATAACCAGCAAAAGGCTGGGCACTACAACCGTTGTAAACCGCGAAGGAATTTTGACCGGCGTAATAACGGACGGTGATTTAAGGCGCTTGCTTGAAAGGACCATGGAAATAAAAAACCTGTCGGCGAAGGATATAATGACAATGAACCCGAAAGTAATGAAGGACGAATACCTGGCCTCCTATGCCCTTCAGCAGATGGAGAATTTCAAGATAACCGCGATGATTATTATCGACGAGGACAAAAAACCCATCGGCATTATACATCTCCACGATCTGATCAACCTCGGGCTGCGTCAAAGATGAGGTTCTTTTTTTTTATAGCGGCCGTATTTATTTTGTTCGGATGCGGAGGGAAAAAAGTAAAACCGACCGTCAGCACTTCGCTTCAGACCGGAAAGCTCCCGGTTCAGGAAAGCTGGGACGATACGGTTGTCTTCAGCGACTCCGGTAAAACAAGAGCGGTATTATATGCCGGAAATATTAAAATGTACAATCGCCCACCGGAAACCTTATTGGACAGTTCGATCAAAATCGATTTTTATAGTTCGGCCGGGAAAAAAACTTCCGTCCTGACCGCTCTAAGAGGAAGGGTGGACGACGCCACGAAGAACCTTTATGCTATCGACAGCGTTGTTGCGGTAAGCGACAGCGGGGTAACTTTAAAAACGCAGGAACTGATGTGGAGGAATAAAGATCAAAAAATCGTATCGGATAAATTCGTGACAATAATTTCGCCCAAAGAAAAAATTCAGGGCTACGGGTTCGAATCGGATCAAAGCCTGACCAATTATACTATATACAACATAACGTACATAACCAGGACGGATACCTCGAATCAAAAAAGTTCCGGGTATAAATAACTCTTTAAGCAAATGCCGAAGTCTAAAATTTTTATCGTAATACTCTGTCTTATAATATTCCGGAATAGTTATTCGCAGGAAAAACAGAATATAATTACCGTGGTGGGGGACAGCTTAGTCGGAAGGATGATCAACAAAGAAGCTGTAAGGGAAGTCTTCGGAAATGTTGTATTGACTCAGGGTAACGTCAGGATTACCTGCAATAAAGCTATCCAGTATATATCCCGGAACGATGCGGAACTGATAGGAAACGTGGTGGCTACGCAGGATACTATTGTTATAACCACCGATCACGGCTATTATTACGGCAACGAGAGGAAGGCGGAGTCGGTTTCCGGCGTGACCCTTAACGATAAGAAGGTTGTACTGACCGCCGATACCGGGTCCTATTTTTTTAACTTAAGCAAAGCGGTCTTTGAAAGCCGCGTGATATTAAAAGATACATCTTCAACCGTTACTTCGGAACGTCTGATTTATTATAAGGACGAGGGGAAGGCAGTAGCAACCGGCAATGTTAAGATCGTGGAAGGCAATGACATTATACAAGCCGACAGCCTGGTGCATTTCAGGGAATCGCGCATTACGATTGCGGACCGTAACGTTAAAATAAGCAGCATGGAAAATAATACGGTAATTTACAGCCAGCACCTCGAAGATTACCCGGAGAAGCATTATACTTTTATAAATCAAAATCCGCTGCTTATTCAAATAGATACCGCGTATGCCGGCGGGGCTAAAAAAGATTCCCTAAAACCGGCAGGAGATACGTCCGGCATGCAGATAGATACTTTGATAATACGTTCCAAAAAAATGGAATCTTTCAGGGATACGTCGGATGTTTACAAAGCCGTCGATTCCGTCAGGATATTAAGAGGTATGTTTGCCTCGGTAAACGAATTTACCGAATACTTCCGGAAAGAAGGCAGGATAACTACCGAAAAAACTCTCCCATCCTCCCCGCAGCCGATTTTATGGTACGATAATTCGCAGCTTACCGGGGATTCTACCGTTGTTTATATTAAAGACAACAATATCGACAGACTGGATGTGGAACGAAATGCTTTCATTCTTTCGCAGGATAAAATATTTAAAAAAAGATTCGATCAAATTTCGGGAAATAAAATTTTTATATACTTCAATAAAGGTAATATCGTACAGACGAATGTTTACGGCGGCGTGCACAGCATCTATTATCTTTACGACGGAGACACGCCGAACGGCCTGACCAAATCTTCTTCCGAATCGGCCAGGATATTTTTTGAGGATAACAAAGTGGCCACGGTTAAGCTGTACGGGACTCCCAACAGCGAGTATTATCCCGAAAAACAGGTAAAAGGAAGCGAGCCTGCTTTTACGCTGCCCGGATATATTATTTACAAAAACAGGCCGGTCAAACAAAATTTATTGAAACCGGCGGACCGAACCGGCTTACGATAGTATCCGTATATTTATTATATTGGTAAAGCGGATTATTTTAATTAAAGAAGAATCAAATGTCTGGAAATACTCTAAGAAGCGAAAACCTTGTAAAGATTTATAAAAAAAGGGCGGTGGTAAATAAAGCTTCCGTCCAGGTTTCAAAGGGTGAAATAGTCGGTTTGCTCGGACCCAACGGGGCCGGTAAGACTACCACGTTTTATATGATCGTCGGTATGATAAAGCCCGACGGCGGTCGTGTGTACCTTGACAATGAGGATATAACCAAAGTGCCAATGTATAAAAGGGCTAGGATGGGAATCGGTTACCTGCCGCAGGAAGCCTCGGTTTTCAGAAGGCTTTCGGTCGAGGATAATCTTACGGCCGTTCTCGAAATGACCGGCCTCGACGGCAAGGCAAGAAGGGAAAAATGCGATGCGCTGCTTGAAGACCTTAGCATAACTCAGATTCGGAAAAGCAAAGGGTTCCAGTTAAGCGGGGGCGAAAGGAGAAGGACCGAGATTGCAAGAGCCCTGGCTACGGATCCGAGCTTTATACTGCTCGACGAACCGTTCGCGGGCGTGGATCCCATTGCCGTCGAAGATATTATGAATATAGTGGCAAATCTTAAGAACCGGGGCATCGGTGTCCTTATTACGGATCATAACGTACATGAAACCCTGAGTATTGTGGATAAAGCTTATATCCTTATCAACGGCGTAATATTCAAACAAGGCGGAGCGGAAGAACTTGCGAACGACGAGGAAGTGAGGAAATTATATCTCGGGGAGAAATTTAAACTGGACAGGTACAACTGAACTATATTTCACCGGACGATTTCAATGTTATTTACCTCATTTTTCGGCTGCTTCAATGAGCACGATTAAGAATGAATTAGGGAAATTCTTTTTAGCATTAAAAGACCTGGATAAAAAAGTCCTTATAGTATTTCTTGCCGTTCCGATTATCCTTACCGTTTCCTGGTATTATTCTTCCAGGCTATTCTTTCAGCGTAACCTTATCTCTTATTTTTCGAAAAGCGGCAACCCGGACTTTTACGAATTTGCTTTTTGGTTTGCCGGCGATTTCATCGCATTGTTCGTTATTCCCTGGATAATAATCCGTCTTTTACTTAAAGAAAAACTGCGTGATTTCGGACTCGCTTCGGGGGACGCGAAAACCGGGCTGAAGCTTTCAATCCTTTTTATAATAATAATCATCCCGGCAGTCTGGGTAGCGACGTCGGCGGAAGGATTTATACTTACCTATCCACTGCTTGCGGAAGCACGGGAATCATGGGAAATTTTTATTATCTTCGAATGCGGTTTATTGCTTTATGTTTTTTCATGGGAGTTTTTTTTCCGCGGGTTTATGCTGTTCGGTTTAAAGGAAAAATTCGGTTATTACGCGGTTTTAATTCAAATGATCCCGTTCGTTATTTTACACGACGGAAAACCGGCGGCCGAGACTTTCGGCGCTGTTCTGGGCGGAATTGCCCTGGGCGTTCTTGCATACAGAACCAGGTCGGTTTTTTACGGCGTTATTACGCACGCGGCTGTACTGTTCAGCATAGATATAATTTCCGTATTAAGGTACAGGACGGGTGATTTCGGCCTGGGAATTGACTCCTTATTGCATATTGTAAAACAAATTATTTAAGGAAATAAAAATGAGGTTTTCGTTAAATATAGATCATATCGCCACCCTGCGGAACGCGAGAGGTGAAAACGATCCGGACCCCGTAGCTGTTGCCCTGCTCGCCGAACAGGCAGGCGTGGACGGAATAGTGGTACATTTAAGGGAAGACAGGCGCCATATTAACGAACGGGACGTCAGACTTCTGAGAGAGCTGATAACTACCAAGCTGGATCTTGAAATGGCGGCTACCGAGGAAATTATTAAAATCGCCTGCGATGTGGGTCCCGAGCTTTCCACGATAGTACCGGAAAAAAGACAGGAATTGACCACCGAAGGAGGGATAAACGTTATAGATAATATCGACAAGCTGAAATCGGCGATTAAGGATTTGCACGGATCCGAGATTTCCGTCTCTCTCTTCATTGAACCCAACCTCGACCAGATCGATGCAGCCGCCGAAATAGGATCGGATTTCATCGAAATTCATACGGGCGTTTTTGCAAATGCCGTCAGCGAGGAAGAACAATTCGACGAGCTTGAAAAAATAAGGACGGCAGTAAAACATGCCAAGAAACTGGGACTGGGAGTTAACGCCGGGCACGGATTGAATTACAGAAACATCAAGATATTCAGGGAGGTGCCGGATATCGACGAAGTAAGCATCGGCCATGCCGTAATTTCCAGGGCCGTGTCCGTCGGAATTACCGAAGCCGTCAGGGAAATGATGCGGCTGATCGGATAAATTTTAATGACTCTAAAACAAAAGCTCGAATATCATTACCTGGCATTCGACAAATCGCAAATTTCACCCGATCCGCTTCAGTTTCTTCATATTTACGGGGACGAAAAAGATATTGAAATCGCCGGTTTCATCTCATCGGTATTCGCGTACGGAAACGTTAGACAAATAATTAATACGCTTGATAAAATATTTAAAGCCGCGGGAAAGAGTCCTTATCAATTTGCCGCTGACTTTAACAAAAAAACCGACGGTAAGAAACTGAATGGCATAAAACACCGTTTTTATACCGACGACGATTTGATAGATTTATTAGTCGCAATTAATCTTGCTTTAAACGAACATACATCCTTAAAAAGTTTGTTCCTTAAATTTTATACGCCGGAGGATAAAAATATCAAGAATGCCCTTTCCGCGTTCTCCTCTTATTTTATCGAGTCGGTTATGACATTAACCGGGCGCAAATACGCCGGGCACGGGCTAAAGTTCATGTTCCCCAGGCCTGAGCAGGGAAGCGCGTGCAAAAGGATGAACCTGTTTTTAAGATGGATGGTGAGAAAAGACGAATTGGACTTCGGGATCTGGAAAGAAATCCCTGCGCGTAAGCTCATCATACCTGTTGATACTCATGTGGCAAGGATATGCAAGTTGCTGCGCCTTACCGAAAGGAAAATCATAAACTGGAAAATGGCGGAAGAGATAACCGAAAACCTTATGAAATACGATCCGGAAGATCCCGTGAAATACGATTTCGCCATTTGTCATATTGGGATGAGAAATATGATTTTTTAAAAATATACAAGGCCCGGGTGATTTGTATTTATATCAATTTATTCAAATATTTATGTTCAATTTTCTATATTTTTTTAAGGAGTAATCCCTAATGGCAGAGAACAAAGCTCCGTCTGCGGAATTCAAACCTTATATATCTCCGAAAGATTTTATCCCCGAATTTACTTTAAAAGCAATAATACTGGGAGCGATTTTCGGAATTATATTCGGTGCGTCGTCCGTTTATCTCGGGTTAAAAGTCGGCATGACCGTAAGCGCTTCGATCCCGATAGCGGTGTTGGCCATATCCGTATTTAAGAAAATCGGCAATGCTACGATACTTGAAAATAATATCGTACAGACCATAGGCTCGGCGGGAGAATCCGTCGCGGCAGGCGTGGTGTTTACGATTCCGGCTCTTTTATTTCTGCCGGGCGGAATGGCTTATTTTAAATATTTCCAAATTTTCGTACTGGCTTTGGCCGGAGGTATTCTCGGCGTCCTATTTATGATTCCTCTGAGAAGAGCATTAATAGTTAAGGAACACGGCGTACTGCCGTACCCGGAAGGCACCGCTTGCGCAGACGTTCTTGTGGCGGGAGAAAAGGGGGGCAACCTAGCTAAAAAAGTATATTACGGATTGGGCATTGCTTTTTTATATAAATTGTTTATGTCTATCTTCGGCCTTTGGAAAGACGTTCCCACCTTTGTATTCGGAAGGAAATCGGCTCTGCCGAACGGTACTATCAACGGGGAAATTACTCCGGAGCTGCTGGGGGTCGGATATATTATCGGACCCAGGATAGCAGGTATTATGGTTGCCGGCGGAGTGCTTTCATGGATCGTATTAATTCCTTTGATTACCTTAATGGGAGATAAATTATCTACGGTATTTCCTCCCGGTAAAATGCTGATAAGCAACATGAGCGCGGATCAGATATGGGATAA
>JBJKOY010000561.1:0-12794 GCA_046706945.1 Ignavibacteriaceae bacterium | reverse complement strand
GAGTCCCGCAGTTCATACAGCGGCATCATCGACCTTGCCGGCTTTAAAAAAGACAGGTTCTATCTTTACCAGTCGCGCTGGCGTCCAAATTTTCCGATGGCGCACATTCTGCCTCACTGGAATTGGCTTGACCGCGTCGGCAAGATTACTCCCGTGCATGTTTATACTTCCGGCGACGAGGCGGAGCTTTTCCTTAACGGTAAATCGCTCGGGATGAAGAAAAAAGGGAAGTACGAATACCGTCTGCGCTGGGACGGCGTTAGATACGAGCCGGGCGAATTAAAAGTTGTTGCTTACAAGAACGGGAAGAAGTGGGCGGAGGACGTAGTTAAGACTACGGGCGGACCAGCCACCCTGGAAATGACCTGCGACAGCAGCGAGATCCGCGCGGACGGGAAAGATCTCTCATTTATAACCGTAAGAATAATAGATAAGAACGGACTGACGGTGCCGGCTACAAAAACCCGAGTTTGGATATGCAGAAACATTTCTACACATCAGGAACTTGGAGTTATCAAGTGGAATTATCCGGACTGTCAATATGGCTTCATCTCAAATTCCAAGGTGATTTTGAATAAAGCAATAATGGATGAGATCTCGGACTTCCTGTATCGAAATAATATAGATAGGAAAGAAGAATATTCTAATCCATAATCCCCCTTACAACCCCACCTAGCTAAATAGGGTAAAAATATTGCTGTCGACCAATATTCCGAAAGGCAATGATGGGACTCAGGTAAGGGGGATTTAATTTGTAAGAATTTTATAGGCTCTAATGTTGATACGCGAAGAAACACGTCCCAGACGATTAGGTTCGATAGGGCTACGGAATAGTTAGATCGACAAGCTCATATTAGAGCCTATTAATTCACTTAAAATTTCAAGTCACATATGTTGATGATATATATATTTTTTCCCTTGCCTTTTGGCAATAAATGGTTCATATTTGAATTTATAATAGCAGGGTTGTTGCCGGGCAGTCCTAAAATATAAACAATATCCATTTTTTTTCGATACTATTATATAAAGTTTTAATTACTACAATTAATAACTTACTCTATATCGGGAATTAAAAGAAGGGCTCATCATGGATAATAATAAAAACGAAATAGAAGAAGTTTATAAAAAAATGCAGGAAGATGCGATAAAACTGAATCCTAATCTTCCAGAAACGATTCAGACATTTAATTCTTATAAAACTGAAATTGAAAATTATACTGATTATTTAAATCTTTTGAACATAAATCCCCTTCCCATAGCATCTAATCAAACTCAGGCTTAAGCATGCCTACATGGGGACAATTACTTAACGAGATTCAACTTGCTATACAATCAGGTAATATAAGAGCCTATGATAGTGTAAGAGCAAAATATATTTCCGAATTAGCAAATCATACGGGGAGAAATACAATTATTTATGCATCAAGATGGACAACAGGTGATATTCCCCCACATCTTACTTCTATAAATGACGAAGATATTCAAGCTTTTATGGAAGCCATTCACGGAATAAAAGGAAAAGAATTAGATCTCATTATTCATACTGGTGGAGGTTCTGCAGAAGCGGCCGATGCAATTGTAACTTATTTAAGACAAAAATTTGAGCATATAAGAATAGTTATACCTCAAGTAGCTATGTCCGCCGGTACCATGCTAGCTTGCTCTGCAGATGAAATAATAATGGGTAAGCATTCATTTATTGGTCCTATAGATCCACAATTTATTCTTAATACTCAGATAGGCACCCAAGCTGTACCTGCTCAAGCAATTTTAGATCAATTTAATATGGCACAGGAAGATTGCCGAAACAATCCATTAAATCTTAATACTTGGATGCCAATGCTTGGACAATATGGACCCGCATTAATTGTTCAATGCAAAAATCAAATAGATTTCGGCAGAGATCTCGTCTGTAATTGGTTAAAAGCTTATATGTTTAAAGAACAAAACGGGAATGAAGCCGAGAGAATTTCTAAATATTTGTCTGATCATCGTAACTTTAAAACTCATGGTAAACATATTAGTATAGTAGATGCAAAAGATATTGGATTAAAAATTATTGAATTGGAAAACGATCAGACGCTTCAAGAGAAAGTACTTTCAGCTTTTCATGCTACTATGTTAACCTTAAACACTAATGCGATAAAAATAATTTGCAACCAAAACGGTAATGCCTTTATAAAACAAATACCGATGCCTTTGAATCCCATTCAAATACAGAAAAGATCTCTTGGATCTCCTATAAGTAGACCGAAGGTATAAGCTTACTAGTCACTTATTAATTGCCATTATGTCAGATAAAAACAGCTTAAAAATGTCACAATTAGAAATCCTATCATTTACTAATCAATTCCCATAATTTATTATTTAATAAAGCATTATAGAATAATGACATTTTTATTAATATCACTTTAAATGTCACAGGAGAACCACCTTTAAAGGGACAAAATCAGACCTTTAGCAATCCTTTATTAACTCTTTAAGTTTAATTATTAACGCATAATTAATCGCGTAAACGCACTTTGTAAGGTTATTAAAGCACTTTTCAGCACTAATTAACGGCTTAAAATTAATTCTCGAATTAAATGGGAATTTTGTGTGCGTTATAAGTAATTTTTGCAATTTTTCCCGAACTGCACTTTTGGAGCTTTTTTCCGCTAACTCTTTTCAAAACAAGCGAATACAAAGGATAAAAATGTCACAATAAATTCTAGAATTACACATCCTTTTATACCGACCGCGGACAATACGGTTAATTTCAAGATCAAGGGACCCGGTGAAATTACAGCGACGGCCAACGGCTACCAGGCTGACATGGCGCCTTTCCCTTCGCATGAACGAAAGGCTTTCAACGGTTTGGTCCTGATTATTATCCGCTCCGAGTTGAAGGAGCCTGGGAAGATAACGGTTACCGCGGATTCTCCCGGCCTGAAGGAGGCTCAGGCGGTTGTTAAAAGTTATGAACCTGATATAGGAAAGCAGCCGTGAGATGAGGCTTAAAGTACAAATATCGTTTTATTTATTCATTAATAAAAGTTATTCCGTTTTTCAAGGAGAAAGACGTATATGAAAAAATTTATCTTAATATTACTTTTAATTTTTATATCAGTGTGCGGCCGTCTTACGTACGCGGAAAACGGGTATAAGCTCTGGCTAAAGTACAACCTGGTTTCAAATAAACATCTGCTGAAAGAGTACAGAGGAATTATTAAAGGGACCATGGTAAAAGGAGAGTCGCCGACCATCCGGGCCGCCTCGGAGGAACTTCAAAAAGGATTAAACGGAATGCTCGGTGAAAAAATTCCCGGGGTCAAGAACATCGACCGGAGCGGAATAATACTGGCCGGAAGTTTTAACAGCTCACCTTTGTTTGAAAAGCTGAATTTAAAGAACGACCTGAAAAAAATCGGTCCCGAAGGATTCATTATCCGCAGTTCGAAAATTAACGGGGAAAATATAATTGCCGTTACCGCCAACAGCGATATAGGCGTACTTTACGGCGTCTTCCGGTTTTTGAGCCTCCTTCAAACCGAACGGAATATTTCAGATTTGAATATAATATCGTTCCCCCGGATTAAATTAAGAATGCTTAATCACTGGGATAACCTCGACGGTACCAGGGTGTACCCGGGATTTTCCATTTGGGATTGGCATACGCTGCCTGAGTATATTAAGCGGAACAAGCGCTTTTAAAAATGCAGTATGAAAACGCCGTTAAGTGGCGGGACGGCTGCGTACTGTATTTCCAGACGTTCTCAAAGATGCCTATCCCGGCCGGGCTGCCGGCGCCCGCTCATAATCTTGAGTACTATGAAAAACACAATCCATGGTAGTCTATACCGTGCCGAATTATTTTTTTGAATGTTTCCCGGCGGAATCCGAAATCAGCCGTTTTAAATTATTCGCGCCGGGATAATGCGGATTAATTTTCAGGCATCTTTCTATTAAGCTTTCGGCGGCGTCAAATTTTTTGATCCGGAAATATCCTTCCGCAAGACTGTATAATACCAAGGTATCGTTCGGGTCGGATTTATAACACATGGTTAAATTCCTGATCGCATCGGCGTAATTTTCATTGTATAATGAGATTATCCCGAGTCTCTTTATGGTATAATCACGGGGGTTTATTTCATGCCGTTCATAAAAATATTTAAGGGCGGTTCTTAAATTCTTTAAATTGGGATATTGGTATATAAGCACGTTCATATAATTTAAATAATCTTTTATATCGTCCCTTTTCAGATAAACGGTAGCGGCTTGAAGATGCGCATCCGCCCATGAAATTTTATTTCCCATAAATTCCGATGCGATTGAATCAATAAAGTTTCCCTTATTGTAAACATTCTCCGTCGCCGGATCTCTATTATCCTTAACAAACGGCCAATCATTCTTCAATAATGCGATTATATTGTTCCCTATAACGGAATCAAGTTTCGTAAACATAAAATTCGCGCGCGTGACGCTGTCCTGCTCTGCAAAAGGGATCGCCGGTTTTTCATATTCCGGCAGATAGCCCGACCGCTCCATGACATCATAGAAAGCCTTACCCATTAATTGGTTGCCTCTTATATTAGGATGAAGGTGATCCACTATCAGGTTATCGCCGACTATCCCGTCCGGACTGTGTGAATCGAACACGGAGTCAACCGGCGCGACTTTCGCGTTATATTCTTTGCCTAAATTATCTATAATTGCATTCATCTTTTCCGGTGCTCTGAAACGCAGCGCGTCAAGGTCTTTTGCCAATTTAAAAAGAGAATCGGCATTTGATATATTATGATTTATTAATTCGGCTTCAGCCTCCCGGTATACCTTATCGGCGGTCCCGTAATCAGGCGTGTATATTGAAACAAAGGGTTTTTGATCTTTCAGGTTGCTGACAAGCCTTCCCAATATTACGGGCACGCCTTTATCTTTTATCAAACTTAAGATACTCTTTAGGTTATTTCTGAATTGTTCCAAACCCTCGTCGAACTTGCCTGAGTTTAAAAGGATATACTTGTCTTTTACCATCCGGGACATCAGCGTTTGAGAAGATTTTTTGTCACGGCCGGACGAGAACAGCGAAGTAAACCAGCGGATGGAATTACGAACTAATTGAGTCACTTTGAAATCGTCCAGATACAACATCAATTTGATCAAAGCGGGGGAAGAGCCCAATGATTCTTCGGAACCCACTCCCAGCGCGCCGTAATATTCGTTATGTCCGGCGTATATTAAAATTAAATCGGGTTTTTGGTTCAGAACTCCGCGGATTAAATCCAATATAGTATAAGTACCGACCGCCGTCATACTTATATTAACTACCTCGATATGCGTTTCGGGATAAACCAGTTCCAATCTCCTTTTTATGTAGCGCGAAAAGGACCCCAGCGGCGTATAAGGGTAGCCTTCGGCGCTGCTGCCTCCTAAAACAAAAACTCTGAAAGTATTACTCTTTTTTTCTTTGTCGAATGCGTCTTCAATGGTTTTGGGAACAAAGTCTATATTTGGAAAATATTTTTTCCCGATTTCGGGATTAATAATTAATTTACCGCTGCCTGAGTTGATCCATTGGCTGGTATCATAACCGTAATTAAAAATTCTTAAAGTTATTTCAAGGATAACTAAAAATATTACCGGGATTAAAATCGGAACGGCGTAGAACCATTTCGGGGTCCCTTTTTCGGCGGCTTTAAAGATATTTTTTACTTCGGAACGCGGGATGCGGTACTTCCTGGAGATTTCATTAATTGAAAGATGATCCTTATCGGCTAAGATCTGTTTCTTTTTATCATTGGGGATTTTCAATTGCTTCCTAATTTCTCTTTATAAAGATTACAAAGCATCAGTAAAAATATTACGGGATAAAGAACTTGATAAACGAAAAGTCGGTATTAAACTGTAAAAATTAAAATTTAAAATTATAAATAAATTTCTTATATAAATGATCCCGCACCGTATAAAAGCCGTAATCTATGTTAATTTTTAAATATGACGCAATCTGGCTATTTTTTTGTTAAAAGTGGCTACCAATTATTTACGCAAGTCTTTAAATTCATTAGATTTTTTTTTATTTAACCGAATAATTTCATCCGTTTCTGCTTATAGAAGGTACGGTAGAAATATGACTTGCATAATATGAAATTTATCGAAAGTTTAACAAATACCGTAACGAATTTGAGCTAATTATCATAAACATAATACTTCCGCGCAAAAATATAAAATAAATAAAAATATTTACATACAATTGTCGGAGCATCTAGGTCGTCCGATTAGTAGGAAGATATGCCGTATACAAAAGTTTAAGGAGTGAGATCTATAGTTATAATGTATAAGAAAATATTTTTTCCCGTCTTGTTTTTCTTCTCGACGGTTCTTTATGCTCAGAATTTTGCCGATTATGCTTTAACCCCTCCGATGGGCTGGAACAGCTGGGATTGCTACGGTCCCACAGTTACGGAAAGCGAAGTTAAGGCAAACGCCGATTATATGGCCGCTCATCTTAGAAAATACGGCTGGAAATATATTGTAGTGGATATCAGATGGTACGTCGGGAATCCGAAAACACACGGATATAACGAAACGGACCCTGTCTTTAATATGGATAAATACGGAAGACTGCTGCCGGCGGTCAACAGGTTTCCTTCCGCTGCCGGCGGAAAAGGATTTAAACCGCTGGCGGATTATATACACGGCTTGGGACTTAAATTCGGCATCCATATAATGCGCGGGGTCCCGAAGCTGGCTGTTGAAAGGAATACCCCGGTCTTAGGTACAAATTATACGGCTAATGAAATTTACGACACGACGGAACTATGCACATGGCTTCACGATATGTACGGCGCGGATGCTTCAAAACCCGGCGCCCAGGATTATTACAATTCTCTATTTAAGCTGTATGCCTCTTGGGGCGTGGACTTTGTAAAAGTAGACGACATCGCCCGTCCCTATCACAAAAATGAAATCGATATGGTTCGAAAGGCCATCGACAACTGCGGAAGGCCGATTGTCTTAAGTTTATCGCCCGGCGAAACGCCGATTAAAGACGCCGGACATGTCAGCACCCATGCCAATATGTGGCGAATAATCGACGACTTTTGGGATAACTGGACGCAGCTGGACGAACATTTCGCTCTCTTTGAAAAATGGATCCCTTACATGAGTCCCGGCCACTGGCCCGACGGCGATATGCTGCCCCTGGGCAGGATCGGCATACGAGCGGAACGCGGGAACAGCCGCATGAGCGAGCTGACGGCGGATGAACAATATACGTTGATGTCGCTTTTTTTTATTTGCCGTTCGCCGCTTATGTTCGGAGGCAATCTGCCCGACAACGATAAATTCACTTTAAACCTTATGACGGACAAAGAAGCGCTGGATGTTTTAAATAAGAGTACCCGCAACAGACTGCTTTTTCACGACGGGGGAAAGATTGCCTGGACGGCCGACGCTTCGGGCAGCCGCGATAAATACGTCGCCCTTTTTTATGCGCCCGCGCCGAAGCCTGTAAACGACAGCCTGGCTTTATGGAACAGCAGGCTTGTTACATATAAACCCGGAGAACAAAGTACCGACGTAAAAGTAAATATATCCGGGGCACGCAAGCTGTACCTTGTGGTTACCGACGGCGGGAACGGCAATAATTGGGATCATGCGGACTGGATAGAACCCAAGCTGACAGGCAGGAAAGGGACTTTAAATCTTACCGATGTTAAATGGGTGAGCGCTACCGCAGGCTGGGGGAGCGCGACAATTGACAAAAGCGTCGGCGGCAACCGGTTAACCGTGGATAATAAAGAATACGCGAACGGAATAGGCACGCATGCCGTCTCGATTATCGAATACGACGTACCTGAAGGCTACGATACTTTTACATCAATTGCGGGTCTCGATAAAGAATGCATCGGCCACCCGGAAGGCGCAACAGTCAGATTCCACGTGTTCACCCGGTATCCGACGGGAAGTCCTCCTGCCGACTCTGTAAAAATATCTTTCAAGTTTCCGCAGATAGGTTTTAAAGGAGAATGTAAAGTACGCGATTTATGGACCCGTAAGGACCTCGGGAAATTCAGCGGTGAGATATCGACATACGTAAGGAAGCACGGCGCGAGGCTGCTGAAGATTAGTCAGGAATGAACTTGAAGCTTATGTGAGCGAGAGGCATACCTAATAGTGTGCTGCGAAACCGGAGCAGTAATTTATTGTGTGCTGTCCTAAAAGTAAAAATTCCGCAAAAAATGGAACGCGGATGACGCTGATTAAAACAGCTTGCCCCTATGGGGGATCTTCGCGGATCTTAAAATTGGAATTAATATAAAGGAACAGATTTGAAGAAAACTTTACCGTTTATTATACTTTTAATTTGCACCCTATCGGTTAGTAATCTGACAGCCCAGAGCGATTCTCTCTTAAAACTTTGGTATAACCGTCCCGCCGGTCAATGGGTTGAAGCATTACCCGTAGGCAACGGAAGCCTGGGCGCAATGGTTTTCGGCAGCCCGCCGGAAGAACGGGTTCAACTGAATGAAAGCACCGTCTGGGCGGGAAGCCCGTACACAAACGCCAATCCGAATGCATTAAAAGCGCTGCCGGTTATAAGGAAATTAATTTTCGAAGGAGATTATGAAAAAGCCCAGGATTTGGCGAACAAGGATATTATATCCCAGACTGCACAGGGAATGCCTTACCAGACGGTCGGCACCTTGTATTTGCATTTCCCGGGAAGCGAAAACTATACGGATTATTACCGCGACCTGGATTTGAGTAACGCGA
Organism: Ignavibacteriaceae bacterium; assembly: GCA_046706945.1. GTDB lineage: Bacteria > Bacteroidota > Ignavibacteria > Ignavibacteriales > Ignavibacteriaceae > FEN-1297. The sequence continues at coordinate 4,040 of JBJKOY010000561.1, read as the reverse complement.
CGGCTACGGTAAAATATAATTTAAACGGCGTAGAGTTCAGGAGGGTCGTATTCGCGTCGTTCCCCGACAGGGTTATTATAATAAGACTTACCTCGGATAAGCCCGGGAAAATAAATTTTACGGCATCAATGAACAGCCCGGAGAAAATTGTCGTCTCAGCACGCGGGAAAAACGAGCTTGAAACGGACGGCAGGACCACAGATCATGAGGGAATTAAGGGGAAAGTAAAATTTACTTCGCTTATAAAGATTTTAAACAGCGGCGGAGAAATAACATCGAACGATACTTCTTTAACGGTTTCCGGCGCCGATACCGCCACAATTTATATTTCCATTGCCACCAACTTTATCAATTACCGTAAACTCGGCGCCGACCCGCTTAATCGCTCGGAGGACTATTTATCGGCTGCCTTGAAAAAGAATTATTCCGGAGCTTTAAAAGACCATATTACTTATTATCAAAAATTATTCAACAGGGTTAAGCTTGATCTCGGAGTTACCGATTCGGTTAAGAACCCGACCGACGTCAGGATAAATGATTTTGCGGAGGGAAACGACCCGCAGCTTGTCTCCTTATATTTCCAGTTCGGCAGGTACCTTTTAATATCAAGCTCGGAGCCGGGCGGACAGCCCGCAAACCTGCAGGGAATCTGGAACAGTCAGCTTTACCCGCCGTGGGACAGTAAATATACGATCAACATTAATACCGAAATGAATTACTGGCCGTCGGAAGAAACAAATCTTTCGGAAATGAGCGAACCGCTGGTGCGGATGCTTAAAGAACTTTCAGTCGCGGGGAGGAAGACCGCTAAGGAAATGTACGGCGCCGGAGGCTGGGTGGCTCACCATAATACGGATCTGTGGCGGATGACGGGCGCTATTGACGGCGCTTACTGGGGAATGTGGCCCTGCGGGGGCGCATGGCTCAGTCAGCAGTTATGGTACAAATATATGTACAACGGGAGCAGGGAATTTTTAAGTTCCGTCTACCCGGTATTTAAAGGCGCATCCGAGTTCTTTAACGATTTTTTAATCGAAGAGCCGGAACATCACTGGCTTGTGGTTTCGCCTTCCGTTTCACCTGAAAATTCTCCCGCAGTACATCCTAAGTACTCGATAACCGCCGGCGCTACGATCGATAACCAGCTTGTATTCGACTTGTTTAACGAAACCGTACGGGCGGCCGAAATTTTAGGTAAGGATAAAAATTTTTCGGATACTCTTAAATCGAAATTGAAAAGACTTCCCCCGATGCAGATAGGACGCTGGGGGCAGCTCCAGGAATGGCTTCACGATTGGGACAGCCCGGACGACCATAACAGGCATGTATCCCATCTATACGGCCTGTACCCGAGCAACCAGATATCTCCTTTCCGGGCCCCGGAACTTTTTGAAGCCGCAAAGACTTCTCTGATTGCCAGAGGCGACGAATCTACCGGCTGGTCAATGGGATGGAAAGTAAACCTCTGGGCAAGGCTGCTCGACGGTAACCACGCCTATAAATTAATTAAAGACCAGTTAAAACTTGTTAAGAGCCTCGATTACAAACATATAAATTTCGGCGCCGGGGGAGGAACATACCCGGATATGTTCGACGCGCATCCGCCTTTCCAGATCGACGGGAACTTCGGCTGCACGGCAGGCATCGCCGAGATGCTGCTGCAGAGCCAGGACGGATTTATTTTTATCCTCCCGGCACTGCCCGACGCCTGGCCTGACGGTAACGTAAGCGGACTCAAAGCCAGGGGCGGCTTTATAGTAGATATCGATTGGAAGAACGGCAAAGCTTCTAAAATAAAAATCAAATCTCTGCTCGGCGGCAACTGCAGGGTAAGATCTTATGATAAGCTTGCGGCGGCCGGCGGCTACAAGTTTGAAGAAGCTGAGGGTGAAAATCCCAACCCGTTTTATTTTGTCCCGCAAATTAAACAGCCGCTGATTTCGTCAGAGGCTGAAATCAAACCCGTGAAGTTGAAGAAAAGTTATATTTACGATTTTCAAACGGAGGCAGGTAAAACATATGTATTGACGGTATCGGATTAGCTTAATCCGAAATAAACCCCTTTATTATTCATATTAACGAGGAAGGAGATCCAAATGATAATTCCCAAATATTTTAAAGTAATTTTAATGATTATCCCGTTCCTAATTCAGCCGGCTGAACTGTTGAATGCGCAGCCGGTGCCGGACCGGCCGGATGTTACGGTAAAAGAGCTGGCAAGCTTGCCGCCGGACTGCGTCAGAATAAAAAGAGATCCGGTTTCCGGGAATATGTACATACTTGAATACAACGGCGATATAAGGAGAGTGGATTTCGGCGCGAACAACAGCGTTACGCTTCCGCTGGTTTACCGGACGGCCGACCACGGATTGAGCGCTCCCCTGGGAATGGCGTTCGGGAAGGACGGTACGATGTACCTTGCCGGAAACGAAATAAGCGATACGAACAGCTCTTACGCAACCTGCGATGTGGTAAAAGGCGTACCCGACAGCGCGGGCAGCGAAAAGCGTACATGGAGTTTCATTGCAAAATCCGTTGAATATACCTTCGGGCATGTTTACAACCATAAGACAAATGCGGTTATTGTCGATACGAGCGGAAAATATATTTATGTTAATGACGGCGCCTGTACGGACCACGGCGAAATGCGGGAGGGGCACAGGGAAGTCGGTTTGACTTCCGTAATATTAAAGCTGCCGGTGGACGGACAAAATATACTGCTGCAGAACGACAGGGCTTGGCTTAAATCTCACGGTTACGTTTATGCGGAAGGCGTCAGGAATACTTTTGATTTTGCTTATAACGCGAACGATGACCTGATCGGGGTTGAAAATTCCGGCGACCGCGACGATCCTGATGAAATGAACTGGCTGCAGGAAGGTCATCATTACGGGTTCCCCTGGAACATAGGAGGAGATGTTACTCCCCAGCAATTTCCGGGTTACAATCCTCATAACGATCCGCTGCTTAGTCCCAATGCATGGGGCGGCGGAGCGGGAATGCTGTACAAAACTTTTTACGATGATTCGACATATCCTGCGCCTCCGCAGGGCGTTGTTTTTACGATGCCGATCCGCAGCTTCGGACCGGACGCGGATAAATTCAGGGATACGACGACCGGTAAAATTGAAGACGCGAGCGACCTGGGAACAACAATAACCACTTTTACTCCGCACAGCTCGCCCGACGGAATTGTATTCGACAGGGATTCGATCCTGGCCGGCGACTTAAAAGGCGGCGGATTTGTAGTCAGAATAAATACAGGCGGGCTTCTCGCCGCTCTCGGGGATTCCGGGGACGATCTCCTGCATATTTCCCTGCAAAAAGCAAACGGGGAATATACTGCGCACGTTTATCAGCTGGTAAAAAACTTTAATTCGCCGCTCGGAATTGCAATGGTCGGCAACAAGATCTATGTCGCGGAAACCGGCTTATTCTATGCCAACAATTCGCCGCACTTGTTCGAAGTAACATTGCCGGAAGATACGGTTACGGCAGTTAAGAACGGAAACAACGTCGTTAATAAATTTCAATTATATCAAAACTATCCGAACCCTTTTAATCCCTCGACAAGGATCAGTTTTATGCTGCCGAAGACCGAAGCCGTTACATTAATCGTAACAAACATACTCGGGCAGGAAGTAAGCCGCCTTTTCGATAATGATGTTTTGGGTGCGGGAATGCACAATGCTGTCTTTAACGGGGATAATTTATCTTCCGGTGTGTATTTTTATTCAATCATTGCCGGGAACAATGTATTAAGTAAATCGATGATCTTATTGAAGTAAATAATTCCGGGATGTATAAAATGTCGCACAAAAAAATATTAAAGGTATAAAAATGAAAAATGCATTTATAATTTTAGCATGCTTTTTTGTTATAAGCGGGATTTGTTTCGCTCAGGACAGCGTCCTATATAAAGGTTCGAAACCGGCATCTACCAATATTATAGAGAACGAGTTCCCGCGCGTAGATTCTCTTTCGAGAGTCATCTTCCGCGTCAAAGCTCCCGATGCTCAAAAAGTTCAGGTCGATATACT
>JBJKOY010000560.1:0-1411 GCA_046706945.1 Ignavibacteriaceae bacterium | reverse complement strand
TTGCAAGATCCATATCTCTCTGGGTAATTTTCGATTCCGGCTTTCTCGGCTTCCCGCCGAAAAGTTTATCGAACTTTTTGTTTGTCATGGTTAAACCGGAGCAGTAATTAAAATATTTCATGTTCATCTTGAAAGAACCGTCGTCCTTCAAATCCAAAAGCTCGTTCAAAATCAGATTTTTATATTTCGGTTCGCCGTAGGGCGCAAGACCCATGACCTTATATTCGCCGGAATTTACTTTGAATCCGGTGTAATAAGTAAAAGCGGAGTACAGAAGACCGAGGGAATGCGGAAATTTTATTTCCTCGAGCAGCTCGATACCGTTCCCCCTTCCCGTGCCGTAACTGGTAGTTGTCCATTCGCCGACTCCGTCCATAGTAAGAATAGCGGCTTCCGTAAAAGGCGACGGATAAAAAGCCGAGGCGGCATGAGACTCGTGGTGCTCAGGGAAAATAATTTTACCCTTGTAATCCAGTTCTTTCTGGATGTAATCTTTCATCCAGAGCTTTTGCTTTATCCATAACGGCATAGCTTTAATAAACGATCTAATTCCCGAAGGCGCAAAAGTAACGTAAGTTTCCAGCAGTCTTTCGAATTTCAGAAAAGGCTTGTCGTAAAAGGCAATCAGGTCCAGATCGGAAGAATTCAGTCCGGAAAAATTCAGACAAAATTTAACGGCATTTGAGGGAAAATTATAGTCGTGTTTTCTCCTTGTAAACCTCTCCTCCTGTGCGGCGGAGATAATTTTCCCGTCCTCTACAAGGCAGGCTGCGCTGTCGTGATAAAATGCCGATATGCCTAAAATAAACATGCGGATTTGTTCCGAAAATTGGGAAAAAATTAACTATTTTTAAGAAAAAATCGATTTAAAAGCAGTGATTATTTTATTAAATTTACCTGTGTTTAAAGCCAAAATATAAGCTGCTGCGGCACAAAAAGAAACGTATCCGGTGAATAAAAAACGCTTCAATATACCATACAAATATATTAAAATGATTCTTTAAAGTAGTTATCTAATTTTAATTTCAGGTGGGTTTCGGGGTTAAAAAACTTCTGTATCGGTCCTTATTTCTGTCCGTTAACTTTATTGTAAAATTATTTGGTAATTAAATGAAAACAAATATTTACGCGTTTCTTTGCGTCTGTTTCTTATTTTTATCCGATGCTTCTGCTCAAATCCCGCGGGTACCAGGGTGGGCAAAAGACGCGGTCTGGTACCAGATTTTCCCGGAAAGATTTGCAAACGGGGATACGAAAAATGATCCGACCCCTCATGATATGGAAGGTGCGTGGCCGTATAAGACACCCGAAGGATGGCATATTTCGCCATGGACCTCGGACTGGTATAAACTTCAGCCGTGGGAGAAAGCCGACGGACATGATTTCTACTGGAACGCCGGCGTTAGGAGGT
>JBJKOY010000559.1:0-5418 GCA_046706945.1 Ignavibacteriaceae bacterium | reverse complement strand
TCGTGGCAGCCACAGGCCGGAAGAATTATACGGACGACTCGGTCTCCGAAACCGAACCCAACGCGGTCTTCGGCGCTGTAAGACTTAAAAAACAGTTCGGCGAAAATTCTTCAGTCGGGACGCTGATCGTCGACAAACAAACTAAAGATACTACCTACGGAGTCCTTGATGTGGACGGTGCCTTCCGGGGATCCGACTGGCAGCTCGCTTACCAGGTAGCCAGGTCGGTTACGTACCGTGGATAGGCACCGCGGAATTTACGCCTTTAACAGGTCCCATATGGTACTTTGACAAAGGTGCGGTTAGCAACATACTTCTGCTGGGGGGCTTTTCCTTTAATTACAAGAATGTTGAAAATTATTGGGATCACTCTGCAGTTCTGGACTTTAACATGAATTTCCGGAGCAACTGGCGTTATGAAATCACACTTATTGCAGGCAAATCAAAGGATCAGGGAATTAAATACAACTCTTACGAAATAGACTACAACGCTTCTTTTAATTTAAGTCCGAACTGGGACGCCAGTTTTTACGGCGGATATGCAAAAACATACAATTTCAACAAGGATTATCTTGCATTTTACACATGGTTCGGTTCTTATGCGGAATGGAATGTCTTTAATTTTTTACAGATAGGAACTTCGTACAATATGTGGGTCGAAGGCAACCCCGCCGGCAGTGTTGAAGACATTATATATAATGCGCGTCCGTTTTTTTCCTTAACTCCTTTTAACAACCTCAACCTGAGAGTATACGTGGACAATCTTTTCGACAGATCCGCAGATCAAATGCGGCAAATAATAAGCGGGCTCTTGTTCTCGTTTAATTTCTCACCCAAAAGCTGGATTTATTTTGCGTACAACGAACTGGACAACCGCAGCGACAGGTATGATGCCGCCGGCAACCTCCTTCCTCAAATTATGCACGTTGCGGCAAGAGCCGGCGTTTTTAAGGTAAAATACCTTTACTACTTTTGAGGCTGTTTGAATGAATAAGTCAAATTTTTATGACTATAAGTACATAAATCCGGGTAAAATAAGCCGGATTTGCATTCTTTAACCTCCCTTTCATATTAAAAAAATCACTTTTTATTACGATAATGGATATAGGATTAATATGTTCATTTTAAAATATGAATAATTAAGACCGGGAATTATTTTTCTTAAATCAACGGCAGTATTAAATGAACGACGACATTATATACGAGGGTGATCTCAACGATACGGCAATAACCGAAATGCTGTCGCGGAGATTTAAGAATTTAGCCAGGGAATATCTACAATTGGATCTGAAAAAGGATTCCGATTTTCTAAGCCTGGTTAAAGACAGTTCGCGGTTCTACAGCTTTTCGCTTCCGCTGCCTATAAACGAGATATTTATCAGATACGAGGATGCGCCTTTATTCTGGGTTTATAGGTCGCCGCTGCTTGTATACCTGGAAGAACTATTTAAATTATCAATGCCCCAATCGAGCACAAAAAGCATTCATAATTCCATAAAAGACTTTTATACGAAATGGGTTATGATGAATCCGGGGAACGAGAAAAAATACTTTGCGGCTTCGGCCATCAATTTTATAGAAAAGAAGGCGAACAAAAATAATTTCCTGTACGCTATTCTGCATTCGATAATTTTATCGTACGACAATTATTTCTACAACCCGCAGAAGTCGCTCGAATTACTGGATACTGCCCAGGATTTGGTGAACGACACGGAATTAGGGGATACATTCAGGGAAGAGATATATTATCTGATCAGCTTATACGGCGGATTCTTGTTTTTAAATCAGAAGCAGGTCCCTTCGGCAAAAGAAAAATTCGCGGAGGCATTATCGATTAAACCGTACGGAGTGTCCGCGAAATTCTACAACACGTATTCCGAAGCCGTATTAAACAACCAAATACTGTCCGGTGATATTGTCAGCGATTTATATGATTTTGATATTCAGCGTATGATATATGCCATCGACGCGAACAGCATATCGATGCTCGAATATTTTATGAACAATTCGGTAATCGGAAACTTTTTTTATTATTACGAATTTGTTCCCTCGGTGGAAATGTTCGCCAACTTTTTCAGGGACGTAAAGGGCACGAGGCATTTCGATTTGAACGTTATAAAGATAAATTTAACCCAGTTCAAAGATTTAAAATTGTCCTCTTATTACACTCCGGAGTTCGATAAAAATCTTGTATTTCTTGAAAACGTTCTGCAAAAATATTCGGCTAACGAGAACATACTTTTTCTGGGCGCATCGGAAAAGCTGCATTTAAAGTTCAAAAACACCCTGGAAATTGTTGTAAACGAAATAAAAAACAAATATTATAAAGAAGTGGACGATAAACTTCTCAAATTCGATGTGGAACTGCAGGACAAGACAAGGGAACTTGATTCCATATCGAAAGATAATGAGGGTGTAAGGAAAAAACTTCATGAGAGGCTGAAGTCCACAATAGAAGAAATCGAACGAGTTGCGGCTTCAAACGTTGCGATACTTGAAGACAGAATAAGCAAACTCCACATGATTCAAAGTCTTGATCCAAAAATGGCATTTAAAAACGCAATGACTTATAATTTAATTTTATCGGTCACCGTTTTCATGATGGGCGGATGCGCGGGGTATTCGAATAATTTTCTGGGCGACGCTTCAAAGATGAACAATGCATTTTCGGTAATTATGTCTACGGGATTAAAATGGGGAGCGATTGCGTTTTTAGTCGGTTTTTTAATATCCTTAATATCGGCCGGTTTAGCGATGCTGGAAGGTTCAAACCAGAAGCAAAAATTGCTTGGGACAATTAATACTATAAAAAACGAAAAGAACCAGCATGTTTCGTTCGTAAAAGAAGAGGCCGTTCAAAAAGAAAAAGAGTTGGAAGAAAAGTTCAGATTAAGCAGCGAATCGAAGCAAAAGTATGTGGAAGCACTGAAGAGCGAGCGGGAAGTCCAGGAAAAAGTATATTTAGAAGACGCAGAACAGAAGATAAGAAGCGAATGCGCGCAGATTGAGGCGCTGATTATTTAATCGGCTTGCACCGGGTATCAGCCTTTCAGGGATATTAAACCTGCCGTCCCGGCGGAAACACCTATAAAACATTCCAAATAAGCAATCCATGCTGAAAAATTATTGGCTAAAATTAGCCAATTTGAGAAAATACTCCATCCGGATCTTTCAAAAGAGAGTGATAAACTAATAAAACTTATGGTATGGAATTAGCAAACATTCTGTCGAATATTTCATAAAAAACGGAAATTTATGAAAGTAGTAATCCTTGCCGGAGGGTTCGGTACGAGATTAAGTGAAGAATCGCATTTGCGGCCAAAGCCAATGATAGAAATAGGCGGGATGCCGATATTGTGGCATATTATGAAAATTTACTCTTTTTACGGATTTAACGATTTCATCATTTGCCTGGGTTATAAAGGTATTGTAATTAAGGAATATTTCGCGAATTATTTTCTTCACACAAGCGATATAACATTCGACTTCAGGAATAACAACCGGATAACATATCATAATCACTATAACGAACCTTGGAAAGTAACGTTAGTGGATACCGGATATGAAACAATGACCGGCGGCAGAGTAAAAAGAATTGAGCCCTATGTACAAAACGAGCCTTTCATGCTTACATACGGCGACGGACTTTCCGACGTTAATATAAAAGATCTTGTAGAATTTCATAAAAAGCATAAAAAATACGTAACGGTAACGGCTGTCCAGCCATTCGGCAGGTTTGGATCTTTAAGTTTCGGTCCGAATGACAGCGTTAAGAAATTCAGAGAAAAGCCGAAAGGAGACGGCGCATGGGTAAACGGCGGCTTCTTCGTAATGCAGCCGGAAATCTTCGAATTTTTAAAGGACGACAAGTCCGTTTTGGAAAACGGCATACTCGAAAAAATCTCGAAAGAAGGTCAATTAATAGCATATAAGCACGAAGGCTTCTGGCAGTCGATGGATACATTAAGAGATAAAACCTACCTGGATAATTTAATAGCTTCAAATCATGCCGATTGGATGGTGTGGAAATGATAAAAAGAATACTAGTGACAGGTTCCGAAGGATATATAGGTTCGGTATTAATGCCCATGCTCGTAGAAAGCATGTACGCAGTTACAGGATTAGATGCTTTATTTTATTCGGAAGGTAATTTAACGGGAGACGCTTATACAAACTACGGTTTGATTCAGAAAGATATAAGGGATGTTACCTCCGACGAGCTTAAAGGATTTGATGCGGTTGTACATCTGGCGGCTTTAAGCAACGATCCGCTCGGTACATTGGATGAAGAGCTTACATATAAGATTAATTATGAAGCAACGGTTCGCCTGGCGCGAAACGCCCGGGAAGCCGGAGTGCACAGGTTTATATTTGCAAGCTCTTGTTCTTTATACGGAGCCGGAGACAAGGTACTTACAGAAGAAGACGAAGCAAACCCCCAAACAGCATATGGAAAATCGAAAATAATGGCCGAGAAAGAGATATCGCAGCTTGTGGGAGAAGGCTTTAGTCCGGTTTATTTAAGGAACGCTACCGCATTCGGCATATCTCCAAGGATGCGTTTCGATATCGTTGTAAACAGTCTTACCGGGTATGCCAAAACCGAAAACGTTATAAGGATATTGGGAGACGGAACACCGTGGCGCCCGCTTGTTCATGTTAAGGATATTTGTCGTGCCGTATTGTTTTGTCTGGAGTCTCCGGAAAATACGATTCATAACCAGGCCTTCAACATAGGGAGCGGAAGAGAGAACTATCAGATAAAGACGATCGCGGAGAAAATAAAGAAAGCGTATCCCGAATGCGAAATAGAAATTATGTCGAAAAATGCCGGGGATACTCGGAATTATAAAGTCTCGTTTGAAAAAGCGGAAAAGCTTCTGGGATTCAAGCCGGAATATACGTTGGATGACGGGATAAGAGAGATGAAGAATGCTTACGTGAAAATAAATCTCACTAAGGAGCAGTTCGAAAGCAGATTATATACGAGGCTCAGACAGATTGAGTATCTTCTGGATGAGGGCGCGATCGACGGCGAGCTGAGGCCGGCTAATGTGATGAAGGCGGTATAAATGAAATTCTCGAAGACAAAAATCGAAGGAGTATTCATAATAACCCCCGAGCCTTATACCGACAGCAGGGGGATGTTTTCGAGAATATATTGCAAGAAGGATTTCCCGGCGCATAATATTTTCTTAAACGTAGTCCAGGTAAATCATTCTTTTACCCTGGTGAAAGGAACAATAAGGGGGTTGCATTATCAGAAAGAGCCTGTAAGGGAATCGAAGATGATTAAATGCATAAGCGGCAGAGTATTCGATGTTGCCGTCGATATACGGAAGGACTCGCCGACATACATGCAATGGGTATCGATTGAGTTATCGAAAGAGAACATGAAAATGCTGTACATCCCGGAAG
>JBJKOY010000558.1:0-1240 GCA_046706945.1 Ignavibacteriaceae bacterium | reverse complement strand
AATTCTTTTGGGAATATTTTAGAAAAAAAGCCTATCACTTTCATTTAAATTGTCCCGTTTATTTTTTTACATAGAACAATTTAAAAATACACAGTTTATTATCGGATTTCTGCAGAAAATATTTAGTGCAAAATAAATAAAGTAGATCCTTTCCTGCCGGAAAACATCCGTTCGGGCAGCCTTTTTATTCACTCTAAATAATTGTTTTAGACCTGGAATTTCCGGGCTGCCGGGTCAATTGCATTATTTATTTAAGCGCTGTATGTTGAGCGTTCGCGCAGACGTTTTACCATTGTCCACCCGTAGCCCAATATCAAGCCGGCTGAGACTATCCACTCAATATTTCCGCGGAACAACACCGGGAGCCCGATTTGAACGACAACCAGAAGCACCATCAGGGTTGCTATCCTGCTGAATGAGCCCGGCATTATTAACCAGCCGGTTTTTAATTTTCCGCTTTCTCTAAGTTTCTTGTTTCTGAGAAGGGCAATATTCTGTATAGCACCGAATAGGTATCCTATTATTCCTCCGATTAAAAAAGCTGCTGCCGGTACAAGTTCCGTTAAAGTATTATTCATTTTAATTTCCTTCCTTTCGATCGAATTTAATACCGTATGAAGCTTTTTGCCTCATACGGTATAATTAATATTAAATTAGTGCGCATCAGTAGTTTCCGCCAGCTTATCCATTTCAAAACCGTTGTAACCGAGAAGTCCCATTTCGGGTATATCGAGACCTCCGATTTCAGTTTCCAAAGAAACCCGGTTGCCGACGATTTTTTCCGCAATTTTGAAAACAATATATGCCAGAATAGACAGAGTGATAAAATTGGCGATTACTCCGATTATCTCGGCTCCCAACTGACCGAACCCGCCTCCGTAAAATAATCCTTTTACCGAGCTTGATACGCCGTTCCACCCGCTGCCGTAAGTTCCGTCGGCGAATAATCCTATCGACAGACATCCCCATGCGCCGTTGACACCGTGAACCGAAATTGCGCCGACCGGGTCGTCAATCTTTATTCTGTCGAAAAAGAACACTGCTTCCACCACTAAAATTCCCGCGACTATTCCTATAATAGATGCTCCGCCTGCACTGACAAAAGCGGATGGACCTGTTATGGCGACCAAACCGGCAAGCATACCGTTTGCCATCATTGAAGGATCGGGCTTCTTTGTTTTAAACCACCACATCCATAAAGTAGCAAATAAAGCGCCTGTTGCGCTGGCCAGCATCGTGT
>JBJKOY010000557.1:0-1799 GCA_046706945.1 Ignavibacteriaceae bacterium | reverse complement strand
AAATTCCTTAAGGCAAGAGAATAATATTTTATTTAAAGCACGTGAATATTTCAAAGGGAAAACAATTCCATTAAAATAGTATGATTCTATAATTTTTTAATTTTTAATTTGTAATTTTTAATTTGTAATTTTTAATTGTTTTCCATCATTTCCAAAATAATCCCCTCCCGAAGCGCGTATTCGGAAATAGTAAGGGACTTTAATTTGAATATTTCGAAAGCTTTGTTTAGGACCAACAATCCGGCCGGGATGATATCTGCCCTTTTAGCTTCCATACCTTTTACGGCAATCCGTTCTTCCTTCGTTTTACACGCGAATACCGTGTCGGTTACCGATTTCAATTCTTCTTTTGTAAAAATAAAACCGTTGGGAGATTTCTTAGGCCTTTGATGTCTTAAGTAATATATCATCGAAGCGGCTGCTTCGATTGTTCCGGAACAGCCGACCGCAATATCGAATCTTTTATTAAACTTTAAATTAGCGTTTGAAAGGATTTGATCGGTAATATATTCTTCGCATTTTTTTACGGCATTTCCAGTTATGACGTAGTCGGGAAAAAACATCCTGCTTAACCTGACGGCTCCGATCTTTATACTTTCGGCAAATTCCGGTTCGCCGTTATTCCCCAGAATAAATTCCGTGCTGCCGCCTCCTATATCCATCAGAAAGGCTTTTTTATTGTTCAGTTCGAGAGCTTTCTTCGCGCCCTTAAATATCAGCTTTGCCTCTTCCCGTCCGTCGATTGCTTCCACTTTAATACCCGTCGCCTCGTACACGGCTTTTATAAAGCCGGCTTTGTTATGCGCTTCCCTTACGGCGCTGGTAGCAACGGCTCGCATTTCGGCTTTATAGAAAGAAGCCAATTCTTTGAAACTTTTCAAAATATTAATTGCCTGAACGGTTTCTTCCTTGGTAATCAGCGACAGACCCTCGCCCCTGTGTGAGGCCAGTCTTATTATCTGTCTTTCGCGGTCTACTATCTTGAAGGAACCGTCTTTTTTAATTTTTACTATGATTAGATGAAACGAATTTGTCCCCATGTCCACGGCAGCGGCAAAACGGTCAGGCAAATTTTTCCTCCTTCTTTCCGGATAAGATATTTTTACAGAGGAGGTAAACATCGTCCACAACGATATCGTCGATTAATTCGGATTTTCTTATAAAGTACTTGTTGCGTCCTACCGGGGCCCAGTTAAAAGGATTGGTAGGCCCGAAGATGGAAATCTGCGGCGTTCCCGTTGTACCCGCAACATGCATTATTCCCGTATCGTTGGAAATAAACAAATCGGAGCGGGAGATAAGTGCCGCTACTTCCGGGATTTTTTTTTCTATGAACATGCCTATTTTGAAAGGTATCTTTTCGTGTATATAGTCGGTTTCTTCCTTATCCGCATCGCTACCGGTTAAATAAAAAATTACGGGGAACTCTTCGTTAAGTCTTTCCATTAATTCCAGGTATTTTTTAAGCGACCACCTGTTGGGAATTTTCCCGGCGCCGACATGAAGTCCGACAAGCAGTTTATCATCCGACTTTTTCAAATCGGATATAAAATCGGCCGCATATTTCATATCTTCGTTATCATAGGTGATCTCCGAGCTGAAGTCCGAGGTAGTAATTCCGAACGGCCTGACAATATCAAGTATCCTGTCGGCAACGTTTGAGTCGGGATACTTCCGCCAATCTACCGCAACTCTCCTGTCGAACAGGAAGGCGCTTTTATTTACTCTGCCGTTAAGGCTTTGCGGGCCGATTCTTACTTCGGCTTTCGCCAGCCTCGCGATAAGATTACTGGTGAAAG
>JBJKOY010000556.1:0-1433 GCA_046706945.1 Ignavibacteriaceae bacterium | reverse complement strand
TTCTTGTAGTCAACGGGAATTTAAATCTCAGCGGTAATTTCAATTTTAAGGGCTTGGTCATTGTATACGGGCAGTCGCAGATTGTTACTCAAACAACCGGCAACGCTGCAATATACGGAGCATCTATATTCGTGGGACAAAGTGTTGATTTCAAAGCTTCGGGAAACGCCACATTCTTTTACTGCAAACAAGCTCTCGATAACGCAAGGGTTAATCTAAAATCGTCGCGCTTTGAAATTACGAGCTGGTGGGAGTAGCCAATTAAAAATTATAAAGTAAAAATTAAAAATTAGAAGACATCGTTCCTTATCAACAAGAGTATTGCCGACTGCGGAACTATAAGGAATTTTTCTTTCTCGAATTCAATTTCAAAAGCTTCTTTGCGTAAAAATATTGCAAGATCACCTTCTTTTGCCTGCAGGGGAATATATTTCACAGGCTCCTTTGATTCTTTCCAAGGCTCGTCTTCCGTCTGGGAGATGGTCGGGTAGCCCGGGCCCGTTTTTATAATATACCCGCTTTGAATTTTTTCCTTTTCCGATACGCCGGGCGGCAGGTACAGACCGGTGGATGTTTTTTCGCTCTCGCTTTCGGGTCTTATCAATACCCTGTCGCCTACGACAATAAATTTCTGAATATCTTTCAAACTTAAATCCATTTTTTAAAACGAATAAATTTTCCGCCCTTAAGTATCAATTTCCGTTACCGAAATATAAAAAAGTAACTGCAATTTTTGAATATATTTTACGGCGGTACCGAAATAATGTTTCGGATTAACCCCTGGTTAATTCGACTAATTTCCCGGTAATGCCCGGGAAGAAACCGGTTAGTTTCAAAGCCGTTCCCCTTAAATGTCTGCCGAAAATTATTTTCTGAATTAAGGAAGAATAAAAAAAGCGTCTTTTAAATTTATCGTCCCATTCAAGGCGGTACCGGTCTTCCGCGCTGTCCTTACCGATCCTTCCGTGAAGGCATTCGGATAAAATATTGCTCAGAATTTCCGCCGATTCAAATGCAATGCCTATTCCGTCGCCCGCAACCGGTGCAATCACGCCGGCCGCGTCGCCGATCATAAAAATCCCCCTTTTCACAACTTCCTTTTTACCGAAATAAATATTACCGTTCCCGTAATTCCGAAACTTCTTTTTTTCGAACAATTCTTTTCGCGCCGTTTCCGGGAACACTTCGTGATTTCTTAAAAAACCGGCTATGCGCTCCTCAGGTCTGCCCCTGAATTTAAATTTCTTTTCAAGCCAGCAAACGGTAACATCTCCACCTTCAACCGTGTTTATGCCGCAGTAAATATCATCCCCGGTAAAAATATTTATTTCATTCGAATTTAAATTAATAAAGTCGGATCCGCATGCATGAAATTTAATGCCGGAAAAACCGGTGTTATAAATTATAAAATTTCTATTTAAATACCTGTCCAG
>JBJKOY010000555.1:0-2717 GCA_046706945.1 Ignavibacteriaceae bacterium | reverse complement strand
GGTGCGACTCCTTTCTTGAAATTAATAACCAATTCGTAGGGATTAATAATTTTAAAAGTTTTATTCAAAATTATATGCTGACTGCTGTCTACGGCAAGCGACTTAAAAGAACCGTAAAAGCGGCTTTGTACCAGGGGATCGCTGTAAACATCAAAGGAAAAGACAACATCGTTCGCGGTAACCGGCTGCCCGTCCGTCCAATTTAAATCTTTCCTTAAAAAAAAAGTTATCGATGAAGAATCCGAGTTCCATACCCATTTATCGGCAAGCATCGGATATCTTTGCGGCTCGCCGGTTTTGTAATTCCACTCGTATCTCACAAGTGACGGGTAAAGAAGCTGCATTACCATACCTTCGTTGAAATTTACAGCGTACATGGGATTATACGAATTTATATCGCTGGAAATGGCCAAAACAACCGCTTTTCTGCTTTGAAGCGTTTCCTTCTGGCATGCCGGTATAAGCAAGACGGCGATTAATGCAATCACAAGAAGAGAACTTTTATTCTTCATCTTTGTTTAATCCCGCAAATATTGTTTATAAGTTTGCCGTTAATTTATTATTTTGGAATTAAAATGCAAAGAATAGATATGCAATTATGCTGAATATAGAGCTGAAAAAAGTAAAATTAAAAAACGGAAAAGATATACTGGGAAATATCAGTTCCGTTATTAATCCGAACGGTATTTTTTCAATCGTAGGTAAAAACGGGACGGGTAAAACAACTTTCATTAAGTCCTTAACAAATCTTTTGGACGACAAACATTATTCGGTCGACGGAAGAGTTGTATACAACGGCAGAGATATTCTGTCAATGGATAATAAAGAATTGTCCAGGTTAAGGAAATATCAAATCAAATATGTCTTCCAGGATGCGATCAACAGCTTCGACCCCCTGAGGACTTTCAAATTTTATTTTAACAAACTGGCTAAGGACGACGGGAGCATCGACAAGCTGCTGGATTATTTTTTACTTCCCCGGAAGAAGGATTTGTTTAAGCTTTACCCCTATGAAGTAAGCGGGGGAATGGCTCAAAGAATTAATTTCGTTCTGGCGTTGTCCGCCGAACCCGAGGTCATAATTTTAGACGAACCCACTTCCGGAATCGATTCGGCGGTAGCAAACCTATTCATCGAAAAGATGCGTGATTTCGTTCGATGCGGCAATAACGCTATTATCCTCGTTACTCACGATTTAAGCTTTGCCGGGAAGGCAAGCACTTCTATAGCTTTTTTAGCAAACGGTTCGTTAACCGACTATCAAATACCCGAAAAATTTTTTGCCGGGGATCGTAACCCGGAACTGATCTCAATTTTAAATTCTTACGGAAAATTAATATCATGAATGCGATAATAACCGCCGAAAATATCGATTATACGGTAAACGGCGGAGGTATGTTTTCCTCCACCGAAACCGCAAAGACTATTCTTAAAAATATAAGCTTTACGGTAGATAAAGGTTCCGTTCTGGGCATAGCCGGCGAATCAGGGAGCGGCAAGACGACACTTGCAAAAATAATTGCGGGAATTATTAAACCCACCGGAGGCAGGCTGGATTACAATAAAGAACTGCTTAAGCCGAATTCAGGGTCAGGCCCCGTTCAAATTTTATTTCAAAATAACGGGGAAATATTAAATCCTCTGAGAGAAATTGACAGCGTTATAGAAGAGGCAATCCTTATCAGAACCCGCGATAAAATTAATTTGGAAAAGCAACAAAACGATGTGTTCGAATCGGTCGACTTTCCCGAACGACTTAGAAAGAAAAAGGGATTCCAATTAAGCGGCGGAGAACAGCAAAGGGCGGCGTTGGCGCGTCTGTTGGCTGTAGAACCGGACGTGCTTATACTCGACGAACCTTTTTCTGCTCAGGATCCCGAATCCCAGTTAAACCTTCTAAACTTATTCGGAAAATTAAACCGTGAAAAGGGAATAACGATGATTTGCATAGCCCACAATCTCCAGATACTTAATAAGCTGTGCGAAAAAATCATTATAATGTACAAGGGAGAGATCGTTGAATCCGGCAGCTCGGCTGAAATTTTTTCCTCTCCGCGTCATGAATATACCAGGTTTTTAATTAAAGCGGGAAGTTATAATTTGTCCGCCGCCGAGGTGCTGTCCCAAACCGAAAAATTTACACAAGCCCGAAATTCCATTTAAAATGTCAAAGACTAACGCCGTAAGAATACTTGATTCAAGAAAAATCGAATATACGCTGCACGCTTACGAAGTCGACGAAAACGATTTAAGCGGGACAACAGTCGCTCATAAAATAGGAGCAAAAGAAGAAACGGTTTTTAAAACTTTGGTCGCGCGGGGCGATAAGAACGGGATAAGCGTTTTTTGCATACCGGTTGCGGAAGAACTTGACCTTAAAAAAGCCGCCGCCGCAAGCGGAAATAAAAAAACGGAACTGGTAAAAGTTAAGGATTTATTCGATCTAACCGGCTATGTAAGAGGAGGCTGCTCCCCGATCGGGATGAAAAAAGATTACCCCGTTTTCCTTGAAGAAACTTCGCAGTTATTCGATAAAATTTATATTAGCGCCGGCGTCAGGGGTATGCAAATTAGGCTGTCACCCGCAGATCTGCGAGGAATAACGAATGCCGAATTTGCGGATCTTATATGAACACCCACTTCTATAATTAAAAATCATATACCGCACCGGAAATAGGTAGTGGGCTGTTTACATAAATTTTACATTCCGGTAATAA
>JBJKOY010000554.1:0-3874 GCA_046706945.1 Ignavibacteriaceae bacterium | reverse complement strand
TTTACTTCCGGATCGCTGGAGCCGCCCGAGAACTGATTATAAATTTCGATCGGCTTCAGAATTTCTTCTTTCAGCGCATCGATTTCGCCCTGATTATAATTATGAGAATTCGGATTGTCGATAATATAATCGATGGCGGCTTTTGCTGCTATACGTCCTTCGGCGTGGGATCCCGACGAAAATTTATGGCTCGAAGCACCGGACGCATCGCCCGCACAGAAGATGCCTTTTGTCGTAGCCATATTCGGATAGCCCCAGAAATATTCTTTGGGTGCGAGATCCTTAGGACCGCTTACCCATGCACCGGAAGCGCCGGAATGCGAGCCGATAAAGTAAGGTTCGGCGGCGGCAATTTCCGAAGGTTTTTCTTCGGGAGCGGTATTTGTGCCGGCCCAGAGTATCGCCTGCGAAATCGTCATATCGAGGAAGTCTTCCCATGCCTCGGCTTCCAGTTCTTTTATTTTTTTCTTTGCGGCTTTTTCATCTCCCGCTTCCGCCGCAATTTTGGTTATTGCTTCGTCGGTTCTCATGTAAATCGGGCCTTTGCCGTCCATAACGTCCAGCATCATCAGCCAGTTGCGCAGGTTTGCGGGGACGGGTTTTACCTTGCCGTAAGGGACCCATTTTTCCAGCTCGTCTTTTCTTTCGACCATGTAATTCCCGCCGTCGGCGTTGGTCGCCTGGGATTTAAACAGCAGGAACCATGCGCCTACCGGACCGTAAGCATCCTTAAACCTAACCGGTATGAAGCGCACTTCCTGGCACGTCATCTCGGCGCCGGCCTTAAGAGTGAAATAAGCGCTCGAACCGGAATTCCAAGGCGGATACCATGCTCTTCCGAGACCTTCACCGGACGACCGCGGCTTAAATACGTGAACCGCGCCGCCCATTGCAACCAATACGGCTTTCGCTTTGAAAATATAGAACTTTTCCTCGCGAACGCTGAATCCTACCGCACCTACGCATACATCGCCGTCCATAATGGGACCGACAATGAAGACTCTCTCGTAGATATTTTCAGCGCCGACCGCGTTCTTAGCGGCTTCGGCAACGATAACCTTGTAAGATTCTCCGTTAATCATCAGCTGCCATCTGCCTTCGTGGACGTAATTGCCGTCGGCGTCTTTCCAGATCGGCAGTCCCCATTTTTCGAACAGATGAACCGTGGAATCGACATGACGCGCTATATTGTATACCAGGTCTTCACGGGTGATCCCCATTAAATCGCTGCGGACGTATTTAACGTAGTCCTCAACAGTATTCTTGCCGTCTTTAATTCCGACGTACTGGTTAATAGCTGAAAGCCCCATTGCAACGGCCCCGCTTCTGTCTACTGCGGCTTTATCAACAAGGGTGACTTTAAGGCCTTTCTTTTTTGCCCAGTAAGCGGCTTCAACAGCCGCACCGCATGCGGCCATACCGCCGCCGACGATCAGCAGATCCGTGTTTACTTCTTCAGTTTTAAAATTTGTCATAATTTTTCCCTTCCATCTAATTCTTAATAGTGACTACTTCGGAAAGACCCAAAGATTCCGGTTCGGTAAAGAGAACGGGGCTCTTGAGGTCGTCGTTGCTTGTTGTCCATCCGCCGTCCGGTACCGCTTTGCCTTCTTCCGTAGTACGGATAGGGAATTTAAATCGCTTTAGAGTACCGTTCCGGAATTTAACCGTCCACAGAATGGAATCGGTACTTCTCATTGGGGTAACCGTAGCGCCGAGGGGAACGAAATCGGCATATCCGCGAACTTCAATTGCCTGGTTTGCACACATTTTAACACAGTTGTAGCATTCCCAGCACATTTCAGGTTCACGGTTAAATGCTTTCATTGTATCCTTATCCAGCACCATCAGGTCGTTCGGACAAACGTACTGACAGGCTGTTTTATCCAGCGCTTTACATCCGTCGCACTTTTCTGGAATTACATAACTTGGCATTAGTTTATCTCCTTATTTATTTTAATAATAAAGATATTTTTGAAATCTTTACTCTTTTAATTTCTGTCATATCAGGGTAAAAGCATTAAATATTTTTAACGCATCTGCCCGCCGGCTTACCGTTATTTATTCTTTTTTATGTTGACGTCCCCGGTGGCAAACTGATGCATTTTTATTTCAACTTTTTCCTCAAGCTTGGAATAATAATCTCTTAAAATAGCCAGGACTTCCGGCCGGCTGAATTCGGCCGGCACATCGCTGCCTTCGGAAAGGGCCTTCCTCAGCGCGGTGCCGCTTAGGAAAAGCCTGTCTTCTTTTTTATGCGGACAGGTTTTCATAGAAGCCATTCCGCCGCACTTGAAACACCAGAACGTCCAGTCGATAGGAAGCGGTTTTAACAGGAGCGCGTCTTCCGGAATTTCATAAAAGATCTTTTGGGCGTCGAACGGTCCGTAGTAGTTACCTACGCCCGCGTGATCGCGTCCCACGATAAGATGCGTGCAGCCGAAGTTCTGTCTGAATACGCCGTGCAGCAGCGCTTCTCTGGGTCCGGCATATCTCATGTCAAGCGGGTAGCCGCCGCATACGACGGATTCTTTTATGAAATAATTATCAACGAGTACATTTATACACTTGGCGCGGACTTCCGCCGGTATATCCCCCGGTTTCAGTTTGCCTACCAGCTGATGAATATAAAGGCCGTCGCTAACTTCAAGGGCTATTTTTGCCAGGAATTCATGCGAGCGGTGCATAGGGTTACGAAGCTGCAGGGCGGCGATAGTTCTCCATCCCTTTTCCTCGAATATTTTCCTGCTTTCCTGCGGCCTTTGGTACAGACCTCCGAACTCGTTGGGGAAATAACTTTCCGAAAGGACTTTTACAGTGCCGCCGATATTCCAATCAAGCTGCTGCATTACCATTTTCACTCCGGGATGCTCCGGATCGTTGGTGGTAAATACCTGCTTGCATTCAAAATCCTTATCGATCTTGTACTTGTCCGTAACTTTCATTGTGGCCATAATTTCGTCGGTCTCGTCGCTGACTAAAGTTATCTCGTCCTTCGGTTTTAAAGACTTTGCAACTTCGTCCGAGACGGAAAGCGTAATAGGAATCGGCCAGAACAAACCGTTCGAGGTTTTCATATCGGTGCACACGCCTTTCCAGTCATCGTGCCCCATAAATCCGGTTAACGGAGTAAAGCCTCCTATTCCGAGCATTATCAGGTCGCCGGTTTCGCGGCTGGTCAAACGTATTTTTTTCAACTTTTCAGCTTTTTTCAGTTCTTCTTCCCTTGCGTCGTCGCAGAGAAGCAGAACGCCTAACTCATCACTGCCGTGCGGCTTTATCAAATTGGATTTTGACATAAAGTTCCTTTCGTTATAAAAAATTGATTACTTTTTTTATTTGAAGACTTGAAAATGAAAAAGCATGCTCGCCGAATAATTCTACCGGGAGGCCTTTCCCCCGCATTATACTATGTTTTTCCTTACCTTGAACAAGCAATTTCATATCACGTTTGATCGCTATTTTAGCAACAGATAAACTGTTTATTTCAAGCGTTTATCCGTTTAATTCCGCATAAAACTTATGGCTATAAGCCGGTAAAATCAACGCGATTAAAGATTCTGTAATCGGGTTGTTGTTCAATTAACCGCTTGAAACCGTTACGTTTATCCCGCAAGAGTTAGAACACGGACGACACGCCTGCCTGCCGGTAGGGTCTGTTGCGGAACTATATTAAAGCTCAATGGCTTCAGCGGACGGTTAAAATAAAAACAAAATTTATTTGGGCTTTCCACATCGGGATGGCTCTGTCAAGCCCTAATTATGCTCTTTCTGGGGCTAAAGCCCATTGTATCTTTAAAATTATTATCCCCGCGGCTAAAGCCGCGGGCAATTGATAAATACGTAAAAAATTTCCTAGTTCTGCAACACTCCC
>JBJKOY010000553.1:0-2021 GCA_046706945.1 Ignavibacteriaceae bacterium | reverse complement strand
AGAAATTTTCAAGATGTACGCCTGTGCTGAATTCATGCTGACCGAAAGTAGTTAAGCGGATAGGATTAACTATCTGATCGACTGCTACGGCCTTACCTTTGAAACCTCGGTTGTTCCAGTAAGTAGCCTTTATTCCTTTTTTGCCGTCTATCGAACATTCTCCGAACGCGGGTTCGACGACCGAATTTTCTACAAGGTCGCAGCCTTTGTCGTATACTATTTTACCGGCAGGCAGTTTTGTTTTTATGCCGTCTAAGACGGTAATCGTTTTAATAGGCGTGCCGTTGTAGTTTCCCCACAGCATTTGCTGATCGTCGGCATTGGGACCGATAACCGCAATCTTGTTTACTTTTTTTGATAAAGGAAGAATATCATTTTTGTTTTGTAAAAGCGTCATCGATTCCCTCGCCATTTCCAGCGCTAATTTCTGATGTTCGGCTGAATTAACAACGGACATAGGAATTTTTGTCCAGGAGACCAGCGAGTCGCTGTCCATTTCTCCCAGATCAAAGCGTCCTTCCAGCAGGCGCATCACATGCTTGTTTATCTCTTTTTACGATACCAGTCCTTCGGCAACCGCTTCGGGCAATTTTTTAAATGCGAAATTATATCCGCATTCCACATCGGTACCGGCCAGAACGCCTGTAGCGGCGGCATGTGCGGCGTCCGGGGAAACTTTATGGCTCATATAAAAATCGGTTATCGCCCCGCAGTCGGAAACAACCATGTATTTAAATCCCCAATCATTGCGCAGAATTGTCTGAAGTAATCTGCTGTTGCCGCAGCACGGTTCGTTATCGATACTTTGATATGCGCACATTACTTCTCTAACACCGGCCTTCTGAACCACCGCTTTAAATGCAGGTAAATATGTTTCCCAAAGATCACGAGGATTTATATCGGTCAGGTCCATAACATGGCGTTCCGATTCGGGGCCAGAGTGAACGGCAAAATGTTTGGCGCATGCTAACAGCTTTCTATATTTTGATGTTGAAGGTCCCTGTAATCCTTTTACAACTTCGATGCCCATGCGGGAAGTTAAATACGGATCTTCGCCGTAGGTTTCCTGGCCGCGCCCCCAGCGCGGATCTCGGAATATATTTATATTAGGAGTCCAGACAGACAGACTTAAAAAACGTCGATTCGGTTTTCCTTCTCTTTGGGATTCGTTGTATTTTGCTCTGACTTCGTCCGAGACCGCACTGAATACTTTGTAAACTAATCCGTCATCAAAAGAAGCCGCCATACCGATCGGCTCGGGGAAAACCGTTACGCTGTCGTTATTAGCCAAACCGTGCAGGGCTTCGCTCCACCAGTTAAATTCCTTTATCCCCAGCCTCGGGACGGCTTCGGACTGGTCGCACATCAAGGCTGCTTTTTCATTAAACGTTAATCTTGATATTAAATCTTCGGCGCGTTTTTCAGGGCTTAAAGCGGGATTTTGGTAGGGTAATTGCTGACCCCACAGGTTCACAATAAATAAAAAACTTACTGCGATTATTAGCTTCTTTTTCATAAATCAAATCCTAAAATTAATTTGTATTTTCCGGAAACCGGTTAGATATAGTTGTTTATTTTATTTCTTTAAAAACCATTTTATCCAGGTTCAGAGGTCCGGCGTCAATAAAAATTTTTAAAATATGCCTACCTGCATCAAGTTTAATTTTCTTATTTACCACTTCCCATGATTGAAATCCTTTTGTATTTGGAATTGCAACAATACCGGTTTTATTTACACCGTCGCATTCAAGATGCAGCTCTGTATTATCGGAAGCTGAGGCTATATGAAATGCAACGTTATAAGTTGCCGGTTCGGCAACATCAACCGTATAATCAACCCACTCTCCGGACTGTGTCCAGCCCAATGTATAACCGCCTTCGGAACATGTATCAATATCCACACCTTCATCGGGACGATAATACCTGCCTTGATTTATATCGTCCGTATCAAAATATGCATCACCCGGACAGCCTTTGTCATAATCTTCGGCTTCTATTATTCCCGGAATATGTAAATTAAT
>JBJKOY010000552.1:0-1743 GCA_046706945.1 Ignavibacteriaceae bacterium | reverse complement strand
TGAGCATCGACATAAACCGCCTGCTCCACAGCTGGTACGTAAACGCGGGCATGGAAACGCACGCCAAGCCTCTCGGCGGATGGGAAGGATTGGACGTTGAGTTAAGAGGTCATACCACGGGACATGTTATGTCGGCCCTATCCATGATGTACGCTTCCACCGGAAATATTGCATATAAAGGAAAAGGCGATTCCATAGTCAGTGCGCTGGCCGGGATCCAGAAGGTGCTGAACCAGGGCGGTTACCTGAGCGCATTCCCGCAGAATTTAGTCAACCGTGTTATAGAAGGCAAGCCGGTATGGGCGCCGTGGTACACCATACATAAAATTATGGCCGGGCTGATCGATATGTATTTATATGCCGGAAATAAACAAGCTCTCGACGTTGTTACAAAGATGGGCGATTGGGCTTACAACAAACTTAAAAATCTCTCATCCGATCAATTAGCCGTAATGATGAAAAACGAATTCGGCGGAATGATCGAATCGGCATATAATCTTTACGGAATTACCGGCAATATAAAATATGAAAAGCTGGCCGGATTCTTTTTCGATCATAAAGTTTTTGATCCTTTGCTTCAAGGAAAAGATGATTTACCGGGACTGCATGCCAATACTCAAATTCCCAAAATCATCGGCGAAGCGAGAGGCTATGAACTGACCGGGGATAAAAACGCCGAGACCATCGCGGATTTTTTCTGGCAGACGGTGATAGACCACCATACATACGTTACCGGCGGCAACAGCGACTACGAACATTTCTTTAAACCGGACCAGATATCAAAGCACCTGTCGCGCGCTACGACGGAATCTTGCAATACCTACAATATGCTTAAGCTTACCCGGCACCTTTTTACCTGGACTGCCGACGTAAAATACGCGGACTATTATGAACGAGCTCTGTACAATCATATATTGGGTTCGCAGGAGCCGCATACCGGCATGGTAACATACTTTTTATCTTACGCACCGGGCACGTTTAAAACGTACAGCACCAAAGACAGCTCTTTCTGGTGCTGCGTGGGTACCGGATTTGAAAATCATTCCAAATACGGCGAAGCCATTTATTATCACAACAAAAAGGGTGTCTTTGTAAACCTGTTCATCCCGTCGGTGCTGACGTGGAAAGAAAAGGGATTTAAATTGACACAGGAGACGCAATTCCCGGACGAGGCAACAACTCATCTTACGATAAATGAGGTAAAAGACGGGAATGTCCCATTGTATATCAGGTACCCTTCATGGGCAACGTCCGGTGCTACAGTTGCAGTCAACGGTAAAAAAATAGATATTAAACAGAAGCCGGACAGTTATATTGTATTGAACGATAACTGGAAGGTCGGCGATAAGATAGATATTACTTACCCGATGTCGCTGCACCTGGTTGCGACAAACGATAACCCCAATATGGATGCCGTTCTTTACGGTCCGATAGTTCTTGCAGGCGACATGGGGACCGAAGGCATGAAGCCTCCGATGCCTTTTGCAAAAGACCAGCTTGATTATGAAAATGTTCCCGTCCCGAAAGATATTATAACTGCGTTGAATATAAGCGGCAAAAAGCTGGACGATTGGCTTGTCCCGGTAAAAGGCGAGCCGCTTGCTTTCAAAGCCGTAGGTGTTGCGCCGAAAGAAATCACTATGATCCCATATTTCCGGATCGATGAGCAGCGTTATGTTATTTATTGGGACATGAAGAAGTAAACCACTTTAGATACAAAAGAATTATCGACGGCAAGATTTT
>JBJKOY010000551.1:0-4959 GCA_046706945.1 Ignavibacteriaceae bacterium | reverse complement strand
TGCGGGCTTTCTCGGGGGCGCGGTTCCCGCCGTTTTAGCCGCTTTCGTCGCTTATAATAGACCGCGGAATTCACCGTCTACAAAGAGACAAAGATCGGCACTTCCGTAAATAAAGAGGTTAAACAATTATGAAAGCAAGTTCGAATAATTCTAAGAAAGAGAAGTCGCCGTCTCAACAGATAGACGACATTATTAAGAAATCGACAGACTGGCGGGGCAAGAAATTGGCGCAGCTCCGGGCTTTGATTAAGAATGGCGACCCTGCCGCAATCGAAGAAGTGAAATGGAAAAAGCCGTCCAAGCCTATGGGAGTACCCGTTTGGTTTCACGACGGAATTATTTGCGTTGCGGATACGCTCAAGAACGCCGTGAGGCTGACATTCCCGAAGGGCGCAACTACGAAGGATCCGAAGAAGCTCTTCAATACGCGTCTGGATAGTAAAAGTGTTCGCGCAATCGACTTCTTCGAAGGAGAAAGCGTTGATGAAGCAGCATTGCAGGAACTAATTATCTATGCGGCAGAACTGAACAAGGCAAAAGAAAGTAAGGGTTAAATTTTATTTAGCTATTAATAAAAGATCGGATTATGAGAAGCGGACAGACGGCGGCCGTACTTCGGAATTATCCTGCCTTTACCTGGTTATGGGCAGGGCTTACAGTATCATACCTGGGCGATCAATTTGCCACGATTGCTCTGCTATGGTTTGTGCTCCAATTAACCGGCTCGGGCGCAGCGGTAGGCCTGGTTATCCTGCTCTTTAATTTTCCCGCAATAGTTACCGGACCCGTGATCGGACGGCTCCTCGACCGTTATCAGCCGCGCACGGTGATGGCAATTGACAACGCGTTACGCGCGATCATCATAGCCCTTATACCCGCGCTTTACGCACTCGGAGTTCTTCAGTTGTGGTGCATTTACTTATTGGCCTTTGCTGCTGGCGCGCTGCAGCCTGCCACGTTAGTCGGTGTACGCACTTACATTCCGCACCTCGTATCCGACGAATTGCTGGTTCATACGAATGCGTTGTGGACCGGAAGCGTGCAGTTCACGTTGCTCGTCGGACCTGCATTGGCCGGTTTTCTGGTTGCAAGTTACGGAGGGCCGTTCGCGCTGTGGATAGATGCCTTAAGTTTTATCGTAATGTCGATCATCGCGTTCGGGCTGCCTAACATCCGGCAAGAAAAGCCGGAGCGCCCGGTTAAAGCACAACGCACCGGTCTAGGTTTCGGTCCGATGCTCCGTTTACGGGAGGTCCGCACCCTGACGGCACTGTCCGTCATCTTTTTCTTCGCTTACGGTCCTTTGGAGCCGGCGCTTCCGGTCTACAGCCGTGATGTATTGAATGCCGGCGCGGCGGGATTCGGCCTGCTCTGGTCAGGGTACGGTGTAGGGGCATTGCTGGGACTCCTCGCCGTCAACGCGCTTGTCGCGCGGGAGCGCCCGGGCATCGTCCTCTCGATGATTGCAATCTTATGGGGGCTTTTGCTTCTGCCGCTTGTAGTATTGAAGAATTTAGCCGGTGCTATGATTGTACTGGCTCTGGCCGGATTTGCATGGGCGCCGTATTCCGTAATCGAAACGACCATGCTTCAGCGGCTGGTGCCGGGCGAAATCCGCGGGCAGGTGTTCGGAGCCCGCGCAACCTTAACGATTGCCGCGGCGCCGTTGGGTTCCGCGCTGGGCGGATTTCTTCTCGAATACGCTTCGACGCCGGTTGTAATCGGTCTATCCGCAATCGGCTGTGTTTTCGCGGGATGTATCGGCTTATTATCCCCGGTGTTGAGGAACTTGAAAGCTGCCGCGTCAACGGGCCAAAACTAAGTCGGCCATTCAGATTTGAAGTACTAAAAGAAATAACATATGCTTTAATTATTGATACGGCTGCCGGGTGCCGTAAATTTAATAATGCTTATTTCCCTTATGTTTTAATTTTGCCGACTTTTTTAAGCGTTCGCATATTTATTGTACATGTTTCTATTAAGAATATTCAACAGGGTTATTCACGGCAGCTTTGATAAACCTTCTGTAAAAGTCGCGCCGGCTGACCGGGGACATGGAGATGTTTCGGAGAATATATCTTCCGGTTATCTCATTAAATCTATCGTCACTTTGTTTCCAATAATAAGCAGAGAATTAAATCTTTATCGTCATCCCTACGCAGCTCCCGGAGCGTGATGGTATCGCCGGTCTTCATCAAATTACGCTCAGTGTTTAAGCGGCGGGGCAGGAGTTCCGTCGGACCATTTGCCGACCCATACCATGAAAACAGTAGCTCCAGCCTGACGGTCATACGCTGCCAGGACCGGCGAACCCGGCAGGTTAGCCCCCCAACTTTCCTCTACCTTGCCAGGGAGATAGAACATCAGATGCGGATGCCATCTCTTGCCCCTGTCGTTTAAGTACTGCTGCTTCGACATCATGTAGCACATAGCCCCGGGCTTCAGCGGGGGCAGTTCTTTACTATCGAACGCCGATTTGATGGCCTTTGCGATTTCCGTCCTTGATTTACCTGCCAGCACCAGCTTAGTCTTCATCAGGTCGAAGGGCAAATAAGTTCTTGCGGCTTCCGGGTTATAACAAATAGGCGCGCGCACTTTGGGATTCCAGAATCCGGGATCGTCGGTAGGTATTACCCATGAACGTTCCACTATGCAGACAAAACCGTTCGTTCCCTTTACCGCTATAGTGTACCCTGTCCGCCCCAATACCATCACTTCCGCTTTGTCGGAAACGGACGGCGGTGCGGCACTGCGGGCGAGCGCAATTTCAGCATCCTTATCTTGAATCAGGTATTGATTAAGAGGCGCCATAGCCGGGTAAGAAACTTTACCGTCCCGTGATTGTGCCCGGCCGGTAACGAAAGCTAACGGAATATAAATGAATAAAACTAAGACTATGATGCCGGCATTACTCAGAAAAAATTCACTTTTAAGTCCCGCGGATGTTTCGAAAAATTTTTTTGCTCTATGATTTCCTCTGTCGGGTATCTTTCCGGGAATAGCCCGTTGCTCAAACCAATTAGTTGCGTGTTTCATTTTGACCTCCAATCTGTTTAAAGTAAAATAATGTCCGGTAAATAATTTGGAAGGGGGTTAATATGACATTCTAAGGGGGCGATTCCGACAATATCTTTAAAATTTATTTGATCGTAAAAAGCCGACCCGACTTCCAGATAATTAGCAAAAACTTTACCTCTATTATAATTTCACACTTTTCTGCCCTCGTTCTAAATTACATCTCAGTCATATGACCATCGATGAGATATACTTATCTTAAACCGTTCCTTTAAGGCTGATAGATGTTTATCAGTTAGTGTTACACAAAGAATAAATGAATCCGCAATCCAAATTCATCTTGAAATAGAGCAATGATTATAATTAAATTATATTTCGGTTAACAGTTTAGGTTTTTTATGATCAAACAATGTACCGACGGTGATTTCGACAGCATCTATTCCATAATTAATGATGCTGCACAAGCTTACAAAGGAGTTATACCTGCCGATCGCTGGAACGACGAATATATGACTAAAGCCGAACTCCGGGGCGAGATGGAAGACGGAGTAAGATTTTGGGGATTTGAAGAGGACGGCGAGCTTATCGGAGTAATGGGCATACAGGACGTTCGGGATGTGACCCTGATAAGACATGCATATGTCCGTACTGTCTATAGAAATAAAGGCATCGGCGGAAAATTATTGTCCCATTTAAGGAGCTTGACGGACCGGCCGATTTTAATCGGGACTTGGGCAGACGCGAAATGGGCGATTGAGTTTTATATGAGGCGCGGTTTTATTCAGGTTTCGGAGGAAGAGAAGGACAGGTTATTAAGAAAGTACTGGAATATCCCGGAACGGCAAATTGAAACATCCGTAGTTTTAAAAGAGAGCGGGACTGCCGCAGGGGAGAATTCAAATAAATTTTAATACGGTCATTTATGAATAAATTACCAAATACAACAAGAACATTACGGATCGGTTCTCCAAGCGGGAATTCCGTTTGAGAAAAAGTCCGGCAATGAAGACGACTTGCCGAAGATGTTTATTAAAATTTCTGATTTATAAAAAAACTCGTAACTTTTGCAACTAAAAGAAAAATTTTTATACCATAACCGCACCGCCGGCAACATCCAGGACAATACCCGTAATCCATGAGGACTCTTCCGACGCCAGGAAAAGAGCCGCCCGCGCAACATCTTCAGGCGCACCAAGGCGTTTTACCGGGTGCAGACCGGTTAAAGATTCCCGAACATTTTCCGGGATCCATTCCAGGTTCCGTTCCGTTAAGATAGTTTCTGGCGCAATGCAGTTGGCGCGGATATTGTATTCACCGGCTTGGGCGGCAAGATCCTGCGTTAAAATCTGAATTCCTGCCTTTGCGGCGGAGTAAGGAAGCGGCGATTTGGGGTTCGGTCTGCGCCCGGCAGCCGACGAGAGAGTTATAATATTTCCCGCACGGCGTTCTTTCATGCCCGGAAGAAAACTTTTAATAGTTAAAAATGTCGCGGTCAGATTTCCTTCCACCGTTGCGCGCCATCCGTCTTCCGGTATTTGTTCCAACGGAGCAGGTTTTACATAGCTTCCCCCGGCATTTGCCACAAGAATATCGACGGCGCCGAATTCTTTTTCGATATTTTTTCTCATTGCGTCTATCTCGGGATATTTTGTTACGTCTGCGGAAAAGTGAACCGCGATCCCTCCGCTTTTATTTATCTCCGACCGCACCTTTATCAGAGCATCCGTATCTCTTCCGTGAAGTGCGACCCTGGCTCCTTCGGATGCGAATAATTTTGCAACGGCTTTTCCTATTCCGCGGGAACTGCCTGTTATTAATGCTGTTTTGTTCTTCAAAGTATTCATAGTTTTTTATATTAATTTAATTCGTGTCCTATTTCCCGAACTTCTTTATCGGCGGACCTAATCTTTAAAGGAATAATTCCCAAAACAATCGAAACGCCCA
>JBJKOY010000550.1:0-4941 GCA_046706945.1 Ignavibacteriaceae bacterium | reverse complement strand
GAGCTGATTCTCCGGTCCAGACTCCGTTCGAGTCTTTTGTCAGGTCGTATTTTACCGCGCTGATATCCAACTGTACCTTATGCGCCTCCGGCGCCGAAATACTTGCACGAACCCGGCCTTCGGAATTGACCTGCGGATATTCTTTACCAGGCTGGTTAGTTACGGCAGGTTTGAAGTCTTCCTTAATTGTTTGCTGATCTGATTGGGCAAAACATAAATAACCTGAAAGAGCAAATACCAGTATTACGAAAAGAACAAAATAACGTTTCATTTATATTCTCCTTTAGTTTATAAATGACAGTTGAAATATGAAAACGAGAACTTATTTTTATATAGATAACTTGCTGAAATTAATTTTTAGTTTTTATTACGGCTTCCGATTCTTTCAATCCGTCTGAGTTTGCAGTAATATTTATCTCTCCCTTTTTGTTTTCCGATTGTATTATTACAAGAGCTAAACCGTGGAATGCTTTTCGTTCATTAGTTTTAAAATATTCATGACTGGTAGGATTGCCGTTTCCTACTCCGGCAATAAAGCCCTCACCTTTGACTTCAAATTTAATAAGATTATCCGCGTCCGGGCAAATCCGGCCCTCCTTGTCCGCAACTTCAACCTTAACATAAGAAAGATCTTTCCCGTCGGCATTGATTTCTTTACGATCAGGGATCAGTATTATTTTTGCCGGATCGCCCGCGGTTTGCACTTCATCCGTGCAGACTGTCTTTCCATTGTTTTTTGCGACTGCTTTTAAAGTACCCGGCGTGTAAGGAACATTCCATGTTAAATGCAGATCTTTTGTATCGCTGAACTTCTTTTCACCGAGTGATTTTCCGTTCAGAAATAATTCGACGGATTCGCAATTGCTGTAGCACCAAACCGGGATCTTCATCCCCTCGAAGCCTTTCCGGCCTGTCCCGATTAAATCGGGATTCCAATTGGGAAGAATATGAACCATCGGTTTGTTTGTCCACTGACTTTGATAAAGGTAATAACGGTCTTTCGGAAAGCCGCATAAATCAACAATGCCGAAATAAGAACTAACCGAAGGCCAGCTAAACGGCGTCGGTTCTCCGATGTAATCAAAGCCCGTCCATACGAATTCACCCGCAATCCAAGGCGCGTTTTTTACAGCCTTAAGGGACGTTTCCGCTACATTGCCCCAGCTAGGCGCATTCATATCGTAAGAAGAGCACTGGTTATTCAGCTCCTTTACAATTTTAATGGAATCGCCTTCCCGGACCAGATTGTATACTCCCCGCGAACTTACGGTTGATGCGGTTTCCGAGCCGAATAGTTTTGCCTTTCCTTTCAATGTATTGTAATAAGCCGTATTATAATTAATGCCGAGTACATCCAGCGGTTTTGAAAATCCGCTTTTAACAGCTTCCCCGGGCGTATTGCATGCAGATGTTACCGGCCGTGTAGGATCTTCTGTATGACAAATGTCTGCAAGGCGCTTTGACATTTCGTATGCATCGGGGCTATCCTGCTCCGGTATTTCATTGCCGATGCTCCATAGAATAATACTCGGATGGTTCCTGTCGCGAAGGATCATATCCGTTAGGTCTCTCTTACTCCATGCATCAAAAAATCTTCCGTATCCGTACTTTGTTTTGTTCCTTTTCCATTCATCAAATGCCTCGTCCATAACCAGCAGCCCCATACGGTCGCATAAATCCAGCAGTTCCGGCGCAGGCGGGTTGTGGCTTGTTCGTATCGCGTTGCAGCCCATGTTTTTCATGATCTCCAATTCGCGTTTAATCGCTCTTTTATTAACAGCAGCCCCTAAACTTCCCAGATCATGATGAAGGCAAACGCCGTTTATTTCTACGTGCTTGCCGTTTAAGAAAAATCCCTTATCGGTTGTAAATTTAAAAGTGCGGATTCCAAAAGGCGTGTTATAAGCATCCACAACATTACCGTTTACATTAACTCTAGATTCAACACGGTAAAGAGTCGGACTTTCCAGCGACCATAATTTTGGCTTAGATATTTTTATTAACTGTTTGAAAATACCTATGCCGCCTGTTTCCACTGTTTGATTCGAGCTGCCGCCGCCGACTTTATTTCCCGACTCATCTACAACTACGGTTTCAAGAGTTACATTTCGTGAAGAAGCAGATTGATTACGAATATTTGTTTCAATACTAACCGTCGCTTCTTTTTCGGATATTTCCGGCGTGGTAACATATGTTCCCCAATGTGCTATGTGAACCGGGTTTGTTATTATTAATCTTACATTGCGATAAATACCTGCGCCGGAATACCAGCGCGAACACGGCTGCTGAACATCGACTCTTACCGCCATAACATTTTTTTCATCGCCGAATTTCAAGTGTCCGGTCAATTCATATTGGAAGCTGGAGTAGCCGTAAGGTCTGTTGCCGAGGTGAAAGCCGTTTATCCAGACATCGCTGTTCATATACACGCCGTCGAATTCTACAAATACACGCTTGTTTTTTATATCTTCGGGAAGTTCAAATGTTTTCCTATACCAGGCGATACCCCCGTCCAAGTAGCCTCCGCCGCTTCCGCCCGGGCTGGTAGATTCAAACGGACCCTCGATTACTTTTTCTCCTACATCATCGATACCGCCGCTCTGTATTCCGTCAAATACCCTAACCGCAATACTATTCTTTTTGCCGTAGTGAATAATTTTGTGAGGAACTTTATAATACCGCAACTGATCCCAGGCAGTAGTATATTCCGGCGGGAAAGAACCCATACCGCCTACTTTCACGCCGTTGAAAAAGGTTTCATCGGCGTCGTCAATTTTGCCGACGTTAATATAGATGTCTTTACCTTTTAAATCCGCAGGAATAATCAATTCACGGCGATACCAGCCGTACACATAATCTTTGGTGTAGTCGGAACTTTTTTCCCAGGTTGAAGGCAGCTGTACTGTCTGCCAGGAATTATCATTCAGATCAGGATTTTTCCAAAGCATATTGTCCCCTTCTTTGAATTTCCATTCTCCTTTCACAACATGAAATTCAGGTAAATCTTTATTATTTGTATCGGATTGGAAATGCCCTTCAATACTCCAGTCGTGAGGTAAATTAAGTAATCTCCAATGCGAATCATCGAGTACCGGATTCTGTCCGTCTTTAATATCGCCGAATTTAAAGTGCCATGCGTTATCGAAAAGCTCGGTTGTTCTTGAAGAATCGGAAGAGTTGTAAAATTTAACCGACAGAACTGCGGCAAGCAGAACTATACTGCTTAGGATAACGTAAATTTTGATTTTCATATAACAACTTTTATTATTTTCTGTTACAGTTTTACGACAATTTTCTTTCCATTATAGGTTATTACTTTATTATAATTTTCAACCGTATTTATTCCGGTGCCGTAGTTATTCGAAACAATAAGGATGTTAAATTTCCGTTCGGTAAGCATTCCGGGATAAGAACCTTTTCTGTTTCCGACAGTTAAGATTTTCTTTGCGTCATCCCAGGTAAAAGTTATAACGGCATACTTTCCTTTCTCGTAATCGTAATTATCGTTTTCGTCTTCGTACAAAGTGAACTCACCGTTCGCGCCCGGATAAATTCTGATTTCGACGGGATCATTTTTTTCCGCTGCAAACTGGATCTCCGGACCCATCGGTATAACCGAACCGGCTTTAACGTAAAGCGGAATTTCATCAAAGGGCGCTTTTGTATTTAAGGTTTGCCCGCCGTTATAATGATTGCCTGTCCAGAAGTTATACCAGCCGGTATTTTCAGGCAAGTATACTTTACGTTCATTCGCACCGGGTTCGGTAACCGGCGCAACAAGAAAGGCTTTTCCGAACATGTATTCATAAGGACGGTTTAAAGCGGAAGTATCGTTCCTAAAATCCATTACAAGGGGACGCATTAAAGTCGATCCGTTTTTCGTAACCTGCCAGGCATCGGAATAAATATACGGCAGCAAACGGTAACGAAGGTGAAGCATCTTCAGCATGTCATCTTGAACCTGCCGATCATAATTCCACGGCTCGGTTTTCGAATGAAATCCGTGAATCCGGAAAATAGGATTAAATGTACCCCATTGATACCAGCGGATAAGTAACTCCTGATAATCTTTACTTGTATACTGTGAGTCAGGTCTAAAAAAACCGCCGATATCAGTTGTCCAATAAGGCATGCCAGTAATAGTATAATCCAACCCCGCAACAATTTGTCTTCTAAAAGAATCCCATGTGCCGTCAACATCTCCGGACCAGTTTATTGTGCCGTATCTTTGCTGCCCGAGGAAAGCAGATCTTGTGAGTATGCAGACTCTTTTTGCCGAAGTTGTTTCCCGCTGGCCTTCGTATACCGCCCGGCTGACAAACAAAGGATAAGTAAGACGGTAAAAATCGCCCAATCCCATAAATGTTTTTTTACCGTGCAGAGCATCGTTCTCCGGTTCGGTTGCGTCCATCCACCAGGAATCAACGCCGTGACTGAAGAGATTTTTATTTAATGTATTCCAGTAGTCTTTCCTGGTAACCGGATTAAAATAGTCGAGCCATTTGCTGTCCGGTATATAAAGTTTTTTTGCAGCAAACGCTTTTCCCATTGCCGAATTTTTATCCGGGTTCGACCAAATTGAAATGCAGAAATGAGCATTTAAATCATGTAATTCTTTTATAAAGCCCGAGGGGTCCGGATAATGGGTTGTATCGAACTCCGGTACGCCCCAGCCGTTATTTCCCCAGTACTGCCAATCCTGCACAATAACATCCATCGGAATTTCTTTATCTCTAAACTCTTTTACCGTCGATACCAATTCTTCGCTTGACGTATAACGTTCTCGGCACTGCCAGAAGCCGTATGCCCAGCGGGGCAGCATCGGAACGTTCCCTGAAAGGTTCCGGTAAGATGCAATTACGCTGTCGGCGGAAGGACCGTAAAACACAACGTAGTCAAGAAGCTTGGCGTCGGGAGACCGGAACGTTGTTTCATCGCCGG
>JBJKOY010000549.1:0-5456 GCA_046706945.1 Ignavibacteriaceae bacterium | reverse complement strand
TAATCAACATCCCGAAAAACGAGGAGAAATACGAACTCGATAACGACTATCTTATACGTCGAAAAGCGGTAGATATGAACGTCAACCTCATAACAAACGTTCAAGTAGCAAAAAGATTCGTAAAGTCCGTAGAAAGATTTAAAGAGAAAGACCTGACTATAAAAAGCTGGGACGAGTTCAGCTGATTTTGCCGTCGGTTTTTTTCTTTTTCGGCTAATGTTTCTTCCGTCATTGCGGTTTGGGTAATTTTTGTCATATTTTTACTTATAAATTTTCAATTCTTATAAATTTCAAACCATTTTAATAATTTATCTTAAGAATTATGATCCTATTCTTTTTAATCTTCTTTTCTATTTATGCCGCCTTAAATTATTATGTGTTTATCAGGGGATGGCAGGCCCTGGAAGGCCTTCCGCATTTAAGGATATTATATACCGCTGTTTTTTTAGTCTTGTTTGCGTCTTACATATTGGCAAAATTTCTAACGGAATATATCCCCGGATTTTTGTACGACCTGATGCTGTGGATCGGATCTTTCTGGTTCGCTTTTATGATTTATTTCCTTTTGTCTATCATTTGCATCGATATAATAAGGTCAGTCCTTTTCCAATTTCACCTTATGCCGGGATTCGTTAAGCAGAATTATCTTTACGTAAAACATCTGCTCGGAATAGCGGTGTTTTTAATCGTGGGTCTAACGGTCTTATACGGATATTTAAACACTACGAAATTGCAGGTAAAAGAACTGAAATTAACATTACATAAAGGCAAATCCCAGCTCAGATCGATTAATGCCGTAATGGTTTCGGACATTCATCTATCCCCGATGGACGACGAACGTTTCCTTTCTCAAATAGTGAATAAAATAAACCTGTTAAAACCCGATATTGTCTTTATACCGGGCGATTTATTCGACGACAAGGCTAAGGTTTTAAACGAAAGAAAAATCGGCAAAGCCTTATTCGAACTGAATCCCAAATACGGCGGTTATGCTTCCACGGGAAATCACGAATTTATTAACGGGATAGACGGCGCCGTCGCTTACATGACGAACCATAATATTAAAGTACTGAGGGATAGTTCGGTTTTAATAGATAATTCCTTCTATATTGCGGCCAGGGATGACCGGAGCAAGAAGCAGTTTACGGGGGAAGACAGGAAAAGCCTTGAAGAAATTCTGAAAGAACTGGACAGGGATTATCCGGTTATACTGATGGATCATACGCCGTTCGGATTGGGAGATGCGGAGAAAAACAATATCGATTTGCAGTTATCCGGCCACACCCATCACGGCCAGATGTTCCCGGCGAACCTCATAACGAAAATGATCTACGAGGTAAGCTGGGGTTATTTGAAAAAGAATATGACCCAGTATTACGTGTCTTGCGGGGTAGGTACATGGGGCCCGCGGGTAAGAATCGGAAGCAATTCGGAAATCGTCAGTCTGAAAATTGAATTTGCCGACTGACATGTCCCTCTACTTCCACTGAAATTCGGTTTTACTTTCGATGATATCTCCGGATATATGGTCTTTTATACAGATGGCCAGCTCGTATTCTCCGGGCGGGTATTTGTTCATGTCAAGCTGAAAGTACACTCCCGGACTCCGGTCCTTCGATTTGTAATCCGAAGTTATTGTAATTTGTTTCTCCTTTCTGCCCATTCCGAAAACGCTCATAACGGAATTGACCGCATTTGCAAAATCCGAATGAGCTTCTTTCCTCGTTATTATCAGGCTCTGCGAAAAGCTTGAGATGCCTTTGCCGTCGGCCGGCAGGTTATATATTTCATAATAGACGTACATAGGCAGTCCCGGATAAAAAATATTAACGGGATTCGGGAAGATCGAATATTCGCCCCTTTTAACCGGGGCGGGAAGAGTATCGTTTTCGGTTATATTGTATGCCAGCATTAAATTACTTATATCGGGTTTAACCGCACTGAATTTCCTCACGTTAAAAAGAAAATGGTTTGAAGAGACTCCCTTGTCTTTATTTCTGATTATCTCGAAAGCAAACTTGCCGGAGTCGGGCCATAGGGTCATCATATTGCTGTTTGTATAAAGATCCTTTTCTCCGGGAAGGTCGATTATATTTGCTTTATTAATCTTTGAGACTATGCCTCTCCCTCTGTGAACGGGGTTAAGGTTTAAATCATAAAAGAAGAGTCCCCATTCGTACGGTACGCTAATATTTTTTTTAAGGCTGTCGTCAGCTTTCATACCGTAATCGACGTACACATCTGTAAAATCGTAATTCCCTTCCTGGCGGTTTTTGAACTGAACGATCTTGTAAGGGATCTTAAAAACAGGGCCTTCGAATTTGGGCTTGTATGCCGTATATTCCGCCTTTCTCAGGTAATTTACATAAAAGTTCGTCGCGCCGGCAAACTGGGAAGTATAATGTTTTCCGTCGTAAGGCTCGTTAAAAACATAGTTGCCGGACATAAATCTGTCCGTAAAACCCAGCGTAAAATTATCGTAATACCACACATCGGTCTTTACGCTAATAACGCCGCCGCCGTCTCCTTTAATTAAAGGCCTGTACTTTATCCTTTTATCGGGCCATCCGTACCTGAGCATCATTTCACCCCTGTCCGTTTTCCAGCCGGGTATTTTTTTATCTTTTACTCCGAATTTTAGATCCGCATAGGCCATTCTCGAATAATGTTCAACGAGCCTTTCGTTATAATTCGTAAGGTACAGCGGGTCGCTGTATTTCCAGAAATAATTAATAACCTGCTTTATCTGAAGACGCGAAAGGTGTTTAAACTTTTTCCCGAGGACAGGTTCAAGCAGTTCCTTAACGGAATTATATACGAAAACCTGCCGTTCGTCTTCGTTCATCAGGACAAGCGCTTTCCGGTATTCGCGGAAAGCTTCCTCCACGTCCGATGTCTCGTAATATAAAAGGCCTAAATACAAATGAGCATCTTTGTCGTCCGGTGAAAGCTCGGCAAGCCGTTTTAAATAAGGTATCCCTTCTCCGGGTTTCCCGTCCGCCTCGTAAAGCAGGCCGAGGTGCAGGTATGCGCGGAAATTAAGCGAATCGCATTCGACGGCTCTTAGCAATAAACTCCGGGCTTTTTTAAAATCCTCGCCGGCATATTTTTCCTCGCTGAATTTTACGTTCTCATTTTCATTTATAAAAGAATCGTGGTAATCGTTAAAGTCCTCCTCGTAATATCGGCCGAGGCTGTATAAAGCTTTCGAATTAACGCTGTCTATTTTAATAATATCTTCATAATAATGCGCCGCAAGGCCGGGACTTATTTTCTCTGCGAGTTCGGCCATCAAAAATTTATATTCAATATTTTCCGGCCTCATCAAAATTGCCTGCTCGATATAATTCCTGGCTATGTAACGAAAATATACGGTATTCTTTTCTTTATAAAGTTTAGCCAGTTCATAATAAGAATCCGGGTCGCCGTTGTCCCTTACCGATTTTTTAAAAAATACTTCAGCGCTGTCTTTCTCGTTTTTTGCCAGTGCAGATATTCCGCGGAGATAGTTTTTATCCGGCGCCTTATCCTTCCCCTGGCAGAATATTGGAGGACTAAGAACGGCTGCAGCTAAGATTATGACTAAAAAAAATAATCGCGGCATTATTTTATCTTCAACTTAAACAGCAAGAATTTACAAAAAAGATCGGAATTTTTAATTAGATAATTTCGGCAGGAAATTAAGCTTCCGCACGGAAGGTTCAATTTATCTGATGTTTGATTTTATTTTGAGAGAACGGCTGGCCGGTAACCGGAATATCGATTATTTTTTTATCAAAAATGCCCAGACTTTTCTGACATTTATCGCAAAAATAAACGTAGCGTATTCCGATAACCGAATCTAATTTAAAAACCCATGCACTTTCTATAATTTGTGCGCAATGCGGGCATTTGGTATTTATTTTTTCTTTCTCTATCTCCGTTTTCATGCGCTCCCTCACTATGTATCTTTAGACTCATAAAAAATGAGAAAGTTACTACGGCAAAAAATAATTCGGGGGACATTCCTAATGTAAAGAAAATTCATTTTAATATAAAGTTATAAATATAAAGCATACCGTACCCGTCAAAAAATTAACCGTTTGATCATTAAAAAAACCCGGCTGTCAAAAGAAATAATTCCGGGGGAAAAATAATTATTAGATTAGGCCGTCTTTTTAACGATCAAAAAAAATACGGCGGATTAGTAACCTTCAAACATTTACATAGTCTAAAATATATAGCAATTAAAATTCCGGACCTCTCATGAAAAAAATCGTACTGTTAATTGTATGTTTTACTTTTTTAGTGAAAGCTCAAGACAAGGATGTAAAAAAATTATATTTAAAAAAGATAAATACGGGAATAAAAATCGACGGAGTTATAGACCCCGTCTGGAATACCGCTGACTCCGCAACCGGTTTCTTCCAATTAAATCCCTATTACGGTAAAAAACCCACCTGGCCGACGGTCGCTAAAGTACTGACAACAGACGATGCGATATATGTACTCTTTAAATGCTTCGAAGATAAAAAGGATATCCAGGAATTTACCGGGATGCTGGATAATACCGCCGGCGAATACGTCTCTTTTATGATCGATACGTTCGGCGACAGGAAAACCGCTTATAAATTGGGGGTTTCGGTCTCGGGAGTTAAAATAGACGCCAGGCTCCTGGACGATGCCCGGCAGAGAGATTATAACTGGGACGGGATTTGGTTTGCCGCTACCAAAGTATACGACTGGGGCTGGGTTGCGGAAATGAAGATTCCATATAAGTCCATTCAATATAATTCATCGCTAAAAGTTTGGGGATTGGATTTCGACAGATGGATCCCTTCCTTGTCCGAGGATTTGTATTGGAATAAATATGCCAGGAACGAAGGACAAAGAATATCCAAGTTCGGGGAATTGATTTTCGAGAATTTCAAGCCTTCGGTAAAAGGATTAAACCTTGAAATATACCCCGTGGGTATTGTCAAAGCGCAGTATACGGAATCAGGCAAATATAAAATTAATCCCAATGCCGGGCTGGATTTGATGTATAACCCGTCCTCAGAATTAAAATTTCAATTAACGGCTAATCCGGACTTTGCTCAGATCGAAGCCGATCCGTACGAGTTTAATATTTCCCAATACGAAACTTACTATGACGAAAAAAGGCCTTTCTTTACCGAGGGCGACGAAGTATTTATGGCGGCCGGGAAACAAAACAATACCGGATTCTACAGTCCCCTGGAACTGTTTTATTCACGCCGGATAGGTAAGAAGCTGCCGGACGGGACCGACGTTCCATTAATAGTCGGTGCAAAAGCGTTCGGAAGGATAGATGATTGGGAATACGGGGGATTCGTGGCAGCCACAGGCCGGAAGAATTATACGGACGACTCGGTCTCCGAAACCGAACCCAACGCGGTCTTCGGCGCTGTAAGACTTAAAAAACAGTTCGGCGAAAATTCTTCAGTCGGGACGCTGAT
>JBJKOY010000548.1:0-3624 GCA_046706945.1 Ignavibacteriaceae bacterium | reverse complement strand
AGCTGGAACATCTCCCTCATTGCATATTCGTGCGCAAACCTTGTAATGTCGTGGAGAGTTTTGCAGTACTCGGGACTGAAATCCGCCGAGCCCGGGTCGGTTAAGTTTAGCGGAATTACAAGCTTTGATATATTCTGCCAGATGCGGTGCATCGGGCTTCTTATAAAAACATTTTTACTCACGGTGACGGATTTGTAATTCTCGATCAGTTCATCCGCCCGGCCCAGGTAAACTTTATTTTCGCCCGCGTCTATCGTAACCGTCATATCGTTGGTAAGCGCGGCGGTCGCGTTTTCCGTATTTACGATTACAGGGATTCCCAATTCTCTTGCTATAATTGCCAGATGCCCGGTCGTATTTCCGATATCGGCAATAAGACCGGAAGCTTTATGAAGAACCCGCGTTAATTCGGGGGATGTTTTTCTTACTACAAGTATTCCGCCGTCCGGGAAATTAACAATATCTTTGGATCTGGTTAATAAAAATACTCTTCCGGCGCTTACGCCCGGGCTTACGCATGCTCCTTTTTCGATCAGGACAGGGTACCCGGATAAATTGCCGCCGGACGGATTCTTGTCTCCCGTATCGGCAATGTTTTCGGTGACCGCCAACGGCCGGCACTGGAGGATATAAACCTTGCCCTGCTTATCTATCGTCCACTCGATATCCTGAGGCGTACCGAAATAATTCTCGATCGCCAGGGCGTACCCGGTTATCTTTTTTACCTGGTCAGCCGTCAAACATTTCTTATCGAGCATTTCGCAGTCTATTTTCTCTTCGTATAAACCGTCGGTTCTCCGCGGGACGGTCTTAAATTTCTGATTGCCGGGCTTAAAATTGATTACTTCGGATGAGTCTCGGTCGACGATGAATTCCTGCGGCGCTACGCTTCCGTCTACTACTTTTGTTCCCAGCCCACGGACGGCATGGATGATAATTCCTTTTTCGGTTCCCAGCGGGTCTTCGGTAAACAGTACGCCGCCGACATCGGAATCGATCATTTGAAGACAGCCTATGCTCATCGGCATGTCCGCATCCCGCAGCCCGGTCAGGTACCTGTAAACAAGCGATTGAGGCAGGTATTTGGAGATCAAAACTTCGAAACAAGCGTCTATTAAATTTGCCTTGCTAACGTTAAGCGCCGTGTAATGGAGTCCGGCGAACGAATGGTGCAGGTCGTCTTCGCCGACGGCGCTGGATCTTACGGAAATTAATATGTCACCGAGACGGGCGGACAAGGCTTCGTAATTGTTCAGTATTATTTTTTCTACCAGCTGCGGAATCGGTGACGCGATAATTAAAGCTTGAATGACCTGGCTAACCTGCTGAACGCTCGCGTTGTCGTTGAAATTTATTGACGATATGGCTTCGTCTATCTGCAGGTTTAAGTCTCCCTGCGATAAAAAATCTTTAAAGAACCTGGAAGTAATGCAGAATCCGTACGGAACGGGAATTAACAGCTTGTTGTGTATTTCGCACAGGCGGCTCATCTTTCCGCCGACTTCCCGCGTCTGCGCCATCGTTATTTCGTCTATCATATAAGAATAAGGAAGGCCGGCCGATGCATCGTCAGTGTCGATCTTATCGCATTCGTTGCAGTCCGGTTCGGAACAGTCCCACCTGACCGGGCAATAGGAACCTGGCGCTAGAATTTCCGCACACTTATCTTTTATCCTGTATACCTGGCCGATAAGCGACTTATACCTGCCGCCGCACATTACCGAAAGCTGCTCGGTAACCTTAAGCGTGTTAGTCAATATATCCGAAAAGATGCCGTATATTTCGCCTTTCGAAAAAGGTCTGCCCGAAGCGAGAAGCTCGCTTAAATTACCCATCAATTTCAGAGCTTCGTCGTTTGAAGATAAAAGATTCTGAAAGTAATGCAGCTTTTCCTTGAACGAAAGATCCCTTTCGACTGTCTTCTTTT
Source organism: Ignavibacteriaceae bacterium (assembly GCA_046706945.1). Lineage (GTDB taxonomy): Bacteria > Bacteroidota > Ignavibacteria > Ignavibacteriales > Ignavibacteriaceae > FEN-1297. The sequence goes on along the minus strand of JBJKOY010000548.1, from coordinate 1,697 downwards.
TCTTTATAAATTTATTTAAAAAAGTCATGGCTAAATCTTCAGCCCGGAATCTTAATAATTTTATTCCGTCTTATCTTAATAAATCGGTTACTAGAGTTTTAATCTCTTCAGTTGTAAAAGGCTTCATCAGAAATGCCGCCGCCTTTTTTAATATTTCGTTCTTATGGGTATCGTCGCCTTTTAATCCGGGATTAACTCTGACCGCGGAAAAACCTGACATAACGACAACGGGAACTTCTGGGGTAATATTTTTTATCCGTCTTAAAACTTCTAATCCGTTCATGCCCGGTAAAACGATATCCATAAAAACGAGATCGAAAGTATCGCTCCTTATTAATTTTAAACTTTCAAGGGCCGTACCGGAGGTTGTAATAATATAATCAAACGATTCGTCACTAATAAGAGCTTTTTTTATGGATTTCAGAATTATTTCTTCATCGTCCACTGCCAGTATTTTTACCGTGCGCCGCATTACGCTATACCGGTAGTTTAATTTTTACCGACGTTCCCGATGACGCCGCATAAATAAATAATTTGCCCTTGTGCATTTCTACAATATCCTTGCATACGGTGAGGCTGATTTCGGTCTTCTCATAGCTGCGGACTCCGGCTTCCGGCGGTTCAAAAATTTTTTTAATTATGTTTTCTGGAATACCTCTGCCCGTATCGGCGAACGCAATTTCGATCTCTTTTTCTTCATCAGAGTAGGCCGCGGAAATATTCAAAATACCGCCCGTAATCATCGATTCGGAAGAAATCAGAAGAAGGTTTAAGAATACCTGCTCCATTAGGCCGTGGTCCGCGGATATATCGGGAAGAGTCTTCGGTATCGACGTAATGATTTGAATATTTCGGAAGTTTGAGAATTTCTGAACCATCGAGATCGAATGCTCAATTATGCGGCCAAGGCTTACGTTGTTGAATTGAGGCTTCTCCTGCCTGGTCAGCGAAAGAATGTTCCGAATGCTTTCTCTTATTTTCAGAGCCTCCTGCAGTATGGTCTCGTAATCTTCTTTAAAAACGTCGGCGTTTTTTGATCCTCCCGCTTCCGAAGCCTTCCGTGTTTTTTCTATCAGGCTCTCGCTGTAAACGATTATTCCCGTCAAAGGGTTATTTATTTCGACCGCGATTTCGTCCGCCAGCTTTCCTACGGATGCAAGTCTTTCCGACTCTATAAGCTGGGTCTGAGTAGTAAGTAATTGCTTCTGCATCGTATTAAACGAGTCCGCAAGCAGTTTTAATTCCGCCTTCCCGGGAGGAATTTCGTGCTTGAAATTTCCGCCGGCTACCCGTTTTGTTCCTTCCACCAGGTTTTTCACCGGGCGGCCGATGAGATATCTTATTGAGAAATAAGTTATTAATGAAGCCAGCAGCGCGAAAAGGACCGTAAAAATAATTAACTTGTCCCTTGTCTCTTCCAGGTTAGAAATAATCTTTTTTATTGAAACTTCAATTTCTATAAAGCCCAAAATTTTCTGCGACGAATCGTGAGGGGATTTGAAGGCTGTTTCCGCCTCCTCGGAAATATTGCTGCCGGAAGCAAGGCTTTCCGGTTCCCTTAAACCTTTGCGGCTTTTATCCGGACGAACCCGCCGCAGATTTTTCCCACCGGGCTGCTGGTCCGAAAAAGCGTTCGCATGGCAAACGCCGTTATAACATTCCCGTGCGTTATAAATGGGCAGCGAGGTGTAAATAAG
>JBJKOY010000547.1:0-1962 GCA_046706945.1 Ignavibacteriaceae bacterium | reverse complement strand
TAGTCCGTTTCATATTCGAATCGGCACTTATAACTCTCATCGCGGTTATTATGGCAATCGGTCTGGCGGAATTGCTGCTTCCTGTTTTCAACAATATATCCGGAAAGCATCTCGGTTTAGGTATATTTGATAATTTATATTCCCTCCCGCTGATTTTTTTATTTTCCCTCGCCGTCGGGATAATTGCCGGCAGTTATCCTGCTTTTTATCTGTCGTCTTTTTTACCTGTCAAAGCATTGAGTTCCGAAGGAAAGAGAAGAGACGGGAAACCTGCTTTGAGAAGCACTCTGGTGGTTATCCAGTTTACGGTTTCAATTATCCTGTTTGTCAGTACGTTCGTTATATACAGCCAGCTAAAATATATCCGGAACAAGAATCTCGGATTCAATAAGGAACAGGTTGTAATTATTAATAAGACTGACGATATCGGTGCTCAGATTGAATCCTTTAAAAATGAATTGCTGGGCAATTCTTCGGTAATAAGTGTCACCAATTCCACAGGCATACCGGGAAATCAAAGCGGGGACAACGTATATAAGCCCGAGAACGGTCCGGTTCAGGATGCCCGGGACATAAGAACGATTGAATGCGATTTCGATTTTGCGGATACGTACCGTATCGGAATGGCCGAAGGAAGATTTTTTTCGAAAGCACATCCGTCGGATTCTACGGCGGTAGTTCTGAATGAAGCCGCAGTCACCGCATTAGGGCTGAAGGACCCTGTCGGAAAGATTATTACGAATCTGCCGGGCCTGGGCATGGCGGCGCAAAGATTTGAAATTATCGGCGTGACGAACGACTTCAACTACGCCTCGCTTCACGAGAAAGTTCGGCCTTTGGCCATATTCCTGTTTAACCGGAACAGCTTCGGAAAATTCATAGCGGTTAGAATAGCCGCCGGCGATGAAGGGAAGACCGTCGGATTTTTGGAAGACACATGGAAGAAATACGCGGGCAATGAAGCCTTCGATTACAATTTCCTGGATCAGGACCTGCAGCATCTATACCGTGCGGATATCAGGACGAGCAGGGTAGCCGCGGTATTTTCCGTGCTTGCAATCTTTATAGCATGCCTCGGACTGCTGGGACTAGCCGCATTTATTACCGAACAGCGGACAAAAGAGATAGGCATAAGAAAAGTTCTGGGCGCGAGCGTTCCGGAAATCGTAGTACTATTGTCGGTTCAATTTGCAAAATGGGTCCTCGTTGCCAACGTAATCGCCTGGCCGCTTGCATATTTCATTATGAACAAATGGCTGCAGGATTTTGAATATAAAACCGGCATGAGCTTTTGGATCTTTGCCGCCTCAGGAGCAGCCGCCCTGGTGATCGCGCTGCTGACTGTAAGCTCGCATGCCGTAAAGGCCGCAACGGCAAATCCCGTAAAATCTTTGAAGTACGAATAGTCCTTTGAAAATATTGAAGCGCCGGTCAAAGGAATATTTCCGTACTTGGTTATTTTAATAATTCAAGGAGAATAGTTTGAAGATTTTTACATGCGTTCTGCTTTTAATTTCTATTTTCACGCGGATAAACGGTAACAAGCCGGACTTAAGTAATAAACACCCGGCGGGACAAAAGGTGAAGGATTCGAAAATTTTCAGCCGTAATGAAAGCCATTTTTCCTTCCCTGCTATTAGAAATAAAGCTGCCGAAAAAACGAAGGACGATACCCTATCGATCGCGCCATTTAATTCTTTAGCGGACTTCGCTGAAAATCACGGCATCGCTCTTTCCGGTATCCGTTTGGCGCCTATAAACTCCGCTCCCCGCCCCGGGGATACCGTAACGCTTCTAATTACTTTATTTGAACGGGGACTTAATTATGGCGGAATCCCGGCCTCCTCTTCAAGCGTGTGCCGGCATTGCAAGAATAAATGCCGAGAATCCTTTTAATCAAAACGACAAACTGGTGATTCAAATAATTTCTGCCCGAGAAACGGAAAACAGGTAGGTGCGGAT
>JBJKOY010000546.1:0-3213 GCA_046706945.1 Ignavibacteriaceae bacterium | reverse complement strand
TGAAGCACGGTCCGATTGCCTTAATTGACGATAATATGCCGATAGTTTTTATCGCCCCGAAAGATTCCACTTACGAAAAAATTATCAGCAACATAGAAGAAATAAAAGCAAGAAGGGGACGAATAATAGCCATTGCCAGCGAAAACGACAACGAGATCGACAAACTAGTCGATTACAGTATAAAAATACCGGACACCATAAGAATGTTGATGCCGATATTAACGGTAATACCGCTTCAATTATTGGCTTACCATATAGCCGTAAAGAAAGGTTTAAATGTTGACCAGCCTAGAAATTTAGCGAAAAGCGTCACCGTAGAATAATTGATTCCGGTTCTTAACAAGGACCGGATTTTTTTTTGCGGCATCTGCTTTCAATAAAAAAATGACAAACTAAATAAAAACAATATTCGGACCGGTATAATTCCGGTTCCAAAGTTCCGCCAAAAGCGGGATGGAAAAACAATAAAATAGGGTACTTATATGTCAAAAAAAAACATCCTCATTATGGGAGCCGCAGGTAGAGACTTCCATAACTTCAACGTTTATTTCCGAGATAATTCCAACTATAATGTAACGGCATTTACGGCCGCTCAAATTCCGAATATAGACGGAAGGATTTACCCTCCCGAGCTTGCCGGTAAACTTTATCCGGACGGGATAAAAATTTACGACGAAAATAATCTGGCGAAATTAATTAAGCAATTGAAGGTAGACGAAGTTGTATTCTCTTATTCGGACGTGCCGTTTGCTTATGTGATGACAAAAGCCGCTATAGTAAACGCTGCAGGCGTGTCGTTCCGTCTGCTCGGAGCCGACGAGACTATGATAAAAAGTAATAAGCCAGTCATATCGGTAATTGCCGTCAGGACCGGCTCCGGCAAATCCCAAACTTCGCGCCGGGTGGTAAAAGTACTTCGCGACGCAGGTAAAAAGGTTGTATCGATCCGTCATCCGATGCCTTACGGCGATCTTGTCAAACAGAAAGTACAGCGCTACGGATCGATCGAAGATCTTAAAAAATACAACTGCACAATTGAAGAGATGGAGGAGTACGAACCTCACATTGTAATGGGAAGCGTTATTTACGCCGGCGTGGATTACAAAGCCATCCTCGACGAAGCGGAAAAGGAAGCCGATGTTATCATATGGGACGGCGGAAACAACGATATTCCTTTTTACAAGTCGGATCTTACTTTTACCGTTGTTGACCCGCACCGGGCGGGACATGAAATGAATTATTTTCCCGGCAATACTTCGCTTAGACTTGCCGACGTCGCAATAATAAATAAAGTGGATTCCGCCGATCCGAAAAACTTAAGAATAGTAAGGGACAATATCAGGAGCGTAAATCCCGCAGCAAAAGTTATTGAAGCGGCGTCCCCGATATTTGTCGATAAGCCGGAACTGATTACCGGCAAAAAAGTCCTAGTGATAGAAGACGGACCTACCTTAACACACGGCGAAATGGAATACGGAGCCGGAATGCTTGCCGCATGGAATTACGGCGCCGCAGAAATAGTAGATCCCAGACCTTACACCGTTAAATCGATTACGGATACTTATAAAAAGTATCCCAAGATCGGAATCCTGCTCCCCGCAATGGGCTACGGCGACCGTCAGATAAAAGACCTCGAGGAGACAATTAATAAAACCCAATGCGATTCGGTTATAATCGGGACTCCTATTGACCTCGGAAGAATTTTAAAAATAGACAAACCTGCGATAAGAGTAAGATACGAACTCCAGGAGCTGGGCGCGGTCACGGTAAAAAGTATTCTCGAAGAGAAAGGATTTATTTAATTTTTTAATATATTAATCTCCTTAGTTTTTCAAAAATGTTGCATGCATTTTTTTGAATAAATAATCGGAAGGAATTACGCGATATGGCAGTGAATATGAAGGGGAAGAGCTTAATTTCCATTAACGATCTTTCCCATGAAGAGGTTTGGCAGATATTCGAATTAAGCGGATCGCTAAAACAAAAACAGTTGACCGGCGAGCCGCACAGACTGCTTGAAGGCAAGACGCTCGGGATGATATTTTCCAAACCTTCGACACGTACAAGGGTCTCGTTTGAGGTTGGTATTTACCAGCTCGGCGGCATAGGAATGTATTTCGGACCTAACGACCTTCAATTAAAAAGAAGCGAAAGCATTGAAGATACCGCAAGAGTTCTTTCACGCTATTTAAACGGGATAATGATTAGGACTTTCGATCACGATGATGTCGTCAAACTTGCCGAATTCGGATCGATCCCGGTTATAAACGGTTTAACCGATCTGCTCCATCCCTGTCAGGTTCTTACCGATTTATTTACCGTGCTTGAAAAGAAAAGAAAGCTGCGCGGTTTAAAGCTGGCTTTCATAGGCGACGGCAACAATATGGCGCACAGCCTGCTGAACGGGTGTTCGAAAGTAGGAATGGATATTTCTATTGCTTCCCCCTCGGGATATAAGCCCAAAAAAGAAATAGTGGACGGAGCCGTAAGCAGCGCAAATTATATGGGGAGTAAAATAGAGATATCGGATGATCCGGTGCAGGCGGTTAAAGATGCCGATATAGTTTACACGGATGTCTGGGCAAGCATGGGACAGGAAGCTGAAACAGAGAAACGTAAAAAGATCTTTCAGAAATTTCAGGTAAATGCCGAATTGGTTAAAAATGCAAAAGATGATTATTTATTTATGCATTGCCTCCCCGCGCACAGAGGTGAAGAGGTTGTAAACGAAGTCGCCGATTCGGCGCATTCGGTGATCTTTGACGAGGCCGAGAACAGGCTGCACGTGCAGAAAGCAATAATGGCGTTGCTTATGTAATGCAGGGCCGGGGATAATTACAAAATTGCAGATTTCAAGATTGCAGGTTAAAAGATAATCTTATAATTCAGCAGCTTTGTCAGTTGAAAAATTATCCATAAAAAATCCTATTGAAAATTTTTTGAGATTAAATGAAAAATCTGTATTTTTGAGTTCAATTTTTTGAAGGGCAGATAGCTCAGTCGGTAGAGCAAAGGACTGAAAATCCTTGTGTCGGCGGTTCGATTCCGTCTCTGCCCACGTTAAGTGGCGAAAATTACCGAGTTTTCGCCTTTTTTTATGCCCATTTCCAACCGGGGAATCCAACGCATCTCTAATTACTGACTTATTACTGACCTAAAACTAAGCAAGAGTCTTTAAAAAGGTCAGTAATTTTTTAAGCCTCTTTTGCTCCA
>JBJKOY010000545.1:0-1364 GCA_046706945.1 Ignavibacteriaceae bacterium | reverse complement strand
TTTCGCCGGTTATTTTAACTTTGCAGTAGTCGCCGTTCTTTACGCCGAACACTGCGGCCTCTTTATTCGACATGTGTATGTGCCTGCTGGCCACTATAGCGCATTTTTCCAGGTAAACTGAGCTTTTGGGACCGGCCAGCGTCAGGGGCGCGGCGTTTTCCAGAGAACCTGAGTTAACGACCGGGGGATCTATCCCCAGGAAGATCGCGTCGGTCAAAGACACTTCTACCTGGTCGTATTTTCTTAAAGGCCCAAGTACTCTTACTCCGGGAATGCTGCGTAATTTCGGACCTACAATTGTAAGGGTATGTTTAGAGGCAAATTCTCCGGGTTGGTACAAGGGTCTTAATTCCTCAAATTCGGTTTCAGTCCCGAAAAGGCGGTGAAAAGTTTCGGGGGTCAAATGTATATGCCGGTTTGAAACGCCGAGAGGGATCAACGGATACCGGCTGTCCTTGGAAGAAAGAGCGGCCGTCGCTTTTGCACCCGTACCGAAATATTCTTGTACTTCGTTTACGATTAGTTCTATTAATTGATTGTCGGAAATTTCGTTCATATTAGCTCTCTTAATTTTCCTGCCGTATCTTTTTTCAAGTTATAGTATTTGATTTTACTCTATCCGGCTATCAGCACTTCCACGCCGTTTCTTTTCATTTCCTCTATATCTTTTTCAGGCGCGGAAGAATCGGTGATGATCTTCGATAATTGTTTTACCTCGGCAAAAGCCGACAGCCCCACCTGGCTGAACTTGCTGCCGTCTACCAGCAGGAAGACTTCGTTAGTTCTTTTAACGATACTTTTTTTAAGTTCAATCTCAAGCAGATGAGTATCGGTAGCGCCGTTTGCGGCGGAAATTCCCCATGCGCCGAGAAACGCTTTTTGTATGATCACCTCTTCGAGGAAGTTGCTTGTAGGCTGCCCGGTTATCGATCCCGAGACGCGTCTTAAATACCCGCCGGGAAGGAGCACGTTTATATTGCTGCAGCCCATAAGCTCAATGCCCGTCCATATGCCCGTGGGAATTACGGTAACCTCCCTTAATTCATCCCTCTTCCTTAATGCGTGCGCCAATGCCAGAACGGTCGTACTGGAATCCATCAAAACGGCTTCCGACGAATTTATAAATTGAGATGCGAATTCGCCGATCTTCTGCTTGTTCAAAGAGTTTAAATTTTTTCTTGTTTGAAAAGTGTACTCCTGTCTTACGCGCTCTTCAACAAGTCGGGCCCCTCCGTGTATCCTTGTAATTTTACCCGCTTTGGCGAGCATATTAAGATCGCTGCGGATGGTTACTTCCGAAACGTCTAGAAGACCGCTTAATTCCAAAACGGTCGCGTTTTCTTTTCCGGATAATATTTTGAGTA
>JBJKOY010000544.1:0-6174 GCA_046706945.1 Ignavibacteriaceae bacterium | reverse complement strand
TGCTAAGCCTAAGCAATTTGAACAAGTTCGCCGAAGCGGAGCACTGTGCCAAAGACCTTAACCTTACCGACCGCGTCCTCGCGGTCGGGTTGAAACGCATTGTTATACCGTTTTTTTATTTTTTATTTAATTTATCGAAAAACTCTTTATATTGTTTTTGAGACGGATTTTTATCTATAGCTTTTTTAATAAATTCTTGTGCCATATTGTTATTATTAACGAATGAATAACATCTACCGATATTAAAATATATCATGCCATTGGAATTAAATTTAGACGAATTGACCAAATATTTGTAATATTGTATGGCTATCCCAAATTTACCTCTTTCAAAATATTTTATAGCAATCTGGTATTTTAATGAATCACTATTATCGCTCTTTTCTTTTTCTAACAACTTGGAAAAAGTGTTTATGTTTTTAGTGTAATCTTTAATCTTTTGTAAATATTTATTTGGGGTATAAATTAATCCAACGATTCTGTCTATTTCTTTTCCGTCAGGGGTTATAAACATTACGGTAGGATATGCTTCTTGAAGATTGAGTTCTCTACCAATTTTTCGACCATAGTCTGACTCTGCATTTATTTGTAAAGAAATGTAGTTAGCATTTATATATTTACTAATTGTCAAATCTTCAAAGATATATTTATCCAGTTCTTTGCAAGGGACGCACCAATTAGTATAAAAATCTACTAATATTTTTTTATTTTCACTCTTAGCTCGTAATTCAGCTTTATCTAAAGTAATCTTTGAAAAATTTACTTGAGCAAACGATAAAACGTTTAATAGAAAAATCAATAATAATATTTTCTTCATACCCTAATTCCTTTGTTACGGTATAACATATATATTAGCTGCCAATAATACTGCTTCTTTGTTTTCTAAAATAAGAAACTTTTTTCTTATATCAGAAATTTATTCGCTGCTTTTCTGGTATTAGAAAAGATGTTTTTCTTCTATCGTAAACTTTTCTAAACGATCTCATTATTGAATATTTTCCCAATGTATGTTTTACCTGCCGTACCAAGCTATCCTGCCGGTTAAACCTAATTCTTTTACCTTCCCGTATGTTACTAACCATAATTTCTTCTCACGATCCCATGTCCCGCCGCATGCCTTTATATCCCTGCGGATGTCAGTCTCTCCATATTGAATTCTTAGCCCTACTATTTTGTTGTTCCTTATCCTTATACCCGGTGTCCATATCCCTTGGTCTACTATTAATTCTATCGTTTTGTATTTAATATTCTTCTCCGCATCGTATTTGTACCTCACGCAAACAAGATCTTCGCCGTATTTTTCCAGCATCTTCTTTGTACCCGACTTACCCGCCGCTATCCTCCTGTATATTTTCTTGCTCATTCTTCCTCCCCAGTCGAATTAAAACAGTAAATTTAATCCTTTCTACAGATACCCAATGTTGCCTTTTTTCTTCAGGTTAAGTTTTTTATTACTCCAGGCTGTCGGCCGGACTTATAACCCCGAATCCCCCTCTCTTTATTACGTGAGTGTATATCATTGTTGTACTTAACGAACTATGCCCCAATAGTTCCTGGATTGTCCTTATGTCAGTTCCGCATTCAAGTAAATGAGTAGCAAAGGAATGCCTGAATGTATGGCATCCGGCGGATTTTGTAATGCCTGCCTTTCTTATAGCCAGCTTTACCGCTTTCTGTATTTTACTTTCATCTAAATGATGACGTCTGATTTTATTATCCCTGGGATCCGAGGATTTTTTGTCCGAAGGAAATACGTACTGCCATCCCCACTCTTTATTTGCATTCGGATATTTTTTCTCCAATGCAAAAGGCAAGTATACGCCTTCGTAACCGCTTTTTAAGTCTTTTAAAAATTGCTTTCTTACGTCTTCCAGATGCGCTCTTAATCTTTCTTTTATTTTACCCGGCAATAACGTTACCCTGTCCTTGCCGCCTTTTCCGTTCCTTACTATTATCTCTCCGTATTCAAAATCGATATCCATTACCCTTAGTCTTAAACATTCAATCAATCTTAAACCCCCTCCGTATAATATGCTTGCAATTAACCAATTTACTCCTTCAATAGCGTTTAGCACACGCTTCACTTCAGTTCTGCTGAATACTACAGGCAGCCTTTTGGGTTTTTTTGCCCATACGAGATCTTCAAATTCTCCTATTTCTTTTTTTAAAACGTATTTAAATAAAAATACTATCGAACATAAAGCAAGATTTTGAGTCGATGCCGAAACATTTCCCGCGACTGCCAGGCTTGTTAGAAAATTGCTTATTTCTTTCTGTCCCATTTCAAAGGGATTTCCGTTATTATTGAATACTAGAAACCTCTTTATCCAATTAATATATGCCTCTTCCGTTCGTTTACTGTAATGCCTTAGCCTTAAATTGCCCTTTGCCTTATCTAAAATTTTTTGATTAAAGTATTCCCTTTCCATTTCCCCCTGCCTCCAACCGCCGACATCCGGCCTCCGTTTAAAAAGCTCCGCGCCGTGAATCACGGTCTTATAAGATTCAACTTTTTATAAAGTTATGTATGTCGGGCGGCCCGGAATTATAATTCTCTTATTGGAAACATTTTGTAGACCCCCAAGCGTGACGTATCGAATAGTGTCGAATAATTGCCCCCATGCAAATCCCTGAATTTTATGTTATATAGGTTAATAATTATATAAAATAAAATCAAAACATTTTTTAATATATTTGAATTTTTTAAATATCGAACGGCTATGCCTCCCGAAGTAAAAAGGAAGCAGCTCTGTTTTCTCCCTTTTCGATTTATTCCTTTGAATATTTTTCCTGATCCGAAAAGAATTCTTTTAATTTTTAGATTATTCCGTTATTTTTAACTTTGATATTTTATCTTCCTGCATAAATTATTTACCACTATTTAAAGGGATCACAATGAACGCTTTGGAAATTCGTAGTCTTGTAAAATCTTTCGACGGATTCAAGGCCGTGGACGATGTCTCTTTCGAGGTTCCCGAAGGATCTGTGTTCGGACTTATCGGCCGGAACGGTGCCGGTAAAACTACTACCATAAGAATGATGATGGATATTTTAATTCCCGACAGCGGTGAAGTCATTCTTAGAGGTACCAAAATCGGACAGGACTTCAGGGATAAAGTCGGGTACCTGCCGGAAGAAAGAGGCCTCTATAAAAAGATGAAAGTAATGGAAACTCTTCTTTATTTTGCCGAACTTAAAGGCAAAACCGGAAGCGGCGTTGTTAAAAAAGCCGAAGAATACCTCTCTAGATTCCAGCTCACCGACAGAAAAAATTCGAAGATCGAAGATCTTTCTAAAGGAAATCAGCAGAAGGTCCAGTTTATTACAACTATTCTTCATGACCCGGAATTCATTATCCTCGATGAGCCTTTCTCGGGACTGGATCCCATCAATACCGATCTTCTGCGCGAAATTATTGTTGAGCTGAAATCGAAAGGGAAAATAATTATTTTTTCCACTCATTTAATGGATTTCGCCGAAAGAATGTGCGATCATATCGCAATGATCGATGTCGGCAAAATAATACTTAACGGTTCGCTGAACGATATCAAAACAAAGTATGCTCAGCGGAATGTGAGCGTTAATTATCAGGGAGATATTTCTTTCCTGAAGAAATACGATTTTATTGAGAAGGTTGAAGACTTCGGGAATTTCACCGGGATCAGGGTAACCAATGCTTCATATATCCAGCAGCTTCTTAAACTGCTGGTGGAGAACAATATTACTATTAAGAAATTCAGTGCCAACGAAATTTCTCTGCATGAAATATTTGTTGAGCTGGCGGGCGGCAACGGTCAAAATAATTCCCGGAAGGAGGCACAAAATGTTTAACAAAAGAACTCTGGCTATCATCAAACGGGAACTGCGAGAAAAGCTCTTTAGTAGGACCTTTATCGTAATGACTTTACTTGTACCGGTTTTTCTTTTCGGTGTTCTCGGCATCCAGACTTTTGTTATTGCCTTCGGGGGTAACACCAAGTCTAATATTGAAATAGTCTCCCCTTCTCCCGAAATAATCGATGCAATGCAAAAAACCTTTGCCGAACCTGATTTTGCAAATAACAAAAACCTAAAAATATCTTTCGAAACTATGTCTTCGGATAATTTAAAATCTTTTCTTAATTCCTCCAAAGTAAGTCTACTTAACGAAAAGCTGACCGGCATTATTTATATTCCAGATTCGTCTTTGATTGATAAAAAAATAGAATACTATTCCAAGAATCCAAACAATTCTTCTCTTCTTAACAGGATAAAACAGCCTATTAATAAAGCGTTGATAGGAGTATATTTTAAGAACCAGAATCTTACGAATTCGCAGCTTTCTTTCGTAAGGAGCGGAGTTGACGTAGACGGGTTCACGGTTTCGTCGGATAAAGGGATTCGTCAAGCCGGTATCGGCAACACTGTTGTTGCTTTCCTATTCACTTTCCTACTTTATTTCAGTTTGATAATGATCGGCACAATGGTAATGAGATCCGTTGTCCAGGAAAAGAATAACCGCATTGTGGAAGTGCTTTTGTCCTCCGCCAGCAGCACCGAATTAATGGTCGGGAAAATCCTCGGCAACAGCATAACCGGACTCATTCAAATGTTTATTTGGCTTTTGCCGCTGATGTTTATCATATCTACGTCGTGGTTCGTCCTTCCTGCGGAATTTACGCTTTCCATAACGATGGGAAATGTTTTGTTTGTTCTGTTTTATTATTTTATAGGATTGATTACATTCCTTGGTTTGTTCGCATCGGTCGGCGCAATATTCGATAACGACCAGGATGCCCAGTCCGGTATATGGCCGATAATGATCTTAATTATGATACCGTTCTTTATAGCAATTTCATTAAATGATAATCCCGGGAATACAATTGCCGCTGTTGCTTCGATGTTTCCTTTTGCGTCGATAATTGTTATGCCCGCAAGAATAGCGGTTACGGAAGTTCCGGTTTATCAAATTGTAATTTCTGTTGTAGTAAGCCTGGCAACTATGTTTGTCATATTCCCTCTCGCAGGCAAGATCTATAAAGTCGGCATTCTTATGACCGGCAAGAAACCTAAATGGTCCGAAGTTATGAAATGGATTAAAACAGCTTGAAAATTTTGGAATTCGGCGGTAGGTTGCAGGAGGTTGGTTGCACAGGTCCAACCTCCAACAGCCAACCTCCCACTACCTTCTCCCTACACCCTGCCCTTGCCCTCCGCCGGTAACTCTGAAGGGTATTGCATCGTGCTCACGACTGTTGCCTTTGGCGGTTTATATTTATTCTTTTCACATTTTTCTCCCTTGCTTTCCCTTAATCCTGCTGGTTCAGCCGGTACCCATTTATTTTCAGGAACGGCCTTTATTATGACATCTTCGATGGTCAATATAAGCTACTAGAGAATATTACTATCAGTTCAAACAATAAGACAATTAATCAGTAAATCATTTCATCATCCCGAAACTATCTATAATCGAAGATCGTCAATCAACAATCATCAATACTTCGACTCATGTCACAACCGGCTTAAATTTAATTTACTTCGATTGCTTTTACGGATTTAGTTTGCTACGTTGTCTTTGTATTTAAACCGTAAACTATTTTCTTTTAACCTTTTTCAACAAAGGTATTATTTCAATCATACTAGTTTCTACCGCGGTTTCGTCAGCAGTTCAATAAGATTTATTAAATATAAGGAAGCATATTTAGAATTAAATTTAAGCCTCCTAAATGAATAAACTATATCCGGGTTTATCAAGAAGGAGTTAAAATGAATAATCATAGGCTCAGGTTATTGTTGGCTGAAAAAGATGCGATTACGGCTGTCGATACGGTGAATATGATAACTGAAATCGGGTACGATATTACTTCCGTAGTCGATTCGGCGCTTGATGCTATTACAAAAACCGAAACAGATAGACCGGATTTGGTTTTAATGGATGTTCTTCTTCGCGGTTCGCTCAACGGGGTTGAGGCGGCCGGAATATTATCATTTAAATATAACATTCCCATTGTTTTTATAGCTACTCCCCAATCGAAGCAATTATTTTCCCGTAATCCGGTCTTCTGTTACAGGGACTGCATTTTGAAACCGGTAAATAAAAAAATCCTAAAAGATATAATTGCAAAGAATTCACTGGTTAACAGTATGAATAAAAACATGTTTCACGGCAGAATCTTGCCGCCGCGCAATTTTAAT
>JBJKOY010000543.1:0-16525 GCA_046706945.1 Ignavibacteriaceae bacterium | reverse complement strand
GGATTACAAAATATTTATTTAACATAAGTCTTAATTACTTTTGAAATTTCATCGGCGGACAGAGGCCTGTAACTGCCGACCGGGATATCCGCTTTTATACCGGCAAAGCTCTTTCTGTTCAAAGCCGTAACGTTGTAGGAAAGCGCTTTGAACATATCTTTTACAAAATGATTTGTTCCCTCCTCGGCCGTTATAACCGCGGTCTTTCTGTCCTTTTTCTTAGGGAATTGCAAACCCGTGAACCAGCCTTTTTTTCCGCCGATATAAATTCCGTTTAACAATTTCGTGCGGTCTTCATCTTCAAGCCCTCTGTCCAGCCGTACTTCGTATTCCCTCGGGACTCTGTGTTTCGGATGGATTAAAAGGTTGGCGAAATCACCGTCGTTGGTAACAAGCAAGACGCCCGTTGTATTATAATCCAGCCTGCCGACGGGAAAGATCTTCTCTTTTGTTTTTATTAAATCGACTACCGTCCTTCTGCTTTTTTCGTCCGACGTTGAGGTTATAAACCCTTTGGGTTTGTTCAACAGGAAATACACGTGTCTTCGGGGAATTATTTTCTCGCCGTCGACTTCAACAACATCATGTTCCGGATCGACTTTAAACGAAAGATCGGCTACTATCTTATTATTTACCGCTACTCTTCCCTGCAATATAAGCTGTTCCGATTTTCTTCGCGAAGAGATTCCGCAATCCGATATAAATTTATTCAATCTAGCCGTCATCTTTTTTTTCTTCGCTGCTTTCGTTCTGGACTTGTTCTTCGATCAGATTCATCATAATTTTTTGCTTCTGCTCAAGGAAATCTTCGTCTTTCATAATTTCCTCAACTTCTCTCGGCTTCGGTAGATCGCTCAGCTTGTTCAATCCGAAGTATTTCAGGAATTCGCCGGTCGTACCGTACAACAGCGGTCTGCCTATTGATTCCGCCCTGCCGGTAATGGTGATCAGATTTTTCTCGAGCAGGGTATTGAGTATATAATCGGAATTTACGCCGCGGATTTGTTCAAGTTCCGGCTTGGTAACCGGCTGCTTGTAAGCTATGATGGCAAGGGTTTCAAGCGCGGCCTGGCTCAATCTGCGTTTGCTTTTTTCCGAAGAAAGATAGCCGACATACTTGGCGTATTCTGTCCGAGTGGCGAATAAATAGCCGTTGGAAATCCGTAATATCCGGACCGGTAATTTCGTTTCATCATAATAGGCATTCAGCTCATCCACGCATTTTTCCACGTCCTCCGGTGTAATTTCGGTATCTTCTCCGTCTATTCCTTTTATTGACTTTATAATATCGCCGGACGTCAGAGAATCATCCGAAGAAAATATCAGCGAAGCTATAACCGAATTATATATTTTGTCCATTTTCTCTTTTATAAATAACAAAATCGTTAAAATTTTCGGATTCTCTTATTGCTATCATACCTGATTTGGTTAATTCCAGCAATGCTATAAAAGTAACCACAATTCTTAATTTTTCCCTCATACCGTGGATCAAGCTTAAAAAATGCAGCTCTTTTTCCTTAGTTATTGTATTTAGAATATGCTCAATCTGTTCGTCGATCGTAACATTGAGCTTTGTAATCTCATGAAACTGTTCCGGCTTTAATTTGTCTATCGCCTTCTTAAAGGCTTTAGCCAGGTCGAAAACAGTCACATTCTTCAAAAGTGTTTCGTACTGCGGCGGCGATTCCTTCTCGTCCGCTTCAAAATTTCCCCTGAAGCTAATTTTCCTTTGATTTGATTCGAAGAAAGAGAGTTCCTCCGACATTTCCTTATATTTTTTATATTCCAGAAGCGCTTGAATCAGGTCGGCCCTCGGATCGATCTCTTCGCCCTTTTCATCAACTTCCCTCGGAAGAAGCATTCTTACCTTAATATGCATTAAGGTCGACGCCATAAGGATAAAATCACCCGCTACTTCAAGGTCGAGCATCTTGATAAGATTAACGTATTCGAGGAACTCCTTTGTAATCTTTGCTATCGGGATATCGTAAATATTCAGCTCATCTCTTTTTATGAAGAAGAGAAGAAGGTCAAGCGGTCCTTCGAATTGATCCAATTTAATCTTATACAAGTTTATCCCAGTTTCATTTTATCTCTTACTTCGGCCATGGTTTCCCTGGCTACGTTTCCGGCGCGCGTCTCGCCGTCTTTCAGAATGTCTTCAACCAGCTTTATATTTTCTTCGTAATGTTTCCTTTTTTCTATAATCGGCGCAAGGACTTCGGAAATTTTAGAAGCGCAGTTCATCTTGCAGTCCACGCACCCCAATGCACCGGATCTGCATGCAGCCCCTATTTCGGGCACTTCAACGGGATTGAACTTTTTATGATATGAAAACACAAGACAAATTTCCGGATTCCCCGGATCGCCTTTCCTGATTTTATTCGGATCGGTAACAGCTTTTTTAAGCTTTGATTTTACAACCTCGGGTCCGTCGGACAGCAGTATAGTATTATTTAACGATTTGCTCATTTTGGCGTTGCCGTCCAATCCGGGCAGCCTTGCAAAATTGGTTAGCAGCGGCTCAGGTTCGGGGAACACCTGGCCGTACTGGTTATTGAATTTTCTTGCAATTTCCCTGGTTATCTCCACGTGCGGTACCTGGTCTTCTCCTACCGGAACGGCATTACCCTTGTAAAGGAGAATATCCGCCGCCTGAAGTACAGGATAGCCCAGGTGTCCGAATATTACATTCTCAATGTTAAGATCCCTCAGCTGATCTTTTAAGGTAGGGTTTCTTTCAAGCCGGCTGACGGTTATCAGCATAGCGAAAATCAAATTAAGCTCGGTATGCTCTTTAATTTGCGACTGCCTGAACATGGGGCTCTTTACCGGATCCAACCCGGTTGAAAGCCAGTCAATTAACATTTCTATGGAATTTTGATAGATATCGGAAGTATCCAATTGGGTTGTCAGAACGTGATAATCCGCTATAAGGTGAAAACTATCGTATTCGTTTTGAAGTTTGATCCAGTTTTCAAGAGCGCCTACATAATGGCCGATGTGTAGTTTACCGGTAGGTCTCATCCCGCTTAAAATTCGTTTTTTCGCCATATGCCCACAAATATTTTTAACTTAAACCGTTAAAATAATAATAACTGATTAAATATTCTTGTTTTCCGTTGGAATTGAAAAAGAAAATGACTATTTCAGGAAAGATACAAATAAGGCTTCCAGTTTTCGTTCAATTTGCCCACAACATTTTTAATAAACATAATATGACTGGGTTTAAAAGGTCTCGTTAAAAGCGGCATTTGAGCCTCCCTCGGCGTGCGGTCTCCTTTCTTATTGTTGCATAACGTACAGGCGCAGACAAGATTTTCCCATGTATCGGTTCCGCCTTTCGACTTGGGTATAATATGGTCTATAGTAAGCGGCAGGTCGCTGCGGCCGCAGTATGCACATTTGTAGGAATCGCGCCTTAGAATATTTTTTCTGGTAAGGACCACCTTTTTATAAGGAACCGCAACATAACTGCTGAGCCTAATTATGCTCGGCCACGGGAACCTTGAAGAAACACTCCGAACCTCTTTTCTCGCATCGTTCTGTACAAGTTCCGCCTTGCCCAGATAAATAAGGATAATAGCTTTTTTTATGTTACAAATTGTAAGAGGTTCGTAACTTTGATTCAGAATTAAAACTTTAGCATTCAGCTTGCCGTTTACTCTTTTTACAGTTTCGAACTCATCCTCCCATACTATTTTTTCTGCTTTGTTTTATGTAATAAACTCTCAAAAAAATTCTTACCACAAGAAGTAAAATAGTAAATGCCGCAATATAAATAAACGTTTCCCTGGGAACCAGCTCAAAATACATCAATACGACGAATATAATTGCCAATATCAAAGATCCGTAGTTATAAGTATTAAAAAAGGTTTTTGATATCATAGCCGAACTTTCTTAAAATCTTGGGAAATATATCCGTTCTTTTCCATGAGTTTATTTAAACGCACGGTGTTTTAAATGTATATATAAATTCGTTCACTAAATATAAACAAATGATAATATTTAATTCAATAAAATAAGGCCCACCGGACTGTCAAAGTTCCTGAAATACTATCGCAACGCATGCGACGTAATCGCGCGAATGGCTCATGGATATCTTAAGATTTTTACCGTTTGTTAGAAATGATCCCAGGTCTCCTTTCAGCTTTACCAAAGGCATTCCATTGGGTTCGTTGTAAATTTCAATATCCTGCCAGCTTATTTCCTTATTCCAGCTGGTAGTTAATGCTTTGAATACCGCTTCTTTAGCCGCAAATCTTGCGGCCAAATGCTGGTATTTATTTGCCTTGGCCATTGAATAATCTATCTCGGTCTTGGTGTATATTTTATTGAGAAAATGATCACCGTATTTCTCAATACTAGTTTTAACCCTGTCAATTTCAATTATGTCTATCCCGATACCGAAAACCATTACTGATTCCTTTAAATTAAATTTAATATCCCGCCGCAAAACCGTCGCCCCTAGGATCCGAGGCGCCCGAAATACAACCGTTCTTTTGGTCTATCATTATACCTTCCGCCAGGCCCAATACCCGCATTTCTCCTATCGTGTATCCCATTTTTATCAGGTCGTTTTTTACGCCCGGCGTAAGGGCGTTTTCTTCGTAATCTATCCTGTCCGGCATCCACTGGTTGTGGATCCTGGGAGCGTCGATTGCCTGCCGGATATTCATATGGAAATCGATGCAGTTCATAATCACCTGGAGTACCACGGTAATAATTGTGGATCCTCCCGGCGACCCGATAATTATGTAAGGTTTGCCTTTTTTTAACACCACAGTAGGCGTCATGGAGCTTAGCATCCTTTTGCCGGGCTGAACGGAATTAGCTTCGCTCCCTATCAGGCCGAATTGATTAGAACTCCCGGGTTTTGCGCTGAAGTCGTCCATTTCGTTATTAAGAAGGAACCCGGCTCCGTCCACCACTATTTTCGATCCGTACAAGGAATTAATTGTCGTGGTAGTGCTTACCGCATTTCCGTAAGAATCGTAAACGGAATAATGGGTAGTCTGGTTGCTTTCCTTAAACGACTTTTGAGTAAACGGGGAGATATCTTTTGCCGGTATTGCTCTTTCCGTTATTTTTTTAAAATCTCCCTTTGCATAAGATTTTGAGAGCAGCTTTTCTACGGGTATTTTTACAAAATCCGGATCTCCCAGGTATTTTGTTCTGTCTGCATAAGCAAACTTCATAGCTTCAACCAGTTTGTGGATGTACAGACTGCTGCCACGGTCGCTTTCTTTGAAATCATAATTTTCAAGGATATTAAGCATTTCTATTAGAGCGATGCCGCCTGAACTGGGGGGCGGCATTGAAACTATTTCATATCCCCTGTATTCTCCTTCAACAGGTTCTCTTTCTACGGGCCGGTAGTCCGTAAGATCCTTTCTAGTTATTAAGCCGCCTAAGGATTTAATCTTTTTGATCAATAGTTCCGCCACCCGTCCGCCGTAGAATCCGCTGAGGCCGCTGTCCCTAATTGCTTCAAGCGTACGGGCAAGATCCGGCTGTTTGAATAAATCCCCTTCCCTGTACGGTTTCCCGTTATTTGTAAATTTTTTAAAAGATGAAGGATATTCTTTGAAGTATTTCAAATGCTCTTCGAATGAATGCGCCAAATCTCTGTCCAGAATAAATCCGTTCAGAGCAAGATCTACGGCAGGCTGGATAACATCTCTTAATTTCATGGTGCCGTACATCCTCAAAGCGTACAGCAGACCGGCCACACTCCCCGGTACCCCGGCCGAAGTTGCGCCCTCCCGGCTTAAGCTCGGGACAAAATTTCCGTTCTTGTCAAGAAACATGTTTTTATATGCTTTGCCCGGTGCCTTCTCCCTGAAATCTATCGAAGTATTCTTCCCGTTTTTCAGGTGAATTACCATAAACCCGCCGCCGCCTAAATTTCCGGCGGCCGGATAAGTTACTGCCAGTGCGAAGCCAACCGCTACCGAGGCGTCCACGGCATTACCGCCTTTTTTTAAAATCTCTATTCCTACTTTGGAAGCGATTCGGCTGGCGGATACCACCATGCCGTTCTCGGCGGTACAGGGCTTTATTAACTGGCAATGTGAAAAGTCGGATAAAAGGACTATGATAATTGCGGCCAAATAAATACAGGTTTTAGAAAAAATCGACCTTTGCATCTACTTTTAGTCCTTTTGTCTTGATCTGTTCGAGAAATTCTTTTGTCAATTCGTTGATTTGTTTTACGGAGGAATGCAGTTCGTTAACAAGGCTTTCGTCGTATAATAATTTCCCGAGGTTGTTTTTCTTTTCCCTGACTTCGTCCGTAAATTCGTTCAGCTTGGTAATAAG
Source organism: Ignavibacteriaceae bacterium (assembly GCA_046706945.1). Taxonomy (GTDB): domain Bacteria; phylum Bacteroidota; class Ignavibacteria; order Ignavibacteriales; family Ignavibacteriaceae; genus FEN-1297. The sequence continues at coordinate 10,204 of JBJKOY010000543.1, read as the reverse complement.
GGAATCCGTATTTTTAAGAACGGAAGAAATATTTTTTATCGTGCCGGATATTTCATCCTTGTTCCGGGATAAAAATTCGTCGGCCTTATTTGTAAGTTCCACGCTGTTGTCGGTAAGCTTTTTTATCCCTTCCCGGTTTTCTACTATAAGTTTGTTGACATTAAAGGTCAGTTCCTTAATATTTTCCACGGTGTTTCTAATGTCCCTATCGAATTTATTATCGGCAAGAAAATTATTCAGCGACGTTACGGAAATTCTTACTTCTTTTAACGTACTTACCAAATCGTCCTGCATGGAACCTATCATCGACATTACGCTGGGAATATCCGCGGAGAAAGTTCCCTTTTGCACCTCTCCCAGGTTGAGCGGTACGGGAGAAACGCCGGGATCTATTTCAACTCTTTTTCCGCCCATCAAATCCGTCATTGATATATAAAAGCTCGCATCCTTTTTTAATTTTACGTCGTTGCTGATCTTAACCGTAACGTAAACTTCGTCTTTTCTTATACTGATATCTTCAACATTACCCTCCCTTACCCCGTTTACGGTTACATTATCTCCCGCTGCAAGTCCCGCTACATTATGGAACATAATCACAACCGTATTTTGCGTGGTAGTAAAGCTGAAATTCTTGGCCCATCCGATTATCCAAATAAAAAGTATGGTTCCCAAGATTGCAGTAATGCCGACTTTAATTTCCGTTTTTCTCTGATCTTTCATATTAATTTACTTTTCTATTTAACATTCTGTATAAATTACCGTATTCGGATTTGGTAATGATGCTGTCTTTCAGCGCCATTTTTAAGGAATCCGCGAAATTTCCTATTTGACGGCTTGATATATTATTCAATGTTTTGACCCGGTTGACGTAATTTCTTATCAGAGCTTTAAGCGAATCTTTTTCCGGGGAAGATTTTACAAATGACATCTCCTCAGTAACTTGATTAATTATAAATTTTTTACCTGGATTTATTAATATATCGTTAAATTTATAATTAATTAAATACAAAAGCACTGCAGTGAGCACGGTAAGCAGTATAATTGATTTTACGAAACACCCTTTTTTCATTTTTGCCTTATTCGGTTAATAATTTTTCAATTAATACTTTTTTTATTCTTTTGTTGGAAATTTCTTTGACCGTAAATTTATAATTCTCAAGCTGGAATGAATAACCTTCTCTGGGAATATGTCCGGCATAGCTTAAGATCATACCCCCCAGTGTTTCGAATTCACCCGCATTGAAAGATAAATCAATGTTTAACAATTCGTTAAGATCGTCTACCGGCAGTTTACCGAGAACCATATACTGGTTATTTCCTGTTTTTGAAATAGGTATTTCTTCTTTATCGTACTCGTCCCTTATCTCGCCTATTATTTCTTCAAGTATGTCTTCAAGCGTAATTAAACCCGCTGTTCCGCCGTATTCGTCAACTACAATTGCAATATGCATTTTTTTCTCCTGAAATTCATGCATTAAATCGTTTATCATCTTAGATCTCGGAATAAACATGGGTTTCCTTGCAATTGACTGAAGAGACAATTGTTTTCTCAATTCATTGTTCTTAATAAACGGCAGGATGTCCTTTGCATAGATAATCCCGGTAATCTTGTCAAGGTCTTCTTCGAATAAAGGGATGCGGCTGTGCCCGGAAGTTGTAATGACATCCAATAATTCGCCGAAGCCCGAGCTGCTCGAAATAGAGGTCATATCTACTCTGGGCGTCATTACCTCGTGGACTGTTACTTTCCTGAAGCTCACGATACTGCTGATTAAACCGTGTTCTTCTTCAATAATTGAACCTCTCTCGTGCCCCAGTTCGGCAAGGTCGCTTATTTCTTCGGGAAGGATAGCCGATTTACTCTTATCAAACCGCAACTTGGAGACAAAAAGTTTGATAAGTTCGGTCATTGTTTCCGCCGCCGGGAAAAGGAGTACACCTGCCCAGTACAGAGGCACCGCCACTATTCCGGCAAAAGATACCGGATTTTTTGATGCCCATACTTTAGGAATTAATTCACCGAATATTACGATGAATACCGTCAAAAGGATTATTTGTACCGTTAACGCAATATTCGGCGAAATTCCGGAACCGGCGGAAAAATCCAATGCCAACGAAACGGCTATTATGGAAGCTGCTACGTTAACAATTGTATTTCCGATGAGGATAGTTACAAGCAATCTTCTCGGATATTCAAGCAAGTATTCAATATATCTCTTTCTAAGAGGATAACGGTTAAATTCACTTTTAAGTTTTCTCCGGTCAAGCGAGAACAGCGAAACTTCCGAACCGGAAAAAAAAGCAGACAATAAAAAAGATATGATTAAGAAAATTAGTTTAAGCTGCCAATCAACATCCAAAAATTGCTTGTGTCCTGTATTGTTCTACATATTTATTTAGAATGGGAGATCACTGTTGTCTTCGGTCTGAATATCCGGTTCGCTTACCGTTCCCTCGGATACTTCGTTCCCGTATGCGGATTCACCCCCATTGCTTTCAAGCGGAATTAGTCTCTCCGATATGATATCGGTAGAATATCTTTTTATCCCCTCTTTATCGGTATACTCTCTTTTCGTCAATCTGCCTTCGACATAAAACTTACGACCCTTTTTCAGGTTTTCTTTAAAATAGTCGGAGAGATTGAAAGAGACTATGTTGTGCCACGTCGTTTCATTCTGCCAGTTGCCGTCTTTCCCCTTGTAGCTGTAAGTAGTAGCCATCGAAAAACTGGTAACAGAAACGTTCGAAGTGGAGAATCTGGTTTCCGCGTCTCGGCCTAAATTACCGATCAGCATTATTTTATTTAAGGAAAAAGCCATTGTACCTCCTTTCAATTATACAGTTTTAATTCGCCTTAACTTAACTATTCTTTTCGAAAGATTCTATTCCAAAGAATATTATCTTCAAATTTTAGAGGTTACCCTTACGGCAATTCCCTTAAATTTCAATGGTTTTATGCGCGATCTATTTTGAACTGCTTATTTCCGGATAGTAGAGATCCAAGCATCCTTAAATTCTTTTATCCGCCAAATAGAATTTCTCACCTGTTCGGCCTCGTCGTGCGACGTATACTCCGGAAGCAGTCTGACAACATAAAGGTTCACATCGGGATTAAAGCCGACTGTTATTTTATAGTTGATTTTACTCCTGCTTTCTGCAGCAAATTCGTCCGCCTTTTCCTTCGTTGTAAATGCGCCGATCTGCACTACATAGTATGTCATTGTCATTCTTGAGGGGGTTTCGTTCATCTCACCGTTATTTTCGGTAGGCTGGGTTTCCGGAGCTTCTTTTTTCTGGCTGTTCGGAGGCACGGCATCGAAAACATATAATGAGTCTTTTTTTGTATTTGCCTGCTTTTGTTGGGCAACATTGCTGTCGGCATTTGCCTGATTTTGACCGGCCGTGCCGCCGGTTGTCTGCTGTGTGGATGAACATGCGTTTAAAATAAACGGAACTATAAGACAAAAGAAAAGTAATTTGATTTTCATCTTACGACTCTGAGTTTTAGTTATTTAATAACATTAAAATAAAAAAAAATAGGGATGGCAAGCCATCCCATTTTTCAGTATAATACATGATCGAATGTATGGGCCGAAAATGACGGAATTATTTTAGCGGCCGAAGAGGACTGGCCCGTAAGAATCAAACTGTTAGGTACTGTAGACACATCGATTAAAGGAATACTCGCGCCGAATTTACTGTTTATCACCTTTATAAATTCGTTTGCCAGAATTGCCTGGCCTTCGCTTGTCGGATGAACGCCGTCCAGACCGAACAGTTTGCCCGTTATATAACTTGTGGTAAAATTAATACCGTTTTCCGAAAGACCGTTTTGAGCAACTGTGTTAAAGAAGGAATTAATATTGAAAATCCCGAATCCTTTGGCCTGTGCCGCGCCGCTTATAATGTTATTATAAGAAGCGGTAACCGTCTTAGCCGTATCTATTTCCGCCGCGTCAAGAACAAAAGCATTAGGAAACGGATTATCGGGCGCAAAGCCGAAAGGGTGCTGCGTATTTACGCCCGGCGGCACTTGGCCGTTAGCATAATCCTGATAAAATTTCCCCGTAACGTCTCCTGCATATGGTAAGCCTTTCAAGGTTATCAGAATTTGCGAACCTAGAAGATCCAGCGGTGTTGCTTGTCCTACAGCCGGTGTAGCGCCGCTCATTTGATAATAAAAATCAGGGACATGCAATTGGGACATCATCAAGGCTATTGCGGGACCTGCCGTTGTAAAGAAAGGAATGCTTGTTACGTCGGGAATATTGGCAACTACCACCTTGGCGCCGAGCGAGGCCACACTGTCCGCCAATTGGCCGTATAATAATTGAAATTGATTAATAGGCGTATATGCGACGGTACCTCCGGCCGTGGCGTAGCCGAGGATATCGTTGTTGCCTATCCACAAAATTACAAATGTCGGGTGCAGGGCCTTTGCCTGATCGAACTGGCTTCCCTGTCCTCTTAGAATAATATCAAAGAACGGATTTGCCTGTCCCCCGCCGAAAACATACGATGCGCAAGTTGTGGAACTGGTCGCGTGCAAAACATCGTAAAGCAATGCTCCCGGGATTCCCAGATTATTATAAGGAGCCGGATAAGATGTTTCAAGAGGTGTGCCGGTACTACCCACCTGTATTACGGAAAGTTGTAATTTCGCCGGATCAAACGACTGCACTTCCATCAGCCCGCCTATTCCCGGATCGGATATATAAGGAGTGGCAAAATTAGTTCCGACTTGTTCCGCGATCTGGTTGCCGAATGCATACATTTGAGCGCTCTGGTATAGCGCATTAGATTGAAATCCGGCAGTTAGACTGTTGCCGATCGTTACGAACCTGGTTAAATCCGCATTCCCGCTTTTGGGATTCAGCTGCGGTGCGGTCAGGTCGGTTTTATCTTCACAACCGTTGTAAACGAAGATTACAAAAACCGCCGCAAACAAAATTGTTATTATTTTCTTCATAAGATTATTTCCTTAGAAAAATTACAAACTGTATGACAACGTTAATGAGAATAAATTTGCGAAAGCATTATAAGTCCCGTTAAACCCGCTGTTTCCTAACGAATAATATTCCTGGGAATCGGTTACCGTCAACTGACTGTTCCTGATAAACAAGTAAGCGGCGTCGATGCTCAAACCGTTCGATAGCTTATAACCCGCTCCCACGCTGAAGCCGAGCCTGTTTGCCTCGGGCAGGGAAGGATTAACATATTTCGGCTTTACCGGGTTCTTGTCGTAATAAATTCCGGCTCTCACATCCAGGTCGGAAAACAGGTTATATTCGGCTCCCAACCTTACTATAAAGGAATTATCGTAGAGCCTCGGGCTTGCAACGGTTTCTTTGGGACTGGAGAAATTTATAACCAGCGTATCGTAACTGGACCATCCTACGTACTGAAAATCCGCGCTCAGCAGCAACTTGGGCATAACCCTGAAGCCGACGCCGAAAGCAAGATTAAAAGGAGTAGTGAGACCTGCGTCCGCGGTTCCGTTGGGCAGATTCGAAGCAAGCTGCGAAGCGCCATCCGTGGAAACATTTCCCTTAAAATCGTATTTTACTTGACTGTGGAATGAAACTCCGAATGAAAGATCTTCGATCGGTTTGTAGAAAACCCCGAAGTTGTATCCCCAGGCAGAGTTATCTTTCCCGTCCATATTGACGAAGGCATCTCCAGCAAAGGGTGTTTGAGGATATTTTTGAGTAATTTTAACATTAGCAAAACTGTATTCCAAACCCGCACTAACCGAGAGGTTATCCGTTATTCTGTAGGCTACAACGGGAGTAATTGCAAAAACCTGAAGAGAAGTTTCCACGGCCAAATATCTGCCGATCCAATCCTCACCCCACTTTGAACCGAGTCCGAACGGACTGAAAAAGCCCAGACCGAAGGCAAGATTTTTATCGTAGCCGTACGTTGCATAAAAGTGCGTCGGGAAAAAGTGCTGTTTTGCCGCATCGTATTCGGTAATTGCCGGAGCGACTCCTCTGAAAGAGAAGACCGGGGATATCATTGTAGTACCCAGCATCAGATGAATCCCGTTCAGCTGGGTCAAGCCGGCACCGTTAAAATATATGGCAGACGGATCATCGGCCAGACCGGTAAAAGCTCCGCCCATAGCCATTGCCCGGGCATTATGTTCGTTTAATTGAAAACCGCCGGCAAATATCTTGTTCGCTGCCAGCATCAGGAATAAAACGAAAGTAACAATTTTTACTTTCACGTGACCTCCCAAAGTATAGTTATTTAGGATATTATTTTTCTACCGGAAAAATTAAATATGATTTCATACTATTGAAAAAAGCACCGTGCCTTTTTCGACGGCCGTGCCTTCGCCTATAAAAATGTCCTTTATAAAACCCGCTTTCGGCGCATGAAGGTCATTTTCCATTTTCATTGCTTCCAGTATCAGAATTGTCTCCCCTTTTGCAATTGTTTCTCCCGCATGTTTTTTTATTTTAAGTATCATTCCAGGCATGGGGGCCTTAACTTCAACTTGTTTTTTAATCGAATCGGATTTCTGCAGGAGCTGCCCTGCTCTTTCCTGCAGAGAAGTTCTGACTACTGCGTCGAACCTGTTCCCGGAAATTATTAGAGTATAATTCCCGTTGTTAATCCTTTCGGCCGATATATTGAAAAACTTGTTTTCCAACCGCAAAATATATGCATTCCCCGATAAATGTAAAAGTTCGCATGAATATTCTTTTCCCGCTATTTTTACTTTTCCGGTCCCGGGCAAACTGACCGGCATTTTATTGTTGTTAACCGTTACTACAAAATCATTCATAAAGCAGATTTTCCCAATTGTTCCTGCCTGCCGGAGATCCGGCCGGTTTCCCGTTCTTTCGCAGTGACAGATTATTCTTATGCATTGCGGCGAATACCGAAACAATTTCTTCAAGATTAAGGGAGCCGGAAAAATCCTTCATATAACGCATCAAATTTGCGTACTCGTCTTCGATAAAATTAATGTTTATATTCCCCGACCGGAAATTTTCGCTTCCCATCACCGCTTTTAAGAAAGGAATATTTGTAATTACTCCTGAAATCCGGTATTCGTTCAGCGCCCTCAGCATCCTGTCAACCGCTTCTATGCGTCTGCCCGACCAGCAGACCAGTTTGGCTATTAAAGGATCGTAAAAAACACTAATTTCGGAGCCGGAATCGAACCCGTCGTCGACTCTGATTCCCGGGCCCGAAGGAATTTTGTATTCGGAAATAATTCCTGTTGAAGGTAAAAAATTTTCTTCGGAGTCTTCGGCGTAAATCCTGCACTCCAGAGCGTGACCGTTTATTTTTAAATCCTCCTGCTTAAACGACAATTCGTTCCCTCCCGCTATCGAAATCTGTTCCTTCACAAGATCAATTCCCGAGATCATTTCCGTTACCGGGTGCTCAACCTGAAGCCTTGTATTCATTTCGAGGAAATAAAAATTTTTATCTTTGTCCATCAAGAACTCGACTGTGCCGGCGTTGTAATACCCGCACGCGGCGGCGGCATTTATCGCGGCGTTTGTTATTTTTTCTCTTGTTTCGGGATCAACGAAGGACGAGGGGGATTCTTCGATTATCTTCTGATGCCGTCTTTGTATCGAGCATTCACGTTCGAACAAATGAACGTAGTTGCCCCGGGTGTCGGCTATAATTTGTACTTCGATATGCCTGGGGTTTTCAATAAATTTCTCCATATAAATCTCGCCGCTGCCGAAAGCCTTAACGGCTTCTCTTTGAGCGGCTTCGAAAGCGTAGCCGAATTCATCCGGGGAGGATATCTTCCTCATTCCCTTCCCGCCTCCCCCCGCCGATGCCTTTAACAATACGGGGTAGCCTATTTCCAGGGCTTCGGCTTTAGAATGCTCAATGTCCGTTATTGGCGATGTCGTACCGGGAACAATGGGAACACCGTTTTCCTTCATCAGGTTCCTGGCGGCGGTCTTGCTGCCCATCATGGCAACCGATGCCGACGACGGCCCGATAAACTTGATCCCTTCGTCTTCCAGCATCTTGATAAATTCCGCATTCTCCGATAAAAATCCATAGCCCGGATGCACTGCATCGGCACCGATGCTTTTTGCCAGTTCAATCAGCTTGTTTTTGTTGAGGTAGGATAAGGAAGGGGCTGCTTCCCCGATATTGTACGATTCGTCTGCCATTCCCGTATGAACGGATGTCTTATCCGCCTCGGAATAAACCGCAGCCGATGTTATACCCAGTTCGCGGCAAGCTCTTATTATTCTTACAGCTATTTCCCCTCTATTTACGATTAATATTTTTTTAAACAAAATAACCGCTATAAAATTTCGACAATTGTAATGCCTTCGCCGCCGAATTCAACGGGTGCAAAATAAAAACCTTTTACTTTATCGTGCTTCTTTAGTATGTCGGCTACCATTTTTTTAAGAACACCGGCACCTTTGCCGTGCAATATTTCAACTCTGTCAAGACCGGATGTATTCGCGTTATCAATAAATTTTAAAACTTCAAATTCGGCTTCTTCCGGCTTTCGGCCGCGTATGTCCAATCTGAACTCCGCGGGCGGCACCGGGAAATTTCCGTAACCGCCGCTATCTACCTTATTTTTTTCTTTTTTCGCGGGCACCAGTTTATTTAGATCCACCCGCATCCTTAACGAACCTATTTTTAATAAAGCGGTATTTTTCGCCTGGTTAATTTCTGCAATCTCGCCCTTTGTTTCCGTATTTTTTAACGCAACGTAATTACCAATCGAAAAGTTATAATTTTCCTGCTGCAATTCAAAATCATCCTGCAAAAGTTTTTTGTTCTCTTCCCTTAAATCGGCCACGATCCGTTTCGTCTCTTTAATTATGTTTTTTTCCGCGTTGGATTCTTTCAGCTCTTTAATAACGTGCTCGATTTTTTTATTGATGCCTTTAATATAATCATCGGCTTCGGTCTTTGCCCTCTTAAGGATCAAGTTCTTTTCTCTGTTCAACTTGTCGATATTCTGCTTGTATAGATTGGACAGTCCGTTTAATCTCGAATTTTCGATCTCGAGTTTTTTAAGTTTCTCCTCAAGCTCGCGTGATTGTGCTTCAATGTCGACAAGAAAATTTTCCAATTTGTGTTTATCCTCGTCCAGGTACCCGGAAGCAAGGTTAAGGAAGGTCTCGTCAAGGCCTATTCTTTTTGCCACTTCGAATGCATAACTAGAACCCGGGATGCCTTGTTTAAAAACATACGTCGGCTGGAGGTTTTTCGTATCGAATTCCATGGCGGCGTTTTCGAAGCTTTCCGTATCGTGGGCAAACAGCTTTAACGAACCGTGGTGAGTTGTGGCAAATACCGTCGACTGCTTATCCCGCAGGCTCAGCAGAACGGCGGAAGCTAGCGCCGAACCTTCCTCCGGGTCGGTACCGGTGCCTATTTCATCCAGCAGTATAAGCGATTCCCCGTCGGCCTCTGCCATAATTTGCTTTATGTTCGAAAGATGGGAACTGAAGGTTGATAGATCGTCCTCTATGGATTGGGCATCGCCTATATCGAGCAGGATATTTTTGTAGAAACGGAAATTGGAATCCGGACTAACGGGAACATGAAGACCGGACTGCACCATAAGAGCCAGTAATCCGATCGTTTTTAGAACCACTGTCTTCCCGCCCGCATTCGGCCCCGTTATTACAATTACTTTCCTGCCGGATAATTTTACGTTTAGAGGAACCGTCTCGTTCCTTCCGTGTTTTTTCAGTAAGAGAGGATGTCTCCCGTCCTGTATATTCAGATCAATCCGGTTGTCGATGCCCGGGAAGCTCCCTATAATCTCGACGGAATATTTTGCCCGTGCAAATACGGAATCTATTAAAGAAATAACGGACAGCGAATCTTTCAGCTCCGTGCTTATAGCGCCTATCCTCTTTGTTATTTCCCTGAGCAGTCTTTCTACTTCGCGTTTTTCGGCGAACGACAGGGATATAATTTCGTTGTTAAGCTCGAGCGTTTCTTCCGGTTCGATATAAACGGTCTGACCGGTCGACGACTCTGAATGTATAAATCCCCTTATATGTCTTTTATGTTCGGCTTTAACCGGGATTACAATTCTTCCGTCCCTTAGCGTCAGGTAATCTTCTCTTATAATATCTTTCTCGTCCAGAGATTTAACTATTCTGTTGACCGATTTTATAAGGTCTTCACGCCGGTTCCTAAGTTCATTCCTTATCTCGTTGAGCTTTGGGCTGGCATT
>JBJKOY010000542.1:0-4163 GCA_046706945.1 Ignavibacteriaceae bacterium | reverse complement strand
TTTGCAAGGTTAGGATCATTTATCATGGTGAATGCTTTTACCGAATCGGCGCCCAGGCGGCCGTTTATATGCCAAGAAAGAGGTGAACCTACCGTAATCGGTTCCGCCGTATGCGCATCAAAAAACGGCTGTCCCGAATCCGAATCTGCATAAAAGTTGTTGCTTACAACCCATTGGGTCGAATCGTTGGGAGCAGAAAATATCCACGACATCCTGTTAAGCCCGTTGGGATAAAGCTCTCCAGTATTTGCCCATTCTGCTGTTCTGGTTGCATCCGTGGAATCTTAGCCCGCCGCAAATGCATCTTTGAACTAATTATTAGTGATAAACACCTTGTTTCCGACATTACCCATATTTATTAACCCGTGGAAACTCATCCCGTCGAACATTGTGTTATGATCGATGAGGGCATATTTAATATTGCCCGTCCCCTGCAGCGGATTGCTGAAATTATAGTGACGGATTACGCGGTCCTGGTAATTCGTAACGGTGTTATTTTGAAATATCAGCGTATCCAACGATGCCGCACGCAGATCAATACCTTTTCCGGCACCGAAGTTAGAGGTGATTAATGCTCCCAGGTTGGTTAAGATCGTATTTGTCACTTTAATTACGGAGGCAGAGGCTTCGGTACGAATAACCTGCCCGTTGGTGTTTGAAAAAATACAGCTGTCAAGTATTATATCAGAACCCTCGTTATCCGTCCTGATCATACCGCCCTGTATGTTATTGAAATTGGAATCGACAGGTTCGAAATATCCCGACATGGCAATATTTCTCATCTCAAGGTTGCCGCCTCTTAATCTTACGAAATATCCCGGAGGATTCTGCGGAGTGGAACCGGTACCCGTGGGATATAAATAAATAATTGCTTTTTTAGAATCGGACGATCGCAATCTTAATGTTGATGCACTATCGACATAAAATGTCTCCTGGCAAATATAAAGACCGCCGCCGTCCAATTGATAAACGCGTCCCGGCAAAATACCGTGATTGGCCGCAGTATCTGCTTTTATTTGGGTTATTATCTCGGTATCCGAAGTTCCGTTATACGGCAGAAGCCTTACAACATTTTGCCCTAACGTAAATCCGGATAGAAAGACTATAAACAACACTGGCAACATTATGTAGTGTTTTCGAAACATAATACCTCCCTTTTAGTGATATTGTTTTACTGGTTAATTTAGTTAAAATATAACTGGTACCTTTTTCAATTACGTTCTATTAACAATGCATTATTATGAAAGTGCCTTTGAGTATTCTATTAATTTGATGCTATTATCGTACTTTATCAAAGATCGACACGGACTCCGAAATCAGCCGTTATGCCGTAATTCTGCGTTGAACTCGGAATTTTATACTGATTTACTCTGTTGTATAAAAGGTTGACATCCTTATGGTTGGTTAAATTATTTACTTCAAGCAATAAGGAAATATTATCGTTAATTTTCTGCTTCAACGACAAGTCGATGCGGTTGTATCCGGAAATTATCCTATCGCTCCTTCCGCTGGGTGAAAAAGACGTATAATAATCGGACTGGTGGAACAGCGATATTCTTCCGGAGAAACCGTCTATATCGTACCCCAGCGATACATTGCCGAAAAACCTGGGCTGGTCTTCCAATTCCTGTTTATATATATATGCGTGTTCGGTGTAGGTAGGAAAGGGTATCCCTCCGATATTTGTGAAAGTGGTATCCGTTCTCGAACCAATTAAATATGTTAAGGAGCGAACTATAGACAGGTTGTAGCTCAGCACTATATTTTGGAGCAGACCGGGCAGGTAAGCAAAATTGATTTGATGCTCAAATTCAAATCCCCATACTTTTGTAGGACTCGATGAATTGTAAGGTACCGTAAGCTGGTAAGTGCCGGTATGTATGGTTTTTGTATCCATGCCGAGCGCTTGGAACAGGACATTTCCGGAAGTATTGATTTGGTTCAGCATGTGGTACATATTTTTAATTTCTTTATAAAAAGCGGAAACCGTGAACAAACCGATTTTATTCCCGTAGAAAGAAGTATTTATTTCATAATTCCATGCTTCGGCTGTTTTTAACTGCGGGTTTCCGACTATTAACTGTTTGTTTCCGCCTGTGCTGGCAGGACGCCACGCAAAGTATGTATTTAATCTCATATTAAAATCGGGGCGGGCAAGCGCTTTGTAGGCGGCGAGACGTATATTCATAAAGTCGGTAGGTTTTATTCTGAAGTTAAAATTCGGCATTACTTCCGTTTGAGTATATGTGGAAGTAGTATCTCTTATCGGCAGGCTGATATAAGGGAAACCGCTCGCCATTGTTTTGGAATAGTTATTTTTATAATCGTTATTTTCCTGTTCGACTCTTATGCCGGCAATAAAAGTAATATTTTGGCCGAAGTTAAAAGTATTCATTATATAACCGGCAGAGACGGCCTCGGTAATATCATAATAATATGCGGCGAATGTCGGATCGGCATTATACTCGTAAGTTCTGCCTGTTTTATCCGTTCCGTATTTGTTCAGATCGTACCATTGCTGCAATCTGTCTTTAATTATCAGAGGATATAAATTATACAGTCCTTCAACCTTTCTTGATGCCGGCGGAGAATCAAGAAATTCCTGGAAGGATATGTTTTTCGAACCGCTTTGGAAGAAATCCTCGAAATAAGAACCGCTGAAATCTTTCGGCTGTATCGATCCGTTGGGAAGTTTTTCATACTGCTGCCATAATCCCAGATAATAGTATGCAGCATTTTGCGACTGGTTATTAAACCTGCTTTTCGATTTATATTTAGCGCCGAATTTAACTTTGCCCGAGAAGAGGTTCCCGGCCGTATATTCTTTGGATAAATTTATAAAAACGGACTTGTCTTTATCCAGGTTATCCTGACCGGAATAATAAGCACCCGCTAATGTAGCCGCCAGAAAGTTATTATATGCATAAGATACAAGCTGCTCCGGATTGGACTTTATCTGCGGCGTCACGCGCATGCCCGATGTTCCCTGGTTGGATGGTTCGCTGAAATCCAGCTGATAATCGTAAGGATAATTGGCGCTCGATTGAGCAAACGACAGTCCCCATTTTACATTAAGGCCGGCTAGACTATTATCGCCTTCCAAAGAACTGCTGAAGGTTTTGATCTCCTGTTCCCTGTCTCTGAAGCTGTAGGTAACTCCGCCGAGATACTGGGTATTGCCGCCTCCGTTCGGATAGTCTCTCGAATGATTAATAAAATTCCTGTTGGTTCTAAAGAATGCACCGCTTAGTTTTATATTGCCCTGGTCGGGGGTATTATAATCCAATATTAAATTCAGGCCGTCCCTCTGCCTTACTTCGTCCGTAAAGTTTAATGTAAAGTCGTTTATAAAATAACTCGTCTGGTGAAGTATGGATTGATCGTAACCGATATTCGATGATTCCGCGCTTCTGATCTTGTTCTCTATATTCCCGGTAAGCTGGACGCCCAGCAGCTTGTTAAAAAACCTTTCGCCGTATTTCAGCGAAAAGTCGTACTGGTTGGCAGATTTCATCAGATTGTTGAAACCGCCTTTTAATACCGCCCTGATTACTCTTTGTTCGGGTGCTTTCTTAGTTACAAGATTTACGCTGCCTGCAATTGCATCGGCATCTTGATCTGATAACAGTGCTTTATATACTTCTATACCGGCCAGGGAACTCTGTGAGATCATGCTTAAGTCTATTCCTCTGTCCAAAGCATCCGTAGAAGGGATTCTTATGCCGTCCAAAGTTACCGTAGTGTACCTGGCATCCAGTCCGCGAAGTACAATTTGTGTTGCTTCTCCGCCGGACCTTGTTACGGAAACACCCGGCAGCCGGCCTATTGCCTCGGCGGCGTTGGCATCCGGCAGTTCTTGTATTTTCTGTTCGGAAACAACATTCACTATTGTATTGGAGCTTAACTGCTGGTTAATGGCAGCTACCTGACCCTGTGCTTGTCCGGTTACCACTACAGTCTGCCCTTCGATTACGGCGGCAGGCAAAGCAATATTCAGCTGAATTGTTTTATTATCTTGAACCGTAACACTAATAATCTTTGATCTATATCCGATATAAGACACTTTTACTGTATGAGGCCCGGATGGTATATTCGGTATCTTGTAGTGACCTTCGATATCGGCGGCGCTTCCCAACGATGTGCCTAAAATTATTACGTTAGCA
>JBJKOY010000541.1:0-1760 GCA_046706945.1 Ignavibacteriaceae bacterium | reverse complement strand
CGGAATTTATTTTAAATATGAGCTGACGTTATGAAAGAGCATTTCTTAAATATTTACGGGTACGATGCCTGGGCGAACAATAAACTTTTGGACGGAATTAGATCCCAGAAAGCCGGCGATGAACCGGTTTTGAGATTATTCTCTCATATCCTTTTAAGCGAAAAAGTTTGGATGCTGAGATTAAAAGGCGGCGAATATTCGAAAATAGATATGTGGAAGACGTTGTCTCTGGCGGAATGCGAAGATATTCTACGGGAAAATACTTCCGAATATAAAAGTTTTATAGAATCCGATGCTGCAGGCGACTTTTCAAAAACCGCCTTATATAAAAACACCAAGGGCATCGAATACTCGACTTCTTACTACGATGTTTTAACCCATGTATCGCTGCATTCGGCCTACCATCGCGCGCAGGTTGCTGCAGAAATGCGCAGAAACGGCAAAGAACCGGTCTATACTGATTATATTGCATTCGTAAGAGAAAAGGATAAAGTGTAAAGGATGACGGACGAGTCGAAGCATGCGCGGTTAAACAAAGTCAAATGGGATAAGTGGGCAGGCACCATTGACGACGACAATTGGAAAAACAACTACCTGAGGAAAGCGCAGGGAAGCTTAATCTCGTTACTGGAATTAAGAGTGGGTATGCGGTTCCTGGACGTCGGCTGCGGAACCGGCTGGGCCCTGGGAGAGATTTCACGAATGCTGGACGGTAAAGGAGAATTTTACGGCGTCGATATGTCCGATAAAATGATTGAGAAAGCAGCCGAAAATTTCGGCGGCAAAAGCAATTTCCGTTTTATAACGGCAAACGCGGAATCGATTCCCCTGGACGTCGGTTTATTCGAAACGATCATCTGCACTAATTCTTTTCATCATTATCTTAACCCTTTAAAATCCTTAAAAGAAATGAGCAGACTGTTAAAGCCCGGAGGCGCGGCGTACATCCTCGATCTGTCGGCGGATTACGGTATTATAAAGATCATGGATAAAGTATCTAAAATATTCGATCGTTCGCACGTTAAACTGTACGGCACCGGCGAGTTTAAAAAATTATTCGAAAATGCTGGGCTTAAATATTCTGAAACAAAAACAATATTCTCGTATCAAAAAATCCAGGTCGGCAAGAAATAAAAGGAAAATTTTTACGGTCATGGAAAGAATAAGCTCTCAAATTACTCACATTTCCGATACCGCGCTCTGGGTAGCGGTTTATAGGGCAATGGAAACGAAAAGGAAGGACGCTTTGTTCCGGGATCCGTATGCGGAGGTCTTGGCGGGCGAACGCGGGATGGAAATTGTTAAGAATTTACCCAACGGCAAAAACGGGGCATGGTCGATGATTGTCAGGACCGCAGTTATGGACGAGTTTATTTATCAAACAATAGGCAGCGGCAGGGCGGATACGGTGGTAAATCTTGCAGCCGGACTTGATACACGGCCGTACAGGCTGGATTTGCCGGGATCCGTTCACTGGATAGAGGTTGATTTCCCGGATATGATATATTATAAGGAAGCGAAGCTGGCCGGAGTTAAACCTGTTTGTTCGCTGGAAAGGATTAAGCTTGATCTTAACGACAACCCGGCCAGGTTAAGACTGTTCGAGAGAATAAACCACGATGCGAGAAGGGTCTTGGTCATTACCGAAGGACTTCTAGTTTATTTGGATCAAAACGGCGTTGCCTCGCTTGCATCGGACTTGTCGTCGCAATCGAACTTTCGATGGTGGATAATAGATATATTAACTCCGCGTCTGCTCG
>JBJKOY010000540.1:0-3977 GCA_046706945.1 Ignavibacteriaceae bacterium | reverse complement strand
ACCATGTTTTATGTTGTGGGCGGCGAGGGATTCGAACCCCCAAAGGCGTCAGCCAACGGATTTACAGTCCGCCCCGGCTCTCCAACTCCGGCGTCCGCCCGGATTTATAAACGAGCCACAAATATATTTTTAATTCAAGAAAAAAGCAAATAAATTAGATTATAATTCAATTTCCCGTACTAAAATTTCGCTTTTTTACTAAACTTTTTTTCTGAATCCTGATAAATTTATTGAATTATTGAAACAGTTAAAAAAGCTACTTTATTTTTGCCCGTTAAAATTTTTTACGAATCAATCGGTTTGGACGGGTGCGCTTTAACATATCTCACAATTTCGTCAACATACGCAAAAGCAAGCGCAGAACAGGTATCCGCGGCGCCGTAAAAGATTGCAATTCTTCCCGTGCCGGAATCGCATAAAGTCGCGCACGGAAAGGTAACATTGGGAACAAAACCTGTTCTTTCATAAGGAGCTTCCGGGGTCAGAAGGTAATTTTCGCAATCGGCAATAACCTTATAGGGCTCATCCAAATCGAGGAGCGCCGCTCCCATACTGTAAATATACCCGCTGCAGGTTGTACAAACGCCGTGATAAATCAGCAGCCAGCCTTCCTCTGTTTCTATAGGTACCGGTCC
The DNA here is from genome assembly GCA_046706945.1 of Ignavibacteriaceae bacterium. Taxonomy (GTDB): domain Bacteria; phylum Bacteroidota; class Ignavibacteria; order Ignavibacteriales; family Ignavibacteriaceae; genus FEN-1297. The sequence continues at coordinate 3,342 of JBJKOY010000540.1, read as the reverse complement.
GGCGCCTAATTTTGTATTCTTCCACCAGTAGTGACCGGTTTTCAGTACTAGTCTGTGTTTGCCCCAATATGTTAAATCCGGGCTTTGGCTCAGGTAAATATCCCCGAAAGGGGTATGCCCGTTGTCGCTAGGCCGGTTAAGTAAAATGTAGTTCCCGTCGATTTTTCTCGGGAACAAAACGCCGTTCCTGTTAAAAGGCAGAAAGGCATTTTCAAGCTGCACAAAATTTTTAAAATCCTTCGTACGGGCAATACCTATCGTAGGCCCGTTAAAATAATTACACCAGGTTATATAATATGCATCCCCGATTTTTACCAGCCTGGGATCGTAACCGTACAGGATTGGTTTTGCAGGCGAACCGTCCTCATTTAAGAATAATATATTTTCTTCCTCGATTTTCCAATTGACGGCATCGGCGCTTCTTCCGAGATGGAGCTGGGGGTAACCGTTCTTGTGATCGGCCCTGAAAACGCCGATAAATTTTCCTTCGAACGGAACAATTGCGCTGTTAAAAATCCTCAAAGAATCCTTAAGCGCTTCCTTTCCTATCACGGGATTTTTATCATATCTCCAGACTATACCGGAATAACCGGAAGGCTTGTCCTGCCAGGGAATGTTCGGGAGAGCATCACCTATAATTTTTATACTCATGTTATTACCTCTGAAAAGAAATATTAAAGTTCAAGTGCAAGTTCAAGGATATATCTTTTGAATAAAGAATCGCAGCCGGCGCCCTACCTCCCGCAACCTACAATACAACCACCTACCTCCCGCAACCTACAATACAACCTCCTACCTCCCACAACCTACAATACAACCTCCTACCACCTGCTTTACGAGTTCAATTTAAATACCCGCAGTTTGCGGAACATCCCCGCTTTCTTTTCTTCTTTTTTCTAGTTCCGCAATTATCGTATCTACACGCTTATCGCTTAACGGGTAAAGGAACAAAATGATCATTGAAACGATGCCGAACGCCGCCGGGATGAGACTAAAAAGCAGGAGCAGGCCCCGGATGCTTTCGGGTGATTGAACTTGATTCGGTTCGAACCCTACTTGGGACATAAGCATAAGTGCTATAAAGGCGCCTATCGCCCAACCGAATTTTTGAGACATTGTAGAGGCTGAAAAGACCAATCCGGTCGCCCTTCTCCCGTTCTTCCATTCGCCGTAGTCCGCCGTGTCGGCATACATAGCCCATAGTAAGACGCTCAACGGCCCGCCGGTTATCGAGCCGGTAAATTGAAAGAAAAAGATAAGACCCATTTGGTTCGGCGTAAGGAAATAATATATCGCGGTGCTAAAAATGGATATAATAAAAATTATTAGGAACGCTCTTTTTTTGCCGAGCAGCCTGGCAACCCAGCTTATTAGGAATACGCCGATGATAGAAGAGATCTGTCCGACGGTATTAAAAGCGGATGCCAAATCCGTGAAATCATATTTGCCAGTCCCCAAAAAAGGAAGCGAGAGAGTTTGAGTACGGACGACGTATTTAAAATAATGTACCGTCACGCTGCTGCGAATCGCCACAAATAGAATAAAAGTAATTGTTGTCGCAAGCAATATCAGCCACGGCGTGTTCGTAAATAATTCTTTCAGATCTTTTTTCATCGACGACTTTTGGTTTTTAGGCGGTTTTATTCGTTCATGTGTTCCCTGAAATGCAATCAGAAAGAAAATGACCGCCGCTATTCCGTAGATTATAAAAGACATCTGCCAGCCGTGCGCTACGTTGCTGCCGCCGAGAGCTTTGCTCATGGGAAGCAGTGTAGCCGATACTATTGTTCCGGCGGTATATGCAAATATGAATTTAAAAGACGAAACCGAAGTCCGTTCGTTTGAGTCCGCCGATATAACTCCCATCAATGCCGTATAAGGTATGTTAATTGCCGTATAAAGCATCATAATTAAAATGAACGTTGCGTAAGCCCAGATAAGTTTGCCCTGCGGACCGAAATTCGGGACCGTAAAAGTCAAAACTCCTACTACGGCAAACGGCACGCAAATCCAAAGAAGATACGGACGAAATTTTCCCCACCTTGTATTTGTCCGGTCAGCTATCATGCCCATCATCGGATCGTTTATTCCGTCCCAAACGCGGCTGACGACAAATAATGTAGCCGCCTCGGCCGCAGGGAGGAGAAACACGTCCGTATAAAAATATGTCAGATAAAGCATGAAAGTCTGCCAGTAAAGGACTGAAGCCAGATCTCCGAAGCCGTAAAAGAATTTTTCTTTGAAGGGTAATTTCTGGGAAACTTCGCTCATATTACATTCCTCGCTTCTTTTATTAACCGAATTTTATAACATTAAGGATAGATTAACGAATAACTTATAAAAGCCAGATTTTTACCGTCGGGAGACCAGGAAGGGACATTGATTGTACCCTGACCGCCGAATAGGCTGGCCAGCACTTGTATCTTGCCGCCGCCGGCTGGCATCATTCTTAGCATAACATCTTTATTCGGAGGGTGTCCTTTAACATCCTTGTCATACGAAAGAAAAACGATCCATTTGCCGTCGGGTGAAAAATGGGGGAACCAATTATTAAATTCGTCGCCGGTCACCTGTTCCTGCTCTTTGCCGTCCGTTTTCATTCTCCAAATTTGCATCACACCGGTTCGGTCGGAATTAAAATAAATGTACTTTCCGTCCGGCGAATATTCGGGTCCGTCGTCCAAACCCTCCGCGGTCGTTAATCTTTGTTCGTTCCCGCCTTCCGCCGGAATAGTATAAATATCAAAATTGCCCTTCCGTTCTGCGCAGTATGCCAGCGTCTTGCCGTCGGGAGACCATCCGTGCCAATAAGAGGGACTTTTTTCCGTAATTTTTTTCGGGGTCCCGCCGCCGACGGGCAGAATGTAAATCATTGAGCTGTTGTTTTCGGTTTGATCGCTTATTACCAGTCGGGTCCCGTCCGGTGAAATCCCGTGGTCGTTATTACAGTTCACGGCAAACCCGGTATTGATCAAAACCGGATCGCCTCCTTCTACCGGTATTTTATAAATCCTGCCCGTGCTGTTAAATAAAAAATATTTTCCGTCGCGGGACCAGTTGGGAGCTTCAATATGATCATCCGTAATATATACCGCGCGTCTGTCCAGGGATTCGATATTAATTGTCTCCAGCGTACTTTCCGTTAAAGGTTTTTCGCTCATGTTTAGCTTTCCTTCTTTGATTATAACATTTGAAAAAACAGCCTGTTCGATGACGTTATTGTCGTGAGCGCAAACTCCCAAACCGATATAAAAAGGTTCTTTGAATTTAATTTTTACGGATCCTCCGGCAGGTTTCAGCTCTTCCCCTTTGCCGGCAACGGAAATATATATTTCTTCGCCG
>JBJKOY010000539.1:0-7529 GCA_046706945.1 Ignavibacteriaceae bacterium | reverse complement strand
GTGTAAAACAGATGTTTCAATGCTGTCTCGCCAATTCGATTTATATAAATTTTGAACTTGGATTATATCTGCCATATTTTCTCCGGTATCATAATTTATTTTGAACTTTTACGTGGGATAATCAGCTCGTTTTTAATTTCGTACCTTCTTTTATCTCTCCGGTTACGTTCTGAATTACTTTCTCGCCGTTTTTTAAACCCGACTTTATCTCAACATACGACCCGAACCTTTTGCCGGTAATTACCGGCACTTCAACGGCCTTTTCGTTTCTTACCGTAAATACAACCTGTCTTCCGTTTCTAACGGTCAAAGCCGAACCGGGGACGACCAGGACAGGCTGTTCATCGCCCAGCATCTTTTTGTCGTCCTTTGCCAAAAATAAAACTTTTGCGCTCATCTCCGGAAGGACCCTGCTGTCGTAATTTTTAAATCCGACTTTCACCATTACGGTTGCCTTTGACCTGTCGGCGGTCGGTACAATCTTAGCTACATACCCCGGGTACGAACGGCTCGGGTATGCGTCCAGGGTTATCTCGCAGTCCTGGTTTGGAACTATTCTTTGGATATTAGATTCGGACACGTCGGCTTCCACCTGGAGAGACTTCATATCCGCAATTGTAACAACAGCCGCCCGAGAATTTATACCCGCCGCGAGGGGCGCTACTATTTCGCCTACGTCCGCATTTTTAGTCAGAACGGTCCCGTCGAACGGAGCCCTGATTATTGTGTTTTCAAGGGCGACCTCAGCAGCCTGCACCTGAGCCTTTGCCAGGTCTATAGAAGCCTCGGTGCGCTTGTAATTAGCCGCCGCGGCATCAAGAGCTGCTTCGGTCGTCGAACCGGTTTTATACAGCGCTTTTTCTCTACCATAATTATTTTTCGCGTCGTCTAATCCCGACAGCTGAATTTCAAGGTTCGCTTTTGCTTCGGCAAGCTGGGCTTTTACGTCGTTGTCTTCGAGACGGGCAATAATTTCGCCTTTTTTTACTTTGTCTCCTTCAACTACTCCAAGGTAGATAAGCTGACCTGTTCCTTTTGAAGCAACCGCCGCTTTTCTTTGAGCTACCACATATCCGCTCGCGGTAAATACGGCGTTGGACTGTGCAGGCGTCTGCATTGCAGCGGCCGCAAGACTTACTTCAACGGCGGAATTAAATACCGGAAGTAAAAGAAAGTATATTAAGATGACAACTGCGGCCGTCCCCGCTATGCCAAGTCCAAGAATGAGCTTATGATTCTTCCCTTGATTTGCATTATCCCGGGTCCGGTTAATCCTTAACGACGATAAATCTTTTTTATTGTCTTCCATTTACTTTCTGCATTTTGTTTGGGTTGCGGGAAATGTAGAATTCAATTATTCCGTTTTTTATGTGCGTAAAATAATACCTGGGGCTATTCATTCAAAACAAAGAATCGGTAAATAACCGGTTTTAATCGGCGAAAACGGAGTACGGATTGTTGTCGTGTCGGTTGTTGGCGGTAGGTGGTTGGTTGTTGAGATGTTTTGTCTCAATTATTCATTCCGTATTCATTTGTTCAATAATTCTTAATTCGATTGTTCAAGTATTCAATTGTTCAATTATTCGATTATTCAATTATTCTTCATTCGATTATTCAATTATTCTTCATTCGATTATCCCTTCTCTTCCCGGTCAAAATTGATTTTCAGCTGTTCAATTTTCGTAATTAACAAATGCAGACACATATGAAGCACTTTAAGAATTTATTTACAACATATATTACAAGGATAATAAAATATTTTTATTAAATTCGCACCATTAATAGAAACGGGGACGGTTCTTTTAATTAATTTTCCGTTCCCGGCGCGAAGGAAAACTAATAATAAGATCATCGGAAAAAGAATTATGAAGCTAATTATATGCTCGGTTATTTTAAGCCTGTCAATATCTTCCGCTCCGTTTACCCGGGCGCAATCAACGGGTAAGCCGTTTCGACTGGAGGATTTAAGAAAAATTGTGAGTATCGCTAGTCCCAAGATATCTCCGGACGGCAGCCGCATTGCATTCATTAAATCTAAACCCGATTGGAAAACGGATAAGAACAATCAGGAGATAGATCTTGTAAATATTCACGAGGGAACCCTCCGAAGTTTAACCTATCATAGGGAAGAAATTTCCGGGTTATCCTGGTCTCCTGACGGCAGCAGGCTGGCGTTTATATCGAAAGATTCGAGCACAAAAAAACCCCAAATTTATATTATGCCTATGAACGGCGGCGACCCCGTTATGATTACGGAGTCCAAGACCGGAGTAGCGGAATACACCTGGAGCCCGGACGGGAAAAAAATAGCTTACGTCGCTCAGGATACGATTCCCAATCCGAAAGAGATCAAACATCATGAAGATGCTTTCAAGGTAACGGCTAATAATTATATGGTGCGCGAGGCTCTTCAGCCCTGGCATTTGTGGATTGTCCCGTCGGAAGGAGGCAAGGCCAGGCAGCTGACAAAAGGGGAGCAAAGTCTTCAAACCGATCAGGAGACGATCTCGCCTTTGATATGGAGCCCCGGCGGCGGATCTGTTATTTTTCAATTGTTCCCTGATGTCTGGGAGGGAAACTCATGGCATTCGGTAGTTGCCCGAATAGACACGAACGGCGGAAAAATCGATACGCTGATAAGCGATGAAGGTTCCGGGCAGCCTCAATACTCAACTTCGGGTAAAATACTGGCGTTTATGAGAGCCCGCGGCGGAGATCTTAATAACGGAAACGCGGTGTATGTTTACGATAACGGGAAAATATTCGATGCTACATCCGGACTGGACCGGAATATTATGAGCTATAAATGGATCCCCGACGAAGATAATTTGCTCTTGACCGGCATGAATGGGACGCATAATATTTTATGGAAGCAGCCGGTGAACGGGAAAGCCGAAGAGATTAATCCGGGAAACGTTGAAATAGATGAAGGAAGCCTGAGTATTTCTAAAAAGGGAATTATATCGTTCACGGGGAGTACGCCGGCGCATCCCGCGGAATTATATTACATGTCTTCTCTTACCGGGAAACCGGAAAGGCTTACTAATTTAAACGGCTTTGCGGATAGTCTGTCCCTGAGTAAAACCGAATCGATTAACTGGAATGGGCCGGACGGCTTCGAAGAAGACGGCGTACTAAATTACCCTGTTGATTATAAAGAAGGTAAAAAATATCCGGTAGTGCTTGTTATACACGGCGGACCGGAATGGGCTTCCACCGTGCATTTCTCCGCTCTTTCACAGCTTCTGGCGGCTAAAGGTTTTTTCGTCTTCCAGCCGAACTACAGAGGAAGTACAAATCTCGGGGATAAATATCAGCACGCGATATACAGAAATACCGGCGAAGGTCCGGGCAAGGATATAATGGCCGGTCTGGACAAAATAATAGAAAAAGGTTTTATAGACACCAGCCGAATGGGAATATCCGGCTGGTCGTACGGCGGATACATGACCTCGTGGCTGAACGGCTACTACCCGGATAAATGGAAAGCCGCAGTGGAAGGCGCGGCGCTTAACGACTGGGTAATGGATTATACGATCGCCTATTATCAGACCTACGATCTGTATTTCTTCGGAGGATCGCCGTGGTCTAAAAAATACTGGGATATATGGCGTGAACAATCCCCCATAGTGTATGCAAGATTTGTTAAAGCGCCTACTCTTATTTTGGGAGACGCAGGCGATCCGAATGTGCCGATCGTAAACAGCTATGAAATGTATCATGCCCTGAAAGACAACGGGGTCAATACGGAATTCTACGTTTATCCGGCGGATACCCATTTCCCTGAAGATATCGTAAGAACAACCGACGTATACAAGCGCTGGATCGATTGGATGGTAAAGTATTTGAAGTAATTCCAATTCAAATGAGCGATATAGTCGTTACGGCGCCGAATAAGCTCCGGTATTTGGAAAGCGTACATTTCTACGACAGAAGGAATTCCGGTTTAGGGTAATATTTAACCCGGGAAGAAATAAAAATAACACAAAATTGCTTATAATCACGGCATTAATTATGGAATTTTATAAAAGATGATTAAATCGTTACAATTTTATATTTTATTACCATATAACGGCGCGAAAAAATGCTCCGTTTGGGGGCGGGAAAAATTATGGAGATTGATCTTAAAACAGTTTTAAACGGACTGGAAGGGATAGCTTCAATCGGTTATTTCGAATCGGATCTGGTGGAAAAGACGTGGACCGGTTCCGAAAATGTGCTTAAAATATTGGGATTAAATCCCGGTGTTGTTTACAGAAACGAGGAGATAAAGGATCTTATCCATCCGAACGACAGGGCCGAAGTAGCCGCATATTTCAATAATTGTATTGAATCCGGTACAAGGTTCGACTGCGAGTATAAGTGCATCCTTCCCGACGGCAGGACTATAGTAGTAATTACCAACGCCAATATTATAAGGGACGATAATAACAAACCAATTAAAATGATCGGGATCAGCCAGGATATTACTTCCGTAAAAAATAAAGATTCCAAACTGAAAGAATACAAGGAATTGGATAAACGGAAGAATGAAATCCTGGGTACCGTTGCACACGACTTAAAATCTCCTTTGTCTTCGGTTTTGGGAATGATAGAAATGTTAAGCGAAAATTCAAATCCTTCCCAAACGGATTTAATAAAATATATTCAGGAAGCATTAAATACTGCGGTAGAGATAATAAATGAATTAATTGAAATTGCCGAGCTTGAAGAAGAAGAAGAGCTGTTGCACAGATCGATGACGGATTTAAATAAAATAATCGAGGAATCCGTTATACATTTTATGATTAGAGCCAGGAGAAAACAAATCGATATACGGACGGATTTGTGCTCGGATCCAATTGCGGAAGTAGATAAAGTGAAGTTTGCGAGAATAATCGACAACTTAATTCTAAACTCGATAAAGTTCACAAACAGCGGGGGATACATCCTGATTTCTTCGTACCGCTCCCCGGAAGGATTAAATATAAGTGTTGAAGACAACGGCATCGGGATTGATCCCGGAGTTATTCCCGAACTGTTTAATAAATTCTCCCATGCAAGAAGAAAGGGGACTTCGGGCGAAAAATCTACAGGGCTGGGTTTAAGCATCGTAAAAGAACTTGTTGAACTTCACGGCGGAAAAATAAACGTCGAGAGCCGGGTGAACATAGGCTCGAAGTTTACCGTGACCATACCTGCCTGACGGCATTCCCGACACGGCGGCTCGATATTTATTCCCCGGGATTCCGTTACTAAGAGATTAACTTTAAGTTGTTAAATAAAGTCCTATTTAGTATGTTAAAAAAGTGATTTCAAAGAATTGAGAAATTTAACAACTCTTTAGGGGGCATTTATGTTAAATGCGGAAAAAGCAAAAGCAACTTTCGCCGACGGATTTAATTGCGCCCAGGCGGTGCTGTCGACCTACAGCGAAAAATACGGCGTCAGCGATACTGCGGCAAAAAAAATCTCATGCGGATTCGGTGCCGGCTGCGCAAGACAGTCGTTGACCTGCGGAGCCGTTACGGGCGCTTACATGGTGATCGGTTTGAGGTACGGCAAAACGCGGGAATCCGATGAAAATTCGAAAAATACAACTTATGAAAAAGTTAATTCTTTTTCGGACCAGTTTAAGTTGTTATACGGAAGTTTGAATTGCTACGAGCTGCTGGGCTGCGATCTTGCCACCGAAGGAGGGCGGAATTATTTTGCGGAAAACGAATTATTCGATAAGGAATGCATGAACTATGTAAACTATGCATGTGAGATCCTGGACGGCATGGGTCTCTAAAATGCAGAGTATGCTTAATCAAATATTATCGGTTTTTATGGGCTTTTTTGCAATCATGAACCCGATCGCAAATACGCCGATATTAATAGGACTGACTTCCGACGATGATGTTAAAACAAAGAAGAAGATCGCGGTTAAATCTCTTTTGATAGCGTTTATAATTATTTTTGTGTGCTGTATTGCCGGGAAATTAATCTTTGAACTTTTCGGATTAACCCTGCCTGCTCTCCGGATTGCAGGCGGCGTACTGGTATTTGTAATAGGTTTCAACATGCTTCACGGCGAGCAGTCGGCCATGCATAACCCGAGCGATGAAGATAAGCAAAAAAGTCTCGAAGCCGAACTAAGCGTCGCGGTCTCGCCTCTTGCCATCCCGATACTGGCCGGACCGGGAACTATCGCCACGGCGATGAATTTTTCGGCTCAGGGCGGGATTTTGGATACGGCTATTACGGTATGCGCTTTTGCCGTCCTTTGTCTCATAACTTATGTTTTTTTTGTATCCGGGGAAAAGCTGATAAAGTTTATCGGGGAAAGCGCCGTAAAAGTCGTCAACCGCATAATGGGACTGATACTGGCGGTAATAGGTACTCAGATGCTGATACAGGGAATTTACGGGGCGATCAAGTCTTTTAAATAAAATACGTAAAAATTCAATGGATACATCCAGGCAGAAAGAACAGTTCTTTGCTATCCGGTTGTCGTTTACGATCGGATTTTTGATGCTGCTGATAAAATGGTACGCGTACGGCATAACGGAATCGTCGGCCATATTATCCGATGCGGCGGAATCCGTAGTCCATATATTCGGAGTAGGTTTCGCGGTCTTCAGCCTGTGGCTGAGCTACCGTCCGGCCGATAAGGGTCATCCTTACGGACACGATAAGATTAGCTATTTCTCCGCGGGAGCGGAAGGCGGTTTGATAATACTTGCGGCTTTCTACATCATTTATGTATCGGTCAACAGGTTAATTACGGGCATCGAGCTTACGAACCTCGACGAGGGTACGCTGTTCACTTTCGGAGCGGCGGTAATCAATCTTATGCTTGGTTTATACCTGGTCTGGAAAGGGAAGAAGACCGGGTCTATTATTTTGATTGCAAACGGGAAGCACGTACTGACGGATTCCTGGACGAGCTTCGGGGTGGTTGTCGGACTCGTATTAACATTGATTACCGGATGGCTGCCTTTCGACCCGATTGTTGCGATCATCGCGGCGCTGAACATCCTTTGGTCGGGCGGAAAGCTTATAAGAAGGTCTGCCGGCGGTTTGATGGACGAGAGCAGTTCCGAGCTCGGGAATTCTATCAGGCAGGTGCTTGATTCCGAAATACGGGAGCGCGGTTTAAAGTATCACCAGTTGAGGTACCGAGAGAGCGGGAATTCCGTCTGGATAGAATTTCATCTTTTGTTTCCGAAAGGAACGCTCCTCGAAAAGGCTCATCAATCTGCAACTGAAATTGAGACATCATTGAAGGGGATACTGAAAACTCCAATAAATATCGTTACACACCTTGAACCGCTTGAAAAGCACGATGAAATACACAAGGAATATCATCAATAAAATTAAAATTATTTCCAATCGGGCATTACTCCGTTGGAAATTAATAAATGTCTGTTGTTATCCGCATTATTTGTTGGAATGCTACTCATTATCCAAATATCCTTTGAGGAACCCACAACATTTGAACCGTTCTCAAAAATTATATAAGCTCCGTTGGGAGAATATTTCGGGTTCAGATCATTAGTTCCGCT
>JBJKOY010000538.1:0-4992 GCA_046706945.1 Ignavibacteriaceae bacterium | reverse complement strand
CCGCTCCGTAATAAATCAATACCTCACTGTCATCATTCGCAAATCCCTCGCCGTCAGAGTCTTCGACTATCATCCCGCCCGGGAATACTACATTTGGCACCTGCCCGGTCAATTCATATAATTCCCTAGGTTCGAGGATATTATATTTTCCTCTCGATAATACTTTCGAAGGATCTTTTAAATCATGCAGGGCAACGCCGGCCTGGTATATATTGGAACTGGCAAAATGCGTGGCCACGCCGTGGTAAATATGCAGCCAGCCTTCCTTTGTTTTTACAGGCGGCGGACCCGATCCGATATTCTCGTCCCAGTAATGAAACCTTCCCTCCATTACAGGTCCTACCGTTTGCCATTTCAAAAGATCGTCGGATTCGGATAAATAGATTGTATTGCCGGATACCGGGCCGTTTTCAAGCCTGACTTTATTCGGCCTATCGAACCGCTTAAACTTTCCGTTAATTTTTTCCGGGAAAAGTACTCCGTTGCGGGTATCATTTTCCGAAACGATCCCGAGAAAATGAAACTCGGCAAAGTCGGCCGTTTTTGCCAAGCCCAGTCTGCATCCGGAATTCATATCCATAGCAAACATTATGTAAAATTCATTTTCGATCTTAGTAATCCTCGCGTCATATACGTGAAATATTTTTTCGGTAATTTTTTCCAATCCCTTAAATTCAACAATATTGTTATCGATCTCGAAATCGGTGCCGTTGCCGCTTTCCGCTTTTACAATGAATGTTTCTCGCCCTCTATTCTGAACTCTAAGCAATAAAATATATTTGCCGTTATATTTTATTGCTCCGGGATTAAAGATCGAGGAAACGTCGTTCAATCCGGGAACGGGGCTATTTAAATCTTCCCGCGTTATAATGGGATTTTTCGAGGATCTCTTAAGTACCGGCATTTGTAAAAAAATTTTTTTTGAGTGCTGTGAAATTAATCCGCAAAATTAATTCTGGTATTTTTACACAAGTTGACCGCTTGCAATTTTTAAATAAATTATTTGATATAGGAGTTATACATAATAGCTTTTATTTTATACTTTGTGCTACTTTGTGAAAAACTTAGTGTGACTTTTGGCATTGCCATCACTTCGTGAGTGACCAGTTTTTTGTTATACTTCCGAAGGAATGGCTATGCCAAAAGTCTCACAAAGGAAACACAAAGTCCCACAAATATTTTAATTCCGGCAATCTTTAGACGGTTATTAGTATAAGCGGTCAACTTGTATACTTTTACATAGTTACTTTTACCGAGCAAATCTTTTTTGCCGGGATGGGAAGAACGTTCCCTTCAATAAACTTACCGTCGACCGAAATATTTCTAATTCCGTTTTCAACACCGCGCGGGTTTTCAACTTCTATTATATATTTTGTGCCTCTGAATATTCTCTCTACTTTAAAGGATTTCCAGTCCGAAGGGATAACGGGATCTATAAGCAGCCCGTTATAGGATGCCCTGACTCCCAAAATATAATCGAAGAATATCCTGTACATCCACGAAGCCGTACCGGTCTGCCACGAATGACTGGCTTTCCCGGGAGAAGAATGTTCGTCGCTTGTAATATACTGTGAATAAACATAAGGTTCGGCAGCGAATATATCGGAATCAACTCTGTTCGGCAGAAGTTTTTTAAAATACATGAACGCGGTATTCCCTCTGCCCATCATGCATTCCGCTTGAACGAGCCAAGATACAGGGTGGCAGAAAACTCCTCCGTTTTCTTTTTTCCCGGCAACGCACCTGGTAATTAAACCGACGTGGGGATCAATGTCCATGAAAGCGGGAGCGCAGATTTTCGGACCGTATTCCGAATCCAGGTGTTTTTTCAAACTGTCGAGTGCGGAGATCAATTTATTTTTATCGGGCAGGTTCGCAATAACGGGCCAGATCTGCGTGTTTATAAATATCTTCCCGTACTTATTGTCCTTTGAACCTATCTTTTTATCCCCGGCCCCGAAAGCCCGGATATACCATTCTCCGTCCCAGCAGTATTCATCGATGCTTCTGCTTATTTTGTCCCTCAGCCCCGTAAGGCTCCGGGCTTCGATATTATAATTTTCGAAGAGTTCGATCAGTTTATTCAGCATTGCGACGTAGAACATGCCGCCCCATACGCTTTCACCGCCGTCGTCGCCGCCTATATAATCTAGCGTATCGTTCCAGTCTCCTCTCCCGAAAACCGGCAGATTGTGTTTTGCTAGGTTGTTCTCCGCAAATTTAACAATCGCCAGAAGATGCTCCAGAATCGTATCCTCGGGACCGTCTACAAAGGGAGCTTTTTTATAGAGTATCGACGAATTTCCCGTTTCTTTAATGTATTCTGTTACCGCAAGAATAAACCACAACGGATCGTCGCAGTGTTTTGTCAATTCTCCGTTGCCGTCGTTATAAAAATGATGATATGCCCTGCCGTCCTTGAATAGCTGGCCTGCCAGGAACATTATTCGGCCGTAAGCATTTTCCGGCTGGGAAATAGTTACGGCAATTACGTCTTGCGAAGTATCCCGGAACCCGAAACCGCGGCTTATTCCCCAATAATAAAAGCTGGCCACCCTGCCGACGTCAAACGCTACTTTTGCCTGATATTGAACCCAGTAATTTACAAAGTAGTTTACGTCTTTATCCGGCGTATCGGCAACCGCATGTTCGAAAAAATTATCCCAGTTGTTTTTTACTTCCTTCAGCGCCTTATCGACCTTTTGGGAACTATAATATAATGAGGGTACTTTTTCTTTTTCGGTCTCGAAGGAGGATTTTGATATAACGCCCAGTGAAAAAATTATATCCTTAGCTTCGCCCGGCTGCAATTCTATATTTACCTTTAAGGCACCCACCGTATTTCCGAAATCCGTATCGCGGCTTGTGAATTTTTCTGCACTGACGGCCTCCGGATTGCTTTCGTTCCTGTAAAGCCCGATAAACCTTTCCCGCAAAGTCTCGTATTCAACTATAGGCAGGTTAGCGGTAAAGAATGCCCACTGGTCCCATTCCTTATTTTCCTGCTGCTGGGTGCCGTTTGCCTCGGTAACCCAATAAGTCTTCGTCGCAAAAATCGAGTTTAGTTTTTTATCAAAGTATACGCGGTTAAAATGCTGGTCGTCGCATTGATTAATAATGTCTATGAGACCGTGGCCCAATGCAAATTCAACATAACCAATAACAGACAGACTTCTTTTTTTACCGGATTTGTTTACAAGAGTTGCTTTCCATATCTCGCGTTTCTCTTCCGGGGGAACAAGATATAAAACCGTAGATCTTATTTTTTCAATTTCCGCATCGCTGCGGGTATAACCGAAGCCGTGGGTAATTCTATAAGCCTCGGGATTTATTCCGACCGGCTGCCAAGTCAAGCTCCATATTTTAGAACTTTCCATATCCTTGACATAAATATATTTACCAGGGCGGTCAGGAGGGACATCGTTTATGCGGTATCTTGTGATCCTTCCGTGAAGGGGATTTTTATGGTAGCTTATGCCGCCGCCGTTGTTGGAAATAGTCGCAAAGTAATCTTTATTATATATATAATTAATCCACGGGGTAGGTGTTTTGACATTTGTAATTATAAATTCCTTGCCGTCTTCCGAAAAGTGCCCATAATTCATATTTGTCTCCGCAATGAAAATCTCTTCTTTCAATTCGATCGATAAGAAAAAATATTTCGCGGGTTATTTAACTGCACTACAAAACACACTCCCGCTTTTTGCATTGTTTATTTTTTTATAAAATAAACTTCGAATTAAAATAAATTTTATTCATTTAAAAGGCAAATTAACTTTGTATTATTTTGATAGAAGTGAATAATTTATATTATTATAAGCCGTAGTTTATTTCTTAATGAAATATTCGCTTGAATTTTCCATCTGAATGATTTTTTCTGTAATTCTTCAAGTTTTTCTATCTTCCCATTTTTTATTAGCGGTCTAATTTGTATTAATTTTTATTAAAAATCTTTGTTGTCATCTCGAGAGAACCTGCCTGCCGCTGGTAGGGTAAGGGTGATGCCCCGGGCTTGTCGAGGGGGATGATTAAAAGATGTCACGGTTTACTACCATTCTGTAGCCTCTACAAGGCTAAAGATAAAAAAAGGATGCTGATGCGGTAAATTAAAATCGGAATCGATATTATCTGAATTGAATAAAGTACAAAAACATCGTAGATGTTTAAGAATTGTAGAAAAGATTCATAAATAGCAGCCTGATCCTTGTAGAGGATCAACTAATAAACCTAAAATTAACAGGTTTAATTTTGCATGCACGGTAAAGAAAGGCAAATACTTTTTGATTTACGTTCGGAGCAAATGCGGCAGAGGGAGTGAACCGGCCGGGAATACAAAGTCTACCGTGCAATCGGCAGCATGAAAAAATCTTCCAATATCAAAGATGCGGCGCCTATTGCAACCGAATACTGGTGGTGTTTGTTAACGACAATATTTAAAGAATTGCTTGTAATCGAAATAACGTTCATTTCAATCTCTTTTTTTACGGCTGCTATGAGTATGTCTTCAAGTTCGGAAATAATTCCCGTAATAATCAAAGTATCCGGATTTAACAAGGCTACGGCCGGGGCAATAGTCTGTCCCACTACGTTCCCGATCATGGAGAATACCAGATGCGCAATGGGATCTCCGTTTTTGGCCGCACTCAGGAGCAGCTCTATGTCGATTGATTCTACCGATGTTATGAAATTTTTCAGGATCTCGCTTTCCGTGAATCTGTTGCGGACGGTTGAAATGATTTCCTTCAGCGTCGGCAGATGCGGGTAAAGTTCCCCGGCGCTGTAAGATGTCCCCCTGTACAGTTCGTTGTTAATTACGATTCCGATTCCGAGACCGCTGACGTTTTTATCTATTTCCAATAAAACCGTGATATAATTTCTTTTCGATTTGTAATTGCCGCTCCATTTTAATCCCATAGCGGCCGCATTGGCATTATTTTCTATTAATACCGGGAACGGCATACTGCTTAATTTTTCCAGCAGCGGGAAATTCAT
>JBJKOY010000537.1:0-2159 GCA_046706945.1 Ignavibacteriaceae bacterium | reverse complement strand
GTTCGTAGGAGTAAAACAGCAGCAGGTTTTGGAAAATTATTTAAATAGGAGATAGCAAAGAATGCAATACGGGAACACAAAAAAGGTAGAAATGCCTTACGAAAAAGCAGTTGAACGAATTACCGAGGAATTAAAGAAGGTAGGATTCGGAGTATTGACTGAAATAGACGTGAAGGAAACGTTAAAAAAGAAACTAAATACCGATTTCAAAAAATACAAAATTCTCGGTGCATGCAATCCGCCGATTGCATACAAAGCGCTGCAGGTCGAAGAAGAACTCGGACTGCTTCTTCCGTGCAACGTAATAGTGTACGAGAAAGAAGGCGGGTCGGTTATATCGGTTTTTAACCCGATGATAATGACCGGTTTGGTGGAGAACAAAGACCTTACATCTATCGCAACGGAAGTTAATGAAAAGCTGCAGCGCGCTTTGGATTCGATTTGAGAAATTTATTTGTAAAACAAGGAGACAAAAATGCCTGAACATTTAACCAAACAAACTTTTCTGGAAAAAGTTTTTAACTACGAAGTGAATAAAGACTGGAAGTATGAAGGAAATCTTCCCTGCGTAATAGATTTCTGGGCTCCGTGGTGCGGTCCATGCCGAATGGTGGGTCCGGTAATTGACGAGCTTTCCGAAGAATACAAGGGAAAGGTAAATTTTTATAAAATTAATACCGACGAAGAACAGGAACTCGGTTCCGCTTTCGGGATCAGAAGCATTCCTTCCCTTCTTTTTATTCCGATTGAGGGCCAGCCGAAGATGGCCGTCGGAGCACTTCCCAAAGACACGTTGAAGAAAGCTATTGAAGAAGAATTGCTTTCCGCAACCGCATAAATATTATCAATTTACGGCCCGGGGCAGTATTACTGCTGCTCCGGCGCGCCGCAAATTTATGTCTGCACCGCTTTTACGAATTTTTTATTTACCAGCACGACGCCCGTTGTTATTATTATTCCGCTGAGGATCATTAATAAGGTTATACTTTCCTTCAATATAAGTCCGGCGCTTATAACGGTAAAGAACGGTTCTATATAAAGGAACGCCCCCACCTTTGAAGCATCGATGTTTTTGAGTGACTGCGCCCATAAAACGTACCCGATCCCCGAACAAAAAATACCGAGGAACGCCACCGCTCCCCAGCCTTCGGCGGAAAGGCGGGCTACGGAACGAACGGAAGCGGAGTTTACTGAAAAGGGAACCACGACAATCGTCATAGTTACAAAAAGATAAAAGATCATCATAAGGGGGGAATATGAAACCGTAATTTTTTTGTTCAATATGGAATAAAAACTCCATGTCACAGCGCTTGCAAGAACAAGAAAATCTCCTTTGCCGGTAATAAAATCGATACTTAATAAATCTCCCTTGCTGATTAAGAGAAGCAGCCCGAAGAAAGCAAGTACCATGCCTGCAGTATTAACGGGCTTCAACCGTTCCCGGAAAAAGATAATCCCTAGAATAGCTATGAAAACAGGAGTAAAACCCACTATCCACCCGGTATTTGAGGCGGTTGTCTCATTCAATCCGGTAATCTGAATCCATAAGTGGAAAACGGCAATTACGGCGAGCAGAAGTATTCCAATCTGACTTTTCCTTGATATCCGGAAATTCCTTTTAGTATAAATTGCCACCGTGGAAAGCAATATAAGAGAAAGGAAAAGACGCAGCGTAATAATGGTTAAAGGACCGATTTCTCTAAGCGCTATTTTTGTGGCGATAAAAGAATTGCCCCAGAATATCACGGCAAGAAGCGGTTTCCAGAAACGAATAATTTTTTTCTTCAATCAATCCCTTTCCAGGAAGAAATTATTCATTTTTAATAACGGAAAGCTAATTAGTTATTTGGATTTTTCGGTTTTCTTGGCCGAAGAATAATTTTTAAGATCGTAATTTATCATCCTGTCGGGCATTTCCCGCTTAACTATTTCCACGCCGGAATCGGTATAAAATTGCGTAGCCAATGTGTCGTGAAAATCCGAAAAAACAACCACGCGCTTAATGCCCGCGGCTATTAGAGCTTTGGCGCAATTGGTACACGACATGTTTGTAATATAAGCCGTCGACCCCTTAATATTCGCACCGTGGTTAGCCGCCTGCGTAAGAGGATTTAACTCGGCATGGTTTGTACTTACGCAGTGATTGTCTACGATAAGAC
>JBJKOY010000536.1:0-19836 GCA_046706945.1 Ignavibacteriaceae bacterium | reverse complement strand
TCCAACATGCCTCCTAAGATTAGATTAAATTGCCTAAATTTTTAATAAATTGAAATTAATTTCTTATTTTTAGCGGTAAAATGTATAATTAAATCGTCATAAAATCAAATAATTATATTATATGAATGATATTAAAACCGTTGCGGTAACCGGTGCCAACGGCTTTGTTGGCAGCCATTTAGTAGACCTTCTTTTAAGTAAAAATTATAAAGTAAAGTGCGTCATCCGCAAGACAAGTAATTTAAAATGGCTCGAAGGAAAAAATGTCGAGCTTCACGATTGCGGATTGTCTAATAGCGAGGCTTTGGACAAAGTCTTTGAAGGAGTAGATTATATTTA
This sequence comes from Ignavibacteriaceae bacterium, assembly GCA_046706945.1. Classification (GTDB taxonomy): domain Bacteria; phylum Bacteroidota; class Ignavibacteria; order Ignavibacteriales; family Ignavibacteriaceae; genus FEN-1297. Next base: position 19,497 of record JBJKOY010000536.1, on the reverse strand, counting down.
TCACGTTGCCGGCGTAGTTAAATCCAAAACTCCGGACGGCTATTTTAAAGGCAACGTAGATCCGACGAGAAATATTCTTAATTCCGCCCTCAAATATCAAAATTCCGTAAAAAAAATCCTGATTGTCAGCAGCTTAACTGCAACGGGTCCTTCGTATAACGGCAAGCCGGTGGACGAAAAAACCGAGTGCAGACCTATTACTAATTACGGGAAAAGCAAACTGGCCGAGGAAGAACTGGCTAAAGAATACAAGGACAGACTTCCCGTGACGATTTGCCGCGCGCCGGCAGTCTACGGGGAACGCGATACCGAAATATTAATTTTCTTCCAAACATTCAGAAAGGGGTTAATGACGACTATCGGCTTCGATAAAAAAACTCTCAGTCTCATACATGTAGCGGACCTGGTAAACGGTTTTTATCTTGCGGCAGAATCGGAAAAGTCGTCCGGAGAGACATATTTTATTAGTTCCGAAAAGTATTATACCTGGGAAGAAATAGGCTCTGTTACATCAAAAATATTGAAGAAAAAGGCCCTGCACGTAAAGGTTCCGCACACCGTTGTTTACACTATCGCCGGTCTTGCACAGTTTTTTGCGGGTTTCGGAACTAAAGCGGCTACATTAAACATAGAAAAGGCAAGAGATATAACGCAAAATTCGTGGACATGCGATACGGGAAAGGCGGTGAGAGATCTTGGTTACCGCCAGAATATTTCGATTGAAGAGGGAATTAGAAGAACCTGCGATTGGTATAAAGAGAATAAGTGGTTATAGCGGCCGGGGGTTGTTGGTTGTAGGTTGTCGGATGGTTGGTGGTTGCAGTTCTATATTCAAATGTTCTTCATTCAATTGTTCAATTGTTCAATTGTTCGATTGTCCTTCCTCAGTGCGATTACATTACAGCATTCGTTTATTTTGAATTAAAATTTACACTTCAATCATCAATCAACAATCATCAATTCCAATTTAATTATTCTTTGCTCCTTCCTTAATCCATGTAATTACGCCGTTTATCTGGTTTACCGTAAGCGTTTTATAAGGCGAACCGATAGGCGGCATCGGCTCGGCATTACCCTGGTAATTTCCTTTAATTGCCCATACAAGACTGCTGTTGTTAGGGTCTCCTTTAAACACCACATTGGGATCCGCAGTAGTAGCCGACCACGTAGTAAGATTTACCCCTCCGTCAGTTTCGCCGTTCCCGTGACAATTGATGCATTTTAAATTGAATACGGGCTGAATGTATTGTTTATAACTTACATTGCTGTCGGGAATGACCACACTGTCAAGCTTATCGGCAGTGATTGAATCCTTGCAGCCGCTGTAAAAAATTATTCCCATAAAAATTAAAAATACTATAATAGATGAAAAAGGTTTCATGCGTATTCGCGTTTATTTTATAAACTAAAATAAAACATAGCGTTAAACGAATCAATACGTAAAATTCGGACAACCGCTCGACCGGTAATAAATTTTTATCAACTTATTTTATCGTTTACCTCATTAATAAAACGCTTACCACAAAATTTGAACGCTCGCAACTTAAGGGAAAAATTATTTTGCCCTTTATCGATAATCAATGTAGCCCTAGTACAATTCTCCGTTTTACGGGCGATAAAGTTTTTAATCTAAATTCGGTTTTAAATACTCGTTATGCAGATTTCTGGAGAAGTAAATTTCAATTATAAAAATCAGGCTGGAATTACCGCACTCGGCGATAGATTCGAAAATATCTGCATGCGGATTGATGATTTTAACCTTCGTTCTGAAAAAAGATTCCTATCCGTAGGAACTAACCTTCGTAAATATTTAGCCGACTCCCGTCAACTGACATATCTTTCTTCAGAAGCATCTTCCACAATCGCCGATGAAATATTGAATAAGGGAATAACTCAGCTTAATTCACTGCTGGATGAATTCGGTTACTATATAAAAATTACTACCGATGAAATAAAGAACGATAGAAACGAACTATTAAGTATTCTCCCCGATGTTCTCGAAATTACCGATTATCTGCAAGGATTCGACAAAATAATAAAACAATTTCGAATGCTGGGAATTTCCACGAAAATCGAGAGCGCCAGACTCGGGACCGAAGATTACGGTTTTTTTGCATTAGCCGAAACGGTAGATAACCTTTCCGGTTTAATAAATGAAAAAGCAAAAGCAATACTCGAAAAATCTAAATTCCTTGTCGGAGTTTTAAATAATACGACTTCAAATCTAGCCGGACTTGAAAAAGAACAAAAAATTCTGGCAAGCGATATAATAAATAATATATCCCATTCTTCGGAGACGTTAAAATCAAAATTTGACAAAAAAGTACGCCAAACGGAAAACATTTCGCGCCGCTCGTCGGGGATATCAGGCAATATCGGTGAGATCGTCACTTCAATACAATTCCAGGATATAACAAGGCAGCGGCTTGAGCATGTAAAATCGGCCTTCGAAGAACTGGACTCTGAGATTAATTCGCAAACTGAATCAGGGGAAACCGAAAATCTAGAGGAAATTCTGGGGAGAATAATCGATATAATAACTCTCGAATCTTCGCAGGTTAAAAATGCAATTAATGAATTTAACGGTGCAACAGAAAAAATAACCGGTAATTTAAAAGGCGTCGAAAGAAATATAGCGGGAATGTTTTCCGAGACGGTTGAACTTATAACCGAAACAGGCAATACTGCGCTGAGAAACGTCAATTCCGAACTCAATGTAGTTTCTAAAGGTTTAAGAAAAAATATAGAAATAAAAAGTGAATTGACGGCTTCTATAAATTCCGTAATCTCAATAGTCGACGATCTTTCGAAGTATGTTTTGGAAATAGAAGATATAGGTACTGAAATAGAATTAATAGCCTTAAATGCCAGAGTTAAAGCCGCCCGAGCAGGGAAGAACGGTTCGGCCCTAGGAGTATTATCTGAAACAATACAAAGATTATCGGTCGACGCAAGGTCTCAAACCGGGTCGACATCGCATGTCTTGAACAATATAAGCAGCAGATCAAAGAATCTTAGAATTAATACATACAAAGATAAAAATGAAACAGGCGGTAGTAATTTGGTTTCATCGACGGATAAATTGAAGGATCTTCTTTTGAGCCTTACAGGCTTCGAAAAAAAAGCGGAGAGTAATATCGAAATATTAAGCAACCGAACTTCCTTGTTAAAATCCGAAATAAATTCGACTGTAAAGGAACTGGTAGATAACAGTGATGCGGCCGATCTGTATAAGGCAATTGAAACTGAATTGAACAAAATCAAGCAAGAAGTCTCGTCCTACGGGAATTTCAGGTCTAATTTTTCGGCAAATATTGAAAACCTTGCCGGAATTTACACGATGGATTATGAAAGGAAGACTCATAGAAATATTATCAATCAATATAAGCGGGAAGTTGTTGAGAACGATATTGTCGATTTCGGCAGCGTGGATAGTTCGCTCGGAGAAAACGTAGAATTATTTTAAGGGGGTTGAATGTACGAAGTCAGAAAAAATGAAACAGGGTCGGCAGCAGAATTAATATTAAACGATCCTGCAATTATACAGTATGCCTCCGAAATCAAAGACGTACTTGACAGCCTTTACGAAAGTATAAATAGTCTTGAGATAGATCAGAGTAAAGCTGCAAATTTTGATCTCTCTTATCTGCAGATTCTTATTTCTTTAAAACAAGTTGTGGACAGGGACGGGAAAAGTCTGAAACTTAAAGGAACGGATAATCCGGCTTTTATTTCCTTGCTGAATGAATGCGGTTGTCCGCCGTATGACTGGTTGTCCGATAAAACTTAATATAGCCCGGGAGGAAAACTGGAATGAACAAAACAATAATGACTGTCGACGATTCCACAAGTGTCCGTCAGATGGTCAGTTTCACTTTGCAGGAAGCGGGATACGGTGTTATTGAAGCATGCGACGGAAAAGATGCGCTGTCGAAAATACAGAACGCGGAACTTGATTTAATTTTAACCGATTTAAATATGCCGGTGATGGACGGAATAGAATTGATTAAAAACGTAAGGATCCATCCGGCGCATAAATTTATTCCCATATTAATGCTTACAACCGAGTCGCAGAACGAAAAGAAATTACAGGGTAAGTCCGCAGGAGCTACGGGCTGGATTGTGAAACCTTTTAAGCCGGAGCAGCTTTTAAACGTTGTGAAAAAGGTGATCGGATGAGCGACCCGAACAACAAGGTATTTCTTGAGGAAGCGGCAGAACTTCTAGAAGAACTTGAGAGTTCACTGCTGGAACTTGAAAATCTCCCGGATAACGTTGAACTGATTGCAAAAGTGTTCCGTGCCCTGCACACAATTAAAGGTTCGTCCGGAATGTTTGGCTATGATGAGATAACGAAGTTTACGCACGATATAGAGAATGTATACGAGAATATCCGCAGCGGTCGAATCCGGGTAAATAAAGAAATAATCGACCTAACTCTCGCCGCAAAGGACCAAATCTGTCTTATGTTGGAAGGTCCGCGCGGCGAGGGGAATGCGGACGCGGAAGTTATAAATAAGGTCACGGAATCTTTCGGAAAAATTGCCGTTCAATTCAATGTTGATAATAAAGGTGAAAATAAGTCGAAGAAAAAAGTACGGCTCACAAATGCGGAAAATTACATTTCCGGAGATTCTAAACAAGAGGTTTATTACATAAAATTCAAACCGGGTGAAGACATATACCTTTCGGGAACCAATCCTGTTCTGTTACTGAACGAATTAAAGGAACTTGGTGACATATTAATTAATTCTCACTTTGAGGAAGTGCCCTTATTTGAAGAATTAAACCCGGAGAAAATTTATGTGTATTGGAAAATAATAATTAAAACAGCGAAAGATCTGAATGCAGTTAAAGATGTTTTTATTTTCGTGGAAGATACATGCGAAATTGAAATTAAGAAAATTGATGAAGGAAATGCTGAGGAAGATCTGAATTATTATTACGAATTAATGGACTTCCGAAATAACGGCCTGAAAGATGAGTCGGTTGGAGAAATAATAGACCATGGGGAAAAGAGTGGAGAACGAAAGGATCAAAAAAGAAACAGCGGTAATGAAAATTCCGCTTCTCAAAATTTATCCAGCGTGCGGGTTAATTCTGACAGACTGGATCTTTTGGTAAACCTGGTGGGCGAACTTGTAACCGTTCAGGCAAGGTTATCTCAAACGGCTGGGTACAAACAAGACGGAGAAATTATCTCAATTGCGGAAGATGTTGAAAGGCTTATCTGGGAATTGCGCGATATTGCCCTGAGTATAAGGATGGTTCCGATTGAATCGACGTTTAACAAATTCAAAAGGCTGATCAGGGACCTTTCCAACGAACTAGGTAAGGAGGTTGAGCTTTTAACCGAAGGAGGCGAGACAGAACTGGATAAAAACGTTATTGAAAAGCTTAACGATCCGCTGGTTCATATTATACGCAATTGCATCGATCACGGCATAGAAAATCCGGAAGAAAGAATTTCAAAGAATAAACTGAGAACCGGTTCGGTGTTTCTTTCGGCAGTACATTCGGGAACTCATGTGCTTATTATTATCAGCGACGACGGAAGGGGCCTGGATAAGAATAAAATATATGAAAAAGCCTTTGAAAAAGGTCTGATAAACAAAGATGCCGATCTTACCGAAAAAGAAATTTACAATTTGATCTTTCAGCCCGGCTTTTCAACAGCAGTAGAAGTGACCAACGTATCGGGCCGCGGTGTAGGAATGGATGTGGTAAAAAGCGCGATTGAATCTCTGCGCGGCGAAGTGGAAGTGCAAAGCAGAGAGGGAGCAGGGACCACAATAACCCTAAAACTGCCGCTGACCCTCGCGATTATCGAAGGTTTAATAGTAAGGATTGATAAAGACTTTTTCGTTATTCCTCTATCGTTTGTCGAAGAATGCATTGAACTGACCCCTGAAATAAAAAAGAGATCTAAAGGCAGAAATTTAATAAGCGTCAGGGGAGAAATAGTCCCTTACATAGTAATGAGAGATACGTTCGTTATCCATGAAAAGAGGCCGGATATAGAACAGATCGTGCTTATAAGCGAAAATGATTCAAAGACCGGGCTGGTAGTAGATCAGATAATCGGGGAAAACCAAGTAGTAATAAAATCACTGGGAAGTTATTATAAAAATGTAGCAACTTTTTCCGGAGCATCGGTCCTCGGTGACGGAACCGTGGCTTTAATTATGGATATACCGAAATTAATATCATCTCAATTAAAAAGTGAAATTTTCTGTTAAGCATATTTAATTTATAAGGAGAAAATAATAATGGGAAATGAAATAATATCAGAAGTAAGGCAATATCTTACATTCAAGCTCCAGGACGAAGTTTTCGGAGTTGATGTCGCACAAGTGAGAGAAATACTTGACTACATAAAAGTAACTAAAGTACCCCAGACACCCGACTTTATGTGCGGAGTAATTAATCTGCGCGGAAATGTAGTACCCGTTGTGGACATGAGATTAAAGTTCGGATTGGAAAAAACCAAGACTACAGTTAATACATGTATTATTGTCGTGGAGATAGAGCTCGAAGGTGAAAACACAGTTTTAGGGGCTCTAGTAGATTCAGTTCAAGAAGTTTTTGAACTTGATTCTAAAGATGTTGAACCGGCACCCAAAATCGGGACAAAATTAAAGACCGATTTTATCAAAGGCATGGGGAAACGTGAGGATAACTTTTTAATTCTTCTTAATATTGATAAAGTTTTTTCATCGGAAGAACTTTCTATTGTACAGCAAGTTCAGCAAGAATCGGCAGCATAGGAAAAATTTTCTGTAGTCGAAAAAAAATTAAAATCTGAAATTTAATGAAAGGGCAAAATAATGAAGTGGTTCTATAATCTTAAAATAGCGATTAAACTGATATTCTCATTTATTATATTATCGGTTATTACAGCCTTTGTAGGCTTTGAGGGAATAAATAATATGGGGGTGATTAATAATATGTTGAACTCACTATATACAAACGAGACAGTAGGCATATCATATATAAGATCCGCCAATATCGATTTGATTTATTACAGCAGAGCTCAAAATAATTTCTTGCTGGCCACATCTAATGATGCAAGATCAAAATATAGGAATATGATGACAAATTATGAAAACTTATTAAACAGCGATATAAGCAAAGCGGAACCGCTTATAAATACCCAGCAGGGAAAAGATTTAATTGCACAGTTCAAAAAAAGCTGGGCTGATTATAAAGCCAGCGCCCAGCAGTTAATTAAGCTTGCTTCGGGTTCCGCATTAAATACTATGAACCAGGCTATTATACAGGCAAAAATTAATGCACGCGATAAATCCGATATAGTCGATACCATATTAAGTCAGTTAGTAAGGGTAAAAGAAGGGATAGGAAAAGATTATTATAACCAAAGTGATGTAATTTATGCCGATGCGCGTCAATTTATGATTATTATGATAGTAATCGCGGTTTCAATAGGCCTAGGATTCGGATTCTTTATTTCACGTTTAATCAGCAAGCCATTGAAAAAGGGAGTAGAATTTGCCAAATCCGTTGCGAATGGCGATTTAACGCAGAAGGTGGAGCTTAGCCAAAAAGATGAAATAGGACAACTTGCATCTGCTCTAAACAATATGGTTGATCATATCAAAGAAGTAGTTGAAAGTGTTAAATCATCCGCAGATAATGTAACATCCGGCAGCCAGGAACTAAGTTCAAGTTCGGAGCAAATGTCTCAGGGCGCTACTGAACAGGCTTCTGCGGCAGAAGAGGCCTCGTCATCAATGGAAGAAATGACTTCCAACATAAAGCAAAATGCGGATAATGCACAGCAGACGGAAAAAATCGCAAAGAAGTCTTCCGAGGATGCTAACGAAGGCGGAAAAGCAGTAAAAGAAACAGTTGACGCAATGAAGGAGATTGCAAGTAAAATATCCATTATAGAAGAAATAGCAAGACAGACTAACCTTCTGGCATTAAACGCCGCAATAGAAGCAGCAAGAGCAGGAGAGCACGGGAAAGGTTTTGCTGTAGTGGCAAGCGAAGTAAGAAAACTCGCTGAAAGAAGTCAAAGCGCCGCTGCGGAAATAAATAGTCTGTCGGCATCAAGCATCAGGGTGGCGGAAAAGGCAGGGGAAATGCTAAGTAAAATTGTCCCTGATATACAAAGGACGGCGGAATTGGTGCAGGAAATATCATCGGCGAGTGAAGAGCAAAATAGCGGAGCATCTCAAATTAATGGAGCTATTCAGCAGTTAAATCAAGTAATTCAGCAAAATGCTTCCGCATCAGAAGAAATGTCGTCTACGGCGGAAGAACTTGCAAGCCAGGCCGAACAGCTTCAAGAAGCAATTTCATTCTTTAAGATTGAAGAGAGCAAAAAAAATAAAATCTCCGGTCCGTCGTCGAAATTGAAAGCTCAGATACACAAAACAGCTGAAAAAATTCATTTCAATCATTTAGCTGCCGCTGGCCACGATACGCATATTACTGAACAGAAACCTTCAAATGGAAACGGGAAAAACAACGGGGTTCATATTAACATGGGGAATAACCACGACGAATTGGACTTAGAATTTGAAAAATATTAAAGTCATATAAACAAATATTCGGAGACCGGTTGGTATAGTACCTAACCTGTCGAGATATTGAATTAAACTAATTTTTAAAAATGATAATGGAAAAAATTTGCGAAACATTGTCGAAATCGGATTTTGAAAGAATAAGCAAAACAATTTATAACCGATGCGGGATTAAACTTCCCGAGACAAAAAAAATTATGGTGGAAGCCCGCTTAAGAAAAAGACTACGGGAATTAAATTTGGACAATTACGGCAGTTACTGCAATTACTTGTTTTCTGAGACAGGCTTGGAGAAAGAAATTTTCCAGATGGTAGATGTTATAACAACGAATAAGACGGATTTTTTCAGAGAACCTAAACAATTTGATTTCCTATCCTCAACAGCTTTGCCCGAACTAATTGATCGACATTCATTAGGCACAAATTACTGTATAAAAATCTGGAGCGCTGGGTGTTCCACGGGAGAGGAACCGTATACCATATCTATGGTTGTTAACGAATTCCTAAAAGATTTTACTAATATCACATATAAAATATTAGCAACCGATATTTCTTTGAAAGTGCTAGCAAAAGCGGTAAAGGGTATATACGAGGAGGAAAGGATAAAGCCCGTACCACAGGTAATTGCAAAGAAATATATCCTGCGAAGCAGGGATAAATCTAAGAGGCTGGTGCGTATAACACCGGAAATAAGAAATACTATCAATTTCCGGTGGCTGAATTTTATGGAAAGCGACTTCGGGTTAAACGAAAAATTCGATATTATATTCTGCAGGAATGTAATTATTTATTTCGATAAAAAAACTCAGGACAATCTTATCGAAAAATTTTTCAGTTATTTAAATCCAGGAGGCTATCTATTTCTGGGGCACTCAGAGTCGATATTCAGTAAACGTTTACCGCTTAAACAACTGGCAGCAAGCACTTATATTAAACTTAATGATAATTAGTGGAACTAAAGCAGAGATTATCTATATCCATCCTGGTGAAGTATATTTCGGCAATAAAGATACTATTGTTTCAACTGTACTAGGCTCATGCTTAACTGTAACAATGAACAGTACTCAAATAAAACTTGCGGGCATATCTCACTGCATGCTTCCGGCATGTCCCGACAGTAGTAATAATTGTAAATATTGTAAATCCGTTTATAAATATGTTGATTGTACGGTAATGAAAATGCTAGAGTTTTTTAAATCGAAAGGCATCGCCAAACAGCACATTGAAGTAAAGATATTCGGAGGTGCCGACGTTCTAATGCCGGTTAATAATTCAGGTAATACCGCAACAATAGGCTTTTTAAATACAAGATCTGCTTTGAATATTATAAAAAAACTGGATCTAACTCTTGTTTCTTCGGATACGGGCGGAACAAGAGGCAGAAGATTATTTTTTCATACAAATACTGGTAAAATATTTATAAAAAAAATTGAAGGCGAATGCGGAAGGTTAAAGTATTAATAGTGGATGATTCGGCGGTCGTTAGACAAACACTTTCCGATATTCTCGAGTCGGATCCGGGAATCGAGGTAATGGCTACAGCTAAAGATCCTTATATAGCTGCGGAGAGAATGAGAGTCGAAAAGCCCGATGTAATCACTCTTGATATTGAAATGCCGAGAATGGACGGCATTACCTTCCTAAGAAAAATAATGACGCAGCATCCCATACCCGTAGTTATATGTTCTAGCCTTGCGGGTGAAGGATCGGCCACCGCATTAAAAGCACTGGAATACGGAGCCTACGAAATTATAACCAAGCCTAAGATAGGTACCAAGCAGTATCTCGAGGAATCGAAAATTCATATTTGCGACGCTGTAAAAGCTGCTTCAATTGCGAAAATAAAAAATCTAAGCGCAACCAGAATTGAAGTAGAACCTAAATTGACAGCGGATGTAATAATACCAAAACCATCAAGCAGAGCTATGCTGGAAACCACCGAAAAAGTTGTAGTTGTCGGAGCTTCGACCGGCGGAACCGAAGCGCTCAGGATATTTCTGGAAGCTTTCCCCGCGGATACGCCCGGTATGGTAATAGTGCAGCATATGCCCGAACATTTTACTACTACCTTTGCAAACAGGCTAAACGAGTTATGCAAAATCTCCGTTAAGGAAGCGGAAAACGGGGACTCGGTAATAAGAGGAAGAGCGCTTATAGCGCCGGGCAACTACCATATGCTGCTTAAAAGAAGCGGTGCGCGTTATTTCGTCGAAATTAAACAGGGCCCTCTTGTCAGCCGGCACCGGCCTTCTGTTGATGTGCTGTTCAGATCGGCGGCAAGATATGCGGGCAAGAATGCGGTAGGTATAATAATGACAGGTATGGGGGACGACGGGGCAAAAGGCATGCAGGAATTAAAGCAGGCCGGAGCTTATACTATTGCACAGGATGAAAAAACTTCGGTTGTTTTCGGAATGCCGCAGGAAGCAATAAAATTAAATGCCGTAGATTCCGTTCTACCGCTCCAGAAAATTTCAGGGAAAGTTGTGGAATATTGTATTTAGGGCATCCCGAAAACCGCCTGTCTGAAAAATTCATAAACTTTTATGATTTGTGAAATATCATGCAATTTTTTAGTAAAAAATAAATATGAAGATATATAATTAATTTTGAATTTTTCGATAATATTGAAGATAACATATAAGTTTAGTATAATTGTCCAGATTTTATATGGATCATAATTTAACCTCCTGAAGCGCATGAATATAGTTAAAATGCGAGAAGTTGCCGATTCACTCCTTGATCAGGGGAAATATGAAGACGCCTATTATATTTATGATGAAATTTATAACCAGTTCTGGATAGTCCTCGGACAAGCACATAACGGCTTAAATAATTTTTCCCAGGCTTTTCTTGGTTACGGTTATAAAACCAACATTGATTTCCGGAGTTCGTATACCTTAAAAGTGGTTGAGAACACCTGTAAAAAATATCTGGAATTAGATCTCGTTCAAACACTTAATGAACTCACCTTTACTGCATACGGCCACCTGCAGTCGATTTGTTATTCCCCTGCTTTAATCTCCGATTTACTCCCCGAATCTATCTTCAACGAATTTCTAATCCTTCATACCTTAATACTGGAAACGGACGGTGAAAATTGGATCAAATCGATTTTTAAAATATCTACTCCATTGCTGGAGGACGGTTTTTTAAAAAAAATCCGGAATAATTTAACCGACGATAACCTTAAAAGATCTTTAATTGAAAATGCCGCTAGAATTAAATTAACAGATTGGCATAACTTGAACTCGACATTCATGGACTATCTTTTCAATTCGGGCGACAATACTTCTTTACTGTATACATCCGTTTTCAAAATTGTCGGTCATCATTTCAATAAAAAGACACACTATAAAAATAATCATCACGATTCAAACAAAGATAAGACAAAGAACTCCGGTCAGTATGAAAGATACGAGAAATATGAAAAGTACGAACGGTATGAAAGATTTGAAAGAGAGCCTTTCGATAAAGATGAAGATTTCAACTTTACAGGCGCAACCGAATTTGAAAAAGCCAAATATTACGGAGATTTGCTGGGACTTTCCGGAAAAGTAACAAAAACACAAATAAGGAAAAATTATCTTGAACTTATAGCCAAATACCATCCGGATAAAGTTTTTGAGCTGGGCGATGAGCTTAAAATTTTGGCCGAGAAAAAGACCAAACAGCTAAATAAGGCCTACGAATGGATGAAAAAGAAATACAACCTGTGAATAAAAAAATGACTTTTCGATTTCTAAGTTCTTTTTAAAATTTAAGGTTATTTAAAAATAAATCTTGATTTTATTAAAATTACTGAAATCGAACTGTATTTAATTACAATCCCTATTAAATGAATTTTATAATTAACGACATAATAAACTGCCGGTTATTATCGTATCTTGCCGTCGACCGTTTCCTTAATCCTTACTTCTTTACAGCAGTAATTTTCATCCTTGCAGTAATTATTGCTGTTTTGGGATCCGGATTGTTCTATTATTATAATCAAAGAAATTTATTTAGAAAACGGTACGAAAAGGAAAAAGATCTTCAATTCCTTAATAAAGAGTTTAAAACCGTATTATACAGTATAGGCGACGGAGTTATAACCACAGACATAAACGGTTTAATCCGACAAATGAACCGCACTGCCGAGCAATTAACAGGATGGAGTGAAAGCGATGCAAAAGGAAAACCGGTTGATGATATCTTTTGTGTTCTCATAGACGGTGAAAGAGGCGTCAATACTGTCGAAAAAGTTTTAAAAACCGGACGAATAACAGAACTCGCCGGCCATACGGTTTTAGTAAACCGGGAAGGGAAGAAAATTCCTATAGCCGACAGCGGAGCTCCCGTAAAAAACGGGGAAGGAAAAATCGTAGGAGTTATACTTGTTTTCCGCGATAAAACCGCCGAATATAATACCGAAAAACTCATCCTCAAAAACAACAAGAGATTAAACCGGGCAGAATTAGTATCTAAATCGGGTAACTGGGAACTGCATCCTGATAAGGGCATAATGTTCGTATCTCAAGGCGCGGCAAAACTTATCGGTATAAAAGAAAGACAAATTAATTACGGCGATTTTAAAAATATATCTCTTCCCGAATATTTACCTTTGCTTGATAGTACTTTGAACGGACTAATAAATAAAGGGCTGCCTTACGATATAGAATTCAGAATAATAAATGATAACACCGGAGAGATTTCGGATATACATTCCGTAGCCGAATACGAGACTGACAGCGGGGTTGTATTCGGAATAATTCAAGATATTACCGACCGGAAAAAATCCGAAAAAGAATTGCTGGAAAGCAAGGAAAGAAACAGGGCTACCCTGTACAGCATCGGCGACGCAGTAATTTCTACGGACGACTCGGGTCGAATTATGCAAATGAATATCGTTGCGGAGGAATTGACCGGGTATAAGGAACATGAATCTGTCGGAAAACATCTTGATGAAATTTTCAGGATCATTAACGAAAAAACACGGGCACAAGTAGAAAGCCCCGTAAACAAAGTCCTCAGAGAAGGAAAGGTTGTAGGAATTGCAAACCATACCGTTCTGATATCAAAAGACGGCAGAGAAATACCTATTACCGACAGCGGTGCACCTATAAAGGATCCGAATAATAGAATAACCGGAGTTGTTTTAGTATTCCGGGATCAGTCGAAGGAAAGAGCTGCTCAAAACGCACTCCTAAAAAGCGAAACCCGGTTAAGACATTCACAGAAGGTTGCAAGAATCGGACATTATATATTTAATATTAAGGACGGGACATGGGAAAGTTCCGAAATGCTGGACGAACTTTTCGGAATAAGCGAATGTTACAATAAAGATATTGAAGGCTGGCTGGACATTATTCATCCGGAACAAAGAAACGAACTTAAAGAATACCTTTCGGTTGATATCTTAGCGAATAAACATGAATTCAATAAAGATTACAAGATAGTAAATAAAAAAGATAATAAAGTATATTGGGTTCACGGTCAGGGCAGCCTGGAATTCGATTTAAACGGCGAACCGGTGAAGATGTTCGGTACAATTCAGGATATTACAGACCGTAAGAAGTACGAAGAAATTTTGCTCTATCAAAAAGGCCTTCTGCAGCAAATGGGGAAAATGGCAAAAGTGGGAGGCTGGGAATTTGATACGGAAACCGGTAAAGGGACCTGGACGGAAGAGGTTGCTTTAATACACGACCTTAATCCTGAAGATGAAACCAACATGGAAAAAGGATTAAGCTTTTATTCGGGGAATTCCCGGATTGCAATAGAAAATGCGATTAGAGATGCCGTAGAATCCGGTAAATCTTACGATCTCCAGCTTGAACTTTTCAGCGCGAAAGGAATTCATAAATGGGTTCATACAATAGGTTTGCCTGTAATCGAGAACGGGAAAGTAGTGAAAGTTCGGGGATCATTTCAGGATATTACGACCGGCAAACTCAGCGAACTGGCTCTCCGCGAAAGCCGGGAAAAATGGGAAAGTTTATTTTCATTCAGCCCTAATGCAATTGCTATTTATAGAGCGGTGGAGGACGGCAATAATTTCATATTTACCGATTTCAACAACACTGCCGCTATGATCGATAAAATAAGTCGGGAAAACGTTCTAGGAAAAAAATTAACCGAGGTCTTCCCGGCTGCTAAAGAAATGGGTTTGCTTAAAGTTTTGCAGAAAGTTTGGGTAACGGGGAAAACCGAAAAAATGAAGATTAAATTTTATCGTGATGAGAGAATACACGGCTGGCGCGAGAATATTGTATACAGGCTTAAGACCGGGGAGATAGTTGCTATATATTCCGATGTTACCAAACGTATGCAGGCAGAAATTGCTTTGCGGGAAAGCGAAGAGAAATTCCGGAACATAGTCGAGACCGCAAATGAAGGGATCATGATCGCCGATTCTAAACAAAATACCACTTTCGTGAACAATGCATTTGCAAAAATGCTGGGATACCGTCCATCCGAATTAATCGGGATGAATATTAAAGAGCTTATTCATATTGATGAAGCCGTAGATTTTAACTTTAAAATAAACGAAAGATTCAAAGGTATTCACGACGTATTCGAAAGGAAATATAAACGTAAGGACGGAACGGTTTTAATCGGACTGGTATCAGCTACCGCGTTATTGGATAACGAAAATAAATTTGCCGGTTCTCTCGGTATGATCACGGATATTACAAAAATGAAAAAAGCCGAAGCTAATCTCCTCGAGATAGAAGGAAGGTTCAAAACGGTTTTTAATGCCTCTCCCGAAGCAATGTCCATTTCGGAAATAGAAACAGGCAAATTGATTGAGGTAAACGACGCTTACGAAAAAATATTCGGATACAGCCGCGAAGAAGCAGTAGGCAAGACATCGTTTGAAATCGGTATTTGGGCGAACGATGAAGACAGAAATAGGTATATTGAAAGCTTAACGGAAAAGAAATCAAAAAATAATATTGAGCTTTTATTCAAAAAGAAAAACGGATCGTTAATGCATTGTCTGATTTCGGGAAGATATGTTAAATTTAATGACAGAGAATATGTACTTTCGGTTGTCAACGACATTACGGAGATGAAAAAAAACGAAGCAGGCTTACGCGAAAGCGAAGAGCGATTTAGAAATTTATTTCAGGAGAACTATGCGTTAATGTTTTTAACCGATCCTGCCGACGGCAGAATTGTTGACGTAAATAACGCAACGGTTAATTATTACGGCTGGGACAGGGAAGAATTGTTGAATATGAAAATATATCAAATCGATATGATGCCGCATCAGAATTTGAAAAAAATACTTGATAATGCCTCAATAAACAGACAAAATCATTTTGAAACAAAACATAAACTTGCGGACGGTTCCGTTCACGATATGGAAATATTCAGCAGCAGTATATATGTGAACAACAAATTATTCAGGCATTCTATTGTGTACGATATTACGGCAAAAAAGCAGGCCGAAGAAAAAATACATTTGCTTGCCCACGCGGTTGAAAATACGGAGGAAGGAATTTGCATACTTGATTTGAATAAAAGACTGATATTCGTAAACGATGCTTTTACCAACATATACGGATACGGCAGGGATGAAATTTTGAATAAACACATTAAAATTCTTATGCCGGAATATAACGCCGACGAGCAATATGAAGCCGTAAGATCGGCAACCTGGCTGCACGGATGGAGCGGTGAGCTTATAAGCAGGAAAAAAGACGGTACAAATTTCCCGATATACCTCAGTACTTCGACCGTAGCCGATGATACGAACATCCCCTATGCCGTAGTGGGAATATTTATGGATATTACCGATAGGGTAAAAAGAGAAAAAGAGCTGGATAACTATAGGTACAAGCTTGAGGAACAGATTAAGCAAAGAACGAGGGAGCTGAATATTACAAACGCGCGGCTGACCGAGCAGCTTCGAAAGCAAAAGGAAATCCAGGTTATTCTAAAGGAATCCCTAAATAAGGAGAAAGAACTTAACGAATTAAAAACGAGATTTATTTCTACCGCCTCGCACGAATTCAGAACACCGCTAACATCCGTATTCTCATCAGCCGAATTGATCCAGAGATACGGTAGAAAATGGAACGAAAAGAAACTTGGCGAACACGTGGAAAGAATAAAGAATTCCGTGGATTACATAACAAAGCTTCTCGATGAAGTATTGACTATCAGTAAAGTAGAAAGCGGTAAATTAAATTTTTCGCCGGTTGAACTGAACTTATTCGAATTCTGCAACGAGATAATTAATGAAGTTAAACCGCTTGCCGGAGACAACCACGAATTTGTTTATAACTACCTTCCCGCCGAAAAAAATTTTAAATTAGATCCGAATTTATTGAGATTTATTCTTGTCAATTTATTGTCTAATGCATTGAAATATTCGCCTAAAGGAGGTATAATAGGAATAAATATTGAGAGAGCGGACAGCCTTTTAATTTTTAAAATAAGAGACGAGGGAATCGGAATACCCGAGCAGGATAAAGCACATCTCTTCGAACCTTTCCACAGGTGCAGTAATTCGGTCGATATACCGGGTACCGGGCTGGGACTTTCGATTGTTTATCAATCCGTAAAATTGCACGGAGGGGAGGTAAAGGTAAGTTCGCAGATAAATAAGGGGTCTGTTTTTACAGTTAAATTCAAAATAACAAATTAGGACAAAATTAAAGAAGGATTTATTTTTTAAACCGATGGGGGTGACATGAAAAAGGGAAAAATTCTGGTTATAGAAGATAAAAGACAGGTACTTATAAATATTGAAACAATTTTATCCGAGGAGGGCTTTGAAGTAATATCCGCAATTAACGGGGAAGCGGGGATAAATCTGGCAAAAAAAAATACTCCGGATTTAATTATATGCGATATTGCCATGCCGGGAAAGGACGGTTACACGGTTCTCCGGGAGATATCTAATAATGAAATTACAAAAGCAATCCCTTTTATATTTCTGACTGCCAAAGTTGAAAAAGAAGATATCCGAAAAGGTATGAAACTGGGTGCCGACGATTATATACTTAAACCGTTTACAATAGAAGAATTGATTTCATCTGTTAATACCAGAATAAAAAGAATTGAAACTTTGAGGTCTGCCGGCGAAATATCTGTTAAAAATTCAGGTGCGACAAAATATTCTGAGAACGATAAATTTTTTATAAATGTAAACAACCAACCTCAATTAATATACATTAAAGACATCGTATTCATACAGGCCGAAAACCAATATACGGTCTTAAACACAATAAATAAATCTTTTCTTGTAAGAAAATCGGTGTCAAAGTGGGTTGATATTTTGCCGGAGGCCAAATTTTTAAGGATACACCGTTCAACAATAATCAACCTTGACTTTATCTCTAAAATAGAGAAATACTATAATTCTTCCTATGCAATAAAATTAAAAAACATCGATAAAACATTTATTGTCAGCAAAAGATATTCGTCGAAACTAAGACAAAATATAATTTAAAAACAACGTGATTTTATTCCGGGAATTGAACTATGAAAACAGAAAAACACTCGCTGCCAACAAAAATATCCCGTTCGCACTTTAATACTGTAATTACAGGAATTATATCCGATAATTAGAATGGACGACAAGGATTATATGACCACCATATTGATTATAGAAGATGAAGACGCAGTTAGGCATAATCTGGAAGATCTCTTAACGGGTGAAGGATATAATACTTTAACTGCAACCAACGGTAGCGAAGGTTACGAAATAGCGGTTCTAAACGAGCCGGATCTGATATTAAGCGATATCAGAATGCCGCAGTTGGACGGACTTCAGTTATTGGAGAAGCTTCAAAAAAATCCGGTTACCAGATTAATCCCCTTTATTTTTCTTACGGCCAGAGTAGAGATGAAAGACCTTAGAGAAGGCATGTCGATGGGCGCCGACGATTATATAATGAAACCATTTAAAATAGACGACGTACTCAACGCGATAAATTCAAGGCTGCGGAAAAAGGAAAATTACCTAGCTATAGTCAATGAGTTCAAAAATGTCCTTATGAAACGCGTACCTCACGAACTTAGAACCCCGCTTGTCGGAATACTCGGCATGACGGGGATCCTCTGCGACGATATTGAGAATATATCCAAGGAAGATATAAAAGAGATTGCCGAAAGAATACAAAAATCCGGGAACCGTCTACACAGAAGGATCGAAAAATTTTTAACCTATACCGAACTGCTTGACCGCAGCCGGACCGGCGATGTAAACTCGTACGAATATGAAATTGTTCCGGAAGAATTATCGAAAAAGCTGTTGGAAAAAGCAGAACTATTCAGGCGTAAAAACGATTTGTCAGTTTATTTCGAAAAAGCCCTTCTGAAAATTGATTCTCAGAATTTTGAAATTCTAATCAACGAATTATCTGAAAACTCCTTTAAATTTACCGGGTGCGGAAGCGCCGTATCCGTTAACGGCGAAAGCGGCGGGGACAATTATAAAATTAAAATTTCCGATTCCGGAATAAACGGCAGAGGAATAAATATTGATGATATCAAAGCCTTCAACAAGTTCGGCAAGAAAGAACTTACGGAAGAAGGCATGGGGATGGGCCTGGCAATAGTCAAAAAGATCATTGATCTGCACAAAGGATATTTGAAATTTGAAAAAGGGGATGCCGGCAGCGGAATACTGGAAGTCGGAATTCCCCTTAAAAAAGTATGACCGCGAATATCATTAATCTTTACTGTGAAATTCGCGGCCGTTTATCGTACTTATTTTAGATTATCTAAACGATAAAATATTAATTGTTGCTTCCGTTTTCCGGCGGGTAAGCGGGAAGCAGCGGTGGGGGAGGAGGTAAATTCAGCGGATTCTCTTTAATTTCTTTCATGAGAAAATTAACGCCTGCTTCAAGTTGCGCGTCCTTTCCGCTCATCACGTCGCCGGGAAGATCGTCCACCCTTATATCCGGATCAACACCGTGGTTTTCCACAACCCACTGGGAATTAAGTC
>JBJKOY010000535.1:0-5488 GCA_046706945.1 Ignavibacteriaceae bacterium | reverse complement strand
GATTGATGATTGTCGAACCTCGGATTGATGATTGTCGAACCTCGGATTGATGATTGTCGAACCTCGGATTGATGATTGCCTAGCTTAAATCAAAATGATATAATGAACCATAATGACAATTACTGATTTATTAAGAAAACTAGAATAAACTATAATCCAAATCAACAATCATCAATCATCAATCAACAATCATCAATCATCAATCATCAATCATCAATCATCAATCATCAATCATCAATCATAAGATTCCGTAATATATTCCCAAATAAAACTCATTTACCCTGTGATATGAAAATGTAAGGTCCGGTTGTTCGGCGGAAATTTTTGTTGTTTGGAAGTGAAGTTTTGCATACAAGTCATGGATGATCTCGTATTTTATATCCGCCCCGAAATAAGCATAGTCCGTTCTCAGACCGAATAGGAACGGAGGCTGCGGCTGCGTATACTGCTGTTCAACCGAACCTGCCGGGCCTTTTCTAATGTACTGACCCCACACCGTTGCCTGCAGTCCCCTTATAAACCGGTAATTCATCGCGCCGTAAATCAAGTCCGCGTTATTCCCCATCCAATGCCCCAATACGTATCCCGAGCTTTGGTAGGTAAGCGTGGGGATGTAATGCGAATAAACGAACGGATATATCTTGGTGTACTCGGCCGTCAGGGTAAGATTATCTACCGGCAGGTCGGTAACCGATCCGCCGAGAGTGAAGCCGAGCTGGTTCCTTTGTTTCTCGGGATTAAATAAGCCTTCCAAAGTTATTTCATCTATAAACAGCGTCCCGTATAGATGGGTGTTTTTAATTTCATTTCTCGAGCTTACTCCGAAGAAAAATTGGGAATTACCGCCGGCGTTGTTGCTTCCCCCGCTTAAATAATGATCCGCAAGCCTGAAAAACATAATGGGAATAAGATACGGGATCTCCAGCTTATCGCCGTATACAATCGATTCTCCTACTGATAGGTCCAAACCTTCGACGGGAGTAACGGTAAGAGTATGCGAAGCCAGATACTTGGATCTGAATCGATCCCTGTATGCGCCCGGCAGATAGGTCGGGTAAAGACCGGAAGAATCGATCACATCGGAATTCAGCCATGCATGGATATAATTGAACCGCAGCCATTTGACCGGCCGTATATCCAGTCTTATAAAGGGAAACGAAGGCGCTTTATCGGATAATACAAGAAGACCGCTTTGACCGTAGCCCCAGTTGAAAAAATCCTTGCCCAAGGTTATATCGCCGTACGACCAGTCGTAAGTGATATCCGCGTTAACTTCGCTGTACTGTATATTGTTCAAATCCGATTTGGCGATAATAATGCCTGTTTGCGGCGAAAATTGTTTTGTGCGGTCGATAGCAGTGCCGTCTTCCGAGTTATCCTTAAACCTGAAACTGAATCCCAAATTACTTCCCAGGTAGCCGTAAATATAAACACCGTCCCACCTGTGCGAATACTTGGCACCGTCCCTTGTTCCGGCCTCGTAGCCGAGAATAGGGCCGGCGTTCACTTTGAACAGACTGTCTTCGTATGAAAACAGGCGCAGGCGGCCGTAGGGGTCGTAATTAAGTATTGTTGTTTGCGGGCTGTGGTTTGTAGGGGGTTGGGGGTTGGGGGGCGGAAGTTGGGGGTTGGGGGTTGGGGGTTGGAGGTTGGGGGTTGGAGGTTGGGGGTTGGAGGTTGGGGGTTGGGGGTTGGGGGTTGGGGGTTGGAGGTTGGAGGTTGGAGGTTGGGGGTTGGGGGTTGGGGGTTGGAGGTTGGAGGTTGGGGGTTGGAGGTTGGAGGTTGGAGGTTGGGGGTTGGAGGTTGGAGGTTTGTTGGAGTCATTGTCGGTCATTGGGTCAGTGATAGTTTTGATGGAATGCAGTTGTTTTATTTCCATGCCGAAATCCTGAATGTAAAAATTCAGTTCGTCCCTTTCGACACTTGTAAATTCTTCATTTTTTAATTTTTCATTTTTAATTTTTAATTGAAGCAGTTTACCGGCAATATACTTCCTGCTAACCGGCCTGATCTCGTCGTTGAAGGTTATAAGACCTTTCTGCGCCATAATATCGAGGAATTGATAAACACCGCTGTTTATAGGCTCAAAGACAGTCTGGGAAAAGAGGCAGCTTGCGCTTTGAAGAATAAAAATTGCAGTAGACAATATTATTAATTTGGATTTCAATTTAAGAGCCTTGACCTAGTTGGATTGATGATTGTTGATTGTTGATTGTTGATTGTTGATTGAAGAACGTTGGATTGATGATTGATGATTGTTGATTGAAGAACGTTGGACTGATGATTGAAGATTGTTGATTGTAGAATCAGAATCAAAATGACTTAATGACTATTAATGACTTATTAACCATAAATGATTACTGATGGCTTATACGGAAAATAAGCAATAATCATTTTTCAATCATCAATCGACAATCATCAATCCTTATCTTAGTCTTCTTTCTTTGATCCATTTTTTTAAAAAAGGGTCGTCAATTTCATAGCCGGACTTATGTTTGACTATAAAGCCGTTTTGCATTAATCTTTTTATACTGCTGAAAACGGTACTCTGTGCGCCGATGTCGAATTGTTTTAAAAATTCCTTTGAAAGCGGAGAATTCTCCGAAAACGACATCCCGATTAATAGTTTCATATCCGTTCTATTCAAAGTATTCCATAGCCGTTCATAGTCAATATCATGCCTAATTATAAGTTCGCTTACTGCCGATTCCACTATTTCCTCCGAATTTACGTTTGCGGATCCGGTGTTTTCTTCTCTCCCGATTATCTCCCAAACAATAAAGGCTAATTGTTGTGTGTAATAAGGATGTGATCCGGAAATTTCCAAAATTGCATCGGCTATGTTGTCATTACTTGAAGTAATTTCTTTAAAACGAATGGATAAAAACGATTTAAACTCGGACCTGGGTATTTTATCGAGCGGAAATACATAGCCGAAATGATAAAAAGACGATTTTTTCTTTTCAAATATTTGTCTGATAAGGGACTCCTGACTTCCGAGAAAAACATAATTAATATTTTGGTGATACTGCATAACTGCACGCAAATACCGGTCAAGTTCTTTATTTATCCTTGTTATTTCTTGAAACTCGTCAAAAATTACTACCGTTTTATTTTTAACGGAGGCCAATTTTTCAATGAGGTTTAAAACATCTTCGAGAGGCGATAGCGGGGAATGCGCGGTTTTAAAGATAATATCTATATTGTTAGTTAAAGGATCGACGGTAATTGAAGGTACAACCTTAAAGTTTTTTAAAAACTGTTTTATTTTTTCAAACGGATAGGTTCGATAAATGCGTTTTAACAGCTCGGCCGCAAAATCTTCGGGAGTGGTTATAATCTGCAGGTCTATAACGATAAATTTGCGCTTAAGATCTTTTACTACTTTATTTATTAGACTGGTTTTCCCGTAACGCCTGGGACTGATTAAGACAAGATGATTTTCACTCGAAAGTATTGATTTAACCTCTTTAATTTCAGTTTGACGGTTGGCAAAATACTCGCCTTCCACAATACTTCCGAACTTAAACGGATTCTTATACATAAATTGCGAATTTTATCGTTGCGAAAAATTTCGCAGTAAATATACCGATATATCCAGAGTCAATCAAATATCGCAATTTTAAATACTACCTATCGATTTACAAGGAAAACCGCATGCCGATCGGGGTACCATGGATTGATGATTGATGATTGTTGATTGATGATTGTTGATTGATGATTGACGATTGTTGATTGCAGAATCAAAATGACTTAATGACTACAAATGACAATTAATGATATATTGAGAAAACGCTAAATAATCATTATTCAATCATCAATCGACAATCATCAATCATCAATCCTAATACGCGTTCGGGTCGCCTCTGAGCATATTCCAGAGCGTAAGGAAAATGATCTGGATATCCAGCCAGAAGGACCAATTTTCTATGTACCATAGATCGCTGTCGATTCTTTTCTGCATAAGTTCGGGGGTTTCTGTGCCGCCTCTATAGCCGTTTATCTGCGCCCAGCCTGTGATGCCGGGTTTGACCAGGTGTCGGAGCATATAGAAACGGATCTTGTCTTTGGATTCTATATTAAGAAACGTGGGATGGGGTCGCGGACCTACGATGCTCATATCGCCTTTTAGAACATTCCAGAACTGCGGAAGCTCGTCGAGATTTGTTTTTCTTAATATCCTGCCCACGGATGTAACGCGCGGGTCGTCTTTTTTAGTCTGCCTGAAATTCCCGTTAGTGTCGAGCTCTTTACTGTCGTTCATCATAGAACGGAATTTGTAAGTTATGAATTTTTTATTGTCGCGTCCCCATCTTTCCTGTTTAAATAGAACCGGTCCGGGCGAGGATATTTTTACGAGCAGGGCGATCGCGGGCCAGAGCCAGGAGAAGACCGCGACAAACAATACCGAGGTAAAAAAGATATCGAAGCTTCTTTTTAAGAATCTCCAGTGAAATTCGTTCAGCATGTCTTCCCTTACCGTGATAATGGGAAAGCGGCCGAACATAGTAATGTTGTACTTATTCGAAACGAATTTGAAATAATCCGGAATTATTTTAACGCGCGTAGTATATTTTTCGCATATTCTTACGGCGTCTTCAATCCTTTCTGTAGCGTTATTAGGGAGCGCGATGATGACGTTATCCACCTTCCGGGTTGTAAGGATAGAATCCAGGTCGTCTATTTTTCCAAGGTACTGGCCGTTAAGATAAGTTTTCTTCTCGTCGTCCAGGAAGCCGATTATATTATATCCGAAATGAGGGTTCCTTTTAATAGCGCCGTAAAAATTATATCCTACCTCGCCGGCGCCCACAATCAGCAGGCTTCTTACGTTTCTTCCTTTCAGCCGCAGGTAATTTAAAATTTTCCTGAAAACAATTTTCTCGGCGCTTAGCCAGACCACGCCCGTGCTGACAAATATTACGATATAATGTCTCGGGTAGTCTTCGTCTTTCAAAAGATACAAAATAATTACGGCGCTTACCGCCTGTACCAGGAAGGTTTTCAACAAGATAATAAATTCGTAACTGAAATTTCTTGAACGGAACTCATCGTACAGTCCCATGGATTTGGATGAAAAGAACCAGATTACCGACAGGGATAGAATAAGGAACTGCGAGTTAACGTCTTTCAGGAAATCGAAACTGTTTATGCTGACGTAAGAAGTAACAATAAGCGTTACGATCAGCACTAAAATATCCATGGATATACGCAACAAATATAATGATGTTCTGTAGAGCTGCATTTTGTAATATGTTCGCCTTAAATAGTTATAAATTCATACCGGGAACAGCATTGAGAAATAAAAGTCCGATAAATCCGACCGTAAATTAATTTTTTGTCCGATTCTTTCAATCCATTTTTGAGTGGAATAATTTTAACAATACGATATTTTAATAGCAATACGTAAAAAGCTATAATTTTAGGATTGATGATTGTTGATTGATGATTGTTGATTGAATTATTATTTAAGGTATTTGAAATAGGT
>JBJKOY010000534.1:0-1403 GCA_046706945.1 Ignavibacteriaceae bacterium | reverse complement strand
GAATAAAAGTTCTCTTCTTGTGATTGCATTAATCACCGTCTTGCTTATACCGGCATGCCAGAAGGAAACGCTTCAAAGCAGGAAAGCGGTTGTATTGGCGATTTCCAGCGATTTAAATTCGTATAGTCCCCTGTACGCGGTAAATTTCAACGAGGGTATGGTAATGCAGCTACTTTACCCGGCGCTTGTGAGATACGAGTGGAATTACAAAACCGGCGAGCCGCAGAGATATCCGATGCTTGCCGATAAATGGAAATGGAATGCGGATTCTTCATCGATAACTTTTTTCTTAAGGAAAGATTTAAAATGGACGGACGGGCAGCCGGTTACTGCGAACGATGTTGTCTTTTCCTTTGATGCTTACAGCGACCCCCTGGTACAAAGCCGATTTTACGGTTCTTTTAAGTCGCTTGCCGTTGACAGCAGTCAGCATATAATTTTGAATAAAACTTTTAAAATTATTAATCCCTACGAACTGGTTATAAATTTCAAAAAAGGAGCCGTACCTTCTTTTTCGGATATTGATCTGCCCATAATACCGGAACATATGTTCAAGGGAATCGAAAGGAAAAATTACGCAACGGCGGAAAAAGATTTGAAGCCGGTGAGCGACGGTCCGTTCTACCTTGAAAATTGGGTGAAGAATCAGGCAATATATTTAAAGGCATACGATAAATTTCCTTTTTACGATAAAAACAACGTTCAGGAACTTATATTTAAGATCGTGCCCGATTACAATTCACAGATAACCCAGCTGAAGAACGGCGAAGTTGATTTTGTACAGGACGTAAAAGCTGACGATATACCCGGTTTGATTAAAAGGGGAAACCTGAAAGTAGATCCCATAAAAGGGAGGGATTATGATTATATCGGATGGAATAATATCAACGCCGCCGTATATCAAAAGACAAAGAAATTTGTCCCTAACAAACTGTTCGGAGATCCGCTGGTCAGAGAAGCCTTGGCCTATGCAACGGACAGGCAGGAGGTGGTCAAGGAATTCCTGGATAACTACGGCCAGCTGGCCGTTAGTCCCATTGCCCCGATTTTTACTTCGGCGCTCGACACCTCGTTGAAGCCGATTTCTTATAATCCTTCCAAAGCAAAAGAACTTCTGGCCGAAGCAGGGTGGAAAGAAGAAAACGGTGAAGGGATTTTGAGTAAAGGGAAAACAAAATTTTCGTTCACGTTAAATATACCTTCCGGTAATCCGCGTCGAGAATTTGCGGCTACGTTATTTAAAAATAACCTTCGCGCCGTGGGAATTGATATGAAAATTAATGAATCGGAGCCGGGCGTATTTTTCCCGAAAATGTACGGGAGAGAATACGATGCCTGGATGGCGGGCTGGACGGTTGCCATACCGATTTTGATTAAGCCTTTATGGTATTCTACAATGCCGG
>JBJKOY010000533.1:0-5691 GCA_046706945.1 Ignavibacteriaceae bacterium | reverse complement strand
TATCAAAATAGTTTACGCTGCTGTAAGTTCTTGACGGGCCTGATTCAAAATCAGGAATTACCGTTATAGTTGTAACCGTTTTTCCGATATATTTAGAGAAATCATATGAAACCATTTGCCATTTATTTGCCACTGTATTGGAATCAAAGGTATCTCCTGTCGACCAGCCGGCCCCTTCATATTTAAAATCGACTCGCGAAACTTTATCTTTATAAACCAGTAATGTAGGATGATCGTTTTGAGCCGTAATAACAAACGGGTGTACGTGGGTATTGAAAACCCCGTCAAAAGTGTTGCCGGTTTTGGCAATAGTTAATTTCGCAACATGTGCAGTAGTATTCAAACCGGACATATCGGGATTAGCTACTACTGAAAATGTATCCGCAGAAGCTGTAAAGACTGTCCACCCTGTATCTTGCGCAGTTGTTTCAAAATCCCAAGTAGTTTGAGCATGCAGAGTAAAAGGGACAAAGAACAAAAGCAGGAAAAGTAAAACTAGGTACTTCATACTAACCTCCGTTATTTATAAGTTACAAAAATAAAAATATTATGAAAACGTTTACATAAAACTCAAATAATTTGCCTCCTGCGGTAAAGAAAACAAAATGAAAGCGTTTACATTTAAATGTAGAATATATATATTTATTTGTCAAGTTAAATCTTTTAAGGTTCGGGAAAAAAATTATTTGTTCAAATTATTGCTTTTTCCACTATTTTCTAATTTTCTGTCCAATGAAAAATTATTATTGCCGAATTAAAAAAACTTTTAAGTTCAGAAATTATCTATCTATTTATAATGAAAAAGAGTTAATAAATGAGAATTATTAGATCCCTTTTAATTCTTATGACTTGCGTAATATTCTCAATGAATGTTTTTGCACAGAATATTTATATAGATAATTTCGAAACCTTAAACAGGTGGCAAAAAGTTGTTTCGGACGGCGCCAGTATGAATGTTTCCTTAGTAAAGGGGGTAATAGGCAATGCAATTAAAATAGATTATAAATTTACGGGCGCCGGTTATTGCGGCATCGTGAAAACCGTTGCTCTGGATCTGCCGGCCAATTATAAATTTGGATTTTATCTCAAAGCCAATTCGCCGAAGAATAATCTTGAATTTAAATTGGACGACTCTACTGGAGACAATGTCTGGTGGTATGTTTTCAGAAGATACGATTTCCCGAAAACTTGGACGGAAAAATCGGTTCGGAAACGGCAGATTAAATTTGCATGGGGACCGAGAGGCGGAGGCGAAATCCGGAAAGTGCATAAAATCGAAATCATCATTTCGGCCGCAGCGGGAGGGTCCGGAACGGTTTACCTCGACGACCTGACTTTCGAACCGCTGCCCGTACCGGTCGTAGAAAATGTAAAACCGACGGTGAAAACATCCTCCGATCGAAAAGGCAAACCGTCTTTTATTTTCGACTCGGATCCGGGAACCGAGTGGAAAAGCGGCGAAAGCGACAAACAATCGATCACCATTAATTTTAATTATATGAGGGAGTACGGGGGATTAATAATTCACTGGGACAGTCTGAATTACGCAGTAGATTATAACGTTGAAGCTTCCGATAATTTGAAAAAATGGAAGCGGCTGTATACCGCGAAGAACGAATCGAGGAACTTAAGCTTTGTCCCTCTCGGAGACAACGAATCGAAATATTTAAGAATCAATTTTTTTAAAAGCAGCAGCGGTAAAGGATACGGGATAAAAGAGATTAATATAGAGAGCTACAAATTTTCAGAAGACGACAATTACCGGTTCGAAAAAATTGCGGAAACTTATCCCGAAGGTTATTTCCCGAAATATTTTCTGAACAGGCAGACATACTGGAATGTTATAGGCGTAAGCGGAGACAAGAAAAAAGCTCTTATCAATACGGAAGGAATGATCGAAACGGAAAAAGAAGGTTTTTCCGTCGAACCTTTCCTTTACCTCGATAATAAGTTTGTCACATGGAACGATGTAAAATTAAAACAGGGACTTGAGGAAGACTACCTCCCTATCCCGGATGTTGTATGGACAAAGGACAATTTAAGCCTGAAAATAAAAGCATTTGCGTCCGGGAAACCCGGATCATCTTCAATCTACGCGCGGTACCTAATTAAAAATAATTCCGGCAGAACCCAACCGGGGAATCTTTATCTGGCAGTAGTACCCTTTCAGGTAAATCCGCCCTGGCAGAGTTTAAACATTTCCGGGGGAGTAGCAAAAATAAATTCGATCGTTTATAAAAACTCAAAAGCCTTCGTAAACAATGACAGAGAAATAATTTCCGTTACAAAACCTTCCGGCTTCGGCGCATCTTCTTTCCGCAACGGCATGATTATGAATTATATAAATAAAAATTCACTCCCTTTGAGTTCAAGCGTAATCGGCGGAGACGGTTTTGCTTCGGGAGCGTTCAAATATTCTTTCCGGATTAAACCCGGAGAGACTTTCTCCGCTGTTATTGCGATACCGTTTTATAAAAATATAAAGATCCCGCACTCGGGGGAAGATTCTATATCCGCAGATTTGTTTTACAATAAGGTATTAAGCTCGACAATCGAACTGTGGAGGAAGAGATTAAACAAATTCGAAATAAAGCTGCCGTCTTACGAAGATAAACTGGTAAATACTTTGCGGAGCAATCTGGCTTACATACTTGTTAATAAATCCGGCGACGCGCTGCAGCCTGGAACCAGGTGCTACGACAGATCCTGGATAAGGGACGGCGCAATGATGTCCGAGTCTCTTCTGAAGATGGGGATACACCGTGACGTTAAAGATTTTATTAATTGGTTTTCACGTTATCAATTTCCATCGGGGAAAATACCCTGCGTTGTCGATCAAATAGGAGCGGACCCTGTTCCCGAAAACGACAGTCAGGGCGAATATATATTTTTGCTTAAAGAATATTTTAATTTTACGAAAGACACAGCGATCCTGAAAAAACACTGGCATAATATCGAAGCGACGGTAAATTACATTAAATACCAGATAAGCGAAGAATCGACTCCGCAATACAAAAACGGCACCGACGAACAAAAATCGTTTTACGGACTCGTGCCGAAATCGATCAGTCACGAGGGATATTCCGCCAAGCCGATGCATTCTTACTGGGACGATTTCTGGGTGTTGAAAGGATTAAAAGACGCCGTAAAAATAGCTGAAATACTCGGGAAAAAAAGCAAGGTAAACGAGTATTCGAAGTTGAGAGACGAATTCAGAAAGAATCTTTATCATTCGATAAACCTTGCCATGAAAAACAAAAATATCGATTACATTCCCGGGTGCGCGGAGCTGGGCGACTTCGATCCGACCTCGACGACGATAGCGGTATCCCCTTGCGGCGAATTAAAAAATCTCCCGGAACCCGCACTGCAGAATACCTTTAACGAGTACTATAAAAATATTGAAAAAAGATTAAATCCGGACGACGACTGGATTAATTTTACTCCCTATGAAATAAGAGTGGCAGGCACTTATATTTATCTCAAAGAAGTAAAAAGAGCGTATAAGTTGCTCGACTTTTTTTTCAAATATCAGAGGCCGGAGGCCTGGAACGAATGGGCGGAAGTAGTCTGGAAAGATAAAGAAGCGCCGAAATTCATAGGGGACATGCCTCATGCTTGGGTCGGTTCGGCATACATAAATGCAGTCAGAGCCTTATTTGTTTACGAAGACGAAAACGATTCGGCATTAATTGCAGGCAGCGGAATTAAAAGCGAATGGCTTAAAACCGGTGAAGATATTTCAATAAAAAACATGCCGACATTTTACGGCCCGTTTTCATATTCGATGTCGCAAAACAAAAACAAAGTAATAATAAATCTAGGCGGAAAAATAAATTCGTCGTGCAAAAAGATAATATTTTACCTGCCCCTCCTACAAAAGATTAGAAAAGTAATAGCGGACGAAGTTCCTTCCGATAATTTTAAAGGCAGCTACGTCTATTTAAAACCGGGAGTGAAGAAAGTGATATTATTTTTGAAATAATAATTTTGCCGCTAATTTTCCGCGAATAAATCGGAATCGACAGCCGAACATTTACATTTCTATTACTATCTTAACGGGTCGTTCTTCGGTATCTAAATATTCCCCTTTCCAAATATCATCTGTTAAGGTCGTAAATTTATTATCGTATTCCACAAGTCCGCTGTAGTAATTCCCGTCTTTAACGGCTTCCGCCGCATCTTTATCGATAGGAACGGAATTGGTATTTTCTATATGACTGTGCATAAATTCGTAATGATCCCGCAAACCGCACGGTGCGATAAAATTACCGACTTCTTTTCCGCATTTTTCGAAACCGTAATCGCGCTGCCATTTGCGTATTCCGGTCATCAGATCGGAATTCAACGCTTCGTTTATATTTCCCCCGTTTGCGAATATATTTTTAATATTGACTTTCGAATACGGATAAAACGCACAGGGCGTTACGTTTCCGTTCCATTCTATATTAACGTACCCTCCCGGTCTTCCGCCGGCCATACACCCGTAAGAATAAATGCCGCCGTTCCAGAAATCGGGGTAGAATATGTGCCTGTCCCGGATAATGTGCTTCTCCGATTCGAACATTCGTTTCCTTTGCCCGGGTGTTACCATTAAGTTGACGTTCCGGCTGCGGCCGATAGGCATATACTGGAAAATCCAGCCGTATGCAGCTCCCTGTTCTTCGAAGAAAAAATCAACGAACCCGTCGGAAACTATTAGATCGGCGTTTTCGCGAGTACCGGTCGCGGCGATTCCGAACGGAACGCCGGCCTCTCTCAAATCTGCCATTGCCTGCAGAATTTTTTTATAAGTGCCTTTCCCCCTGTTGGCGTCCGTCTCTTTTTCAAATCCCTCTACGGAGACGGCGGGCGTTATATTTCCGGTTTCCGCCATACGATGCGCGGTTTCGCCGTCAATCAGCGTACCGTTGGTATAAACCAGGAAATAATTATCCGGATGATCTTTACATAAATCGATAATTCCTTTTCCTTCGGACCTCCACATTAACGGCTCGCCGCCTGAAATTACCGTGAAAAAAGAATTCCATAAACCGGTTTTTTCGGTAATAATCCTGTCGACTGTCGCGTAATCGAGCATTTCGGAAGCTTCGGCATTGCTTCCGGAGCAGCATTCACCGCATCTTAAATTGCATTTCCTGCAGGGGCTAATTGTTATAAATCCCGGAGGCTCTTGATTAAAATGTTTAAGAAAATCTTCATGCCCTGCTTTCCTTTTCTGCATTAAAATATTGCCGAGAAAGACATCCAGGATTTTCTTCCTTACATTGGCCGAAGTGTTCTTATTCGCCAGGATCTTTTCGAGTGCAAGCATTAAATTAGATATAATTCTGTACCTTCCGCATCTGATATCCCTGGTGTAATAAATGTCGTTTTCAACTACATGCTGATATAGATAATTGTCGGCAACAAACATTATGAATTTTCTGAACAGGTAATTGCCGTGCATGAGGCCGATACATAGGAGTACGGCTTTTTTAAATCCGTTCTTAAGACTTTTCACATCAGCCCCCGTTTTAACATAGAAATAACGTTTTTGCGTCTATTTACGGATATAATTTAGTTATTTCCGACGGTCAAAGTCATCATAAACCTGCTTATTTGTATCCCAAAAGTACTTTTTTACCGTAAAATTATATGCAACACAAGGATTACAGAATTACTAACATCTTTGTTTTTTTGCGTTCATTT
>JBJKOY010000532.1:0-11052 GCA_046706945.1 Ignavibacteriaceae bacterium | reverse complement strand
ACGTGGTCAATGTAGACGCTGTCCGGGAAAAAATCTCCGATAACATACTGAACGGCATTCGTGCGAGCTACAAGTAAATAATTATACGAATAGTAATCGTTTATGTCTAAATTAGTATTTACGTAAGAATAGCTTTGATTTTCGATTTCGGTATGAACCGCATTAATATAAAGGGTCCAATTCTCGTCCTGCGATATATTTATATTTACGGTTGTATCTCCCCAGGCGCCTTCCGTTTTATTTGAAGGCGTAAAATACGGGTTGTATTCACCTCTTAGGTCTGCGGCATCATTAACATTATCCGCAGTAAAGAGTGCCGTAAACTGCCCGCTTCCGTCCGTTTCCATACTGTCTTTATTAAAAGTTCCGTTAGACGCGGATATTTTAATCCATCTGCTACTTAAAGGCGTTCCGTCGCAGTCTTTCATAATAAACTGTACCGGGATAGTCTCACCGCCTTTCATTACTCCTTTCGAGGGCACTATGGTGATCACCGCGTGAAGTGCAATATCGTTGCCCCCCAGATTGCGCATATTCTTTTGGTATGTTCTTATTTTATCAAAGACGGGTTCAATTTGAGAAATTGCGGATTTGGCGGCATCGGCGGAATTATAAGGATCGGTAAAGTCGGCTTCACCCGAAGCAATTGTGGTACGGCTGTGCCCGTCCTGCAGGTAAACATGGAAATGATACTGACCGCCGGAACTGTCCACGGTGCTCCATATTATATAATCCGCGCCGGAAACGGGCCCCGTTGCCGGAACGCCGTTATCTGAGCTGCTGAGCTGACTGCTTAAGCTTGAAGTATCCTGGGTGCCTGACAGTGCCTGCGATCCCGTAACGTCGGTCCATTGAACGCAGTCTTTTTCGGGATCGCTTTTCATGATATTTGCCTCCGCATTATCAACATCTCCGAGTTGTATCCAGTCGAACAACGCTTTTTTACTCTGCTGAGTAGTATCCGTTTGCGGGATCGGGACTTTTATATCTGCCCCGAAAACAGCCACTTGCGGTTCGGGACAGTCGTCGCAGGCGGAAGACTGCGAATAGCCGTTAGTATTTAATAAGATTATAAATAAAATAAACGGTATTATTTTTATATGACTTTTCATGATTCCCTATATTTTTATATTCATTTTAGGTTTCACTCCGCCGAGCAAAGAAGTTTAATTAACCGGCTTGCAGGCCGTGCATATTCCCAATCGCTTTGCGGTGCAGGATTGATAATATTATGTTTAATACACCGCTTCCTACGGCGGCATAGTTCATTTCTATTATTTTTTTAAATTAAACGATATATTAAGCAGGCACAACTGATCATTTGGTTAGTTTTAACAATATTAGCGGCAGCGAAGAAGTGAAGCTAAGAATTTAAGCCCGGGCAAACCTTTTGCTTTTGTTTACTAGGGTAAATACCGAAATAAAAATTATAGTTCCTATTATCGGCATAATTGTTTCGGCAATCAGCATGCCGAAGGGACCCCAATTTATGTGCGACCATTCATCTATAAAAATCATATAGTAAATCGGCGCGTTTGAAAGGGAAGCGAAGACATTGTATTTTGTTGCCGCGGCTCCTTTACCGATAGCCTCCAGAACAAATGCACTGAAACCGGCATATGTCAGTCCGGTGCTGACCGCGTACAGCGACGTCCAGATTATAAACATAAGCTGCGTTCTCGGACTAAACGCCATTAAAAGCGCGCACAGGGCCTGAATTAATCCGAATACAATGTACGCTTTTTTACGGTCCATCAAATCGCAGATCCATCCGCCGACCAGGCAGCCTACCGCCGAGAGTACTCCGCCTACCACTCCGACAGTAAGTGCTACGACATTAGCCGAAGCGCTCCAGTCTTTTGATATCGAAGACCATAAGTTCATGGCAGCCCCGGAACCTATCGGCAGGAAGCATAAAACGAGTGCAAGGAAACCCATACGTGATTTTAATAGTACCCAAATATCTTTATTTAAGTTGCTGAGGGTTTTTAAATATTTTTTTTCTTTAAGAAAGGGAGTGGGTTCGCTGAGCAGCAGCAACCCGAAACTGCAAAGCAAACAGGAAGCCGCTATAATTGAGCTGCCGGCAAGAGGTGACAGCTTTTCCGCCAGCCATAAACCCGCCCCTCCGCCTATCCCTAATCCTCCCAGATTACCGGCCTGCAGCCAGCCGCTTGCGCGTCCTTTCAAATTTTCGGGAATGTCGTGAGCAACCAAACTTTCGGTTGCCATCGCAATAAAAGAATTGGCAAAACTGGTAAATAAAACTACTGCCGATAATATGGTAAGATATCCCGTCTTAAACGGCAAAAGTCCTATTGATATTAAACCGATTGCCGTAATTACATTGGTGATCAAATACCACTTCTTTACCGTCAGCGTCGTGTCGATCAGGGGCGCCCAAATGAATTTCAGTATATTCGGTATAAATGTTATTGAAACAATAGGGGCGACCTCCGTCAAAGGTATTCCAGCATTGGTTAAGAGAAATCCCAGCGTAACGCTCACAAATCCGCTTAACACTCCGAACGGCAAATATAAGAACATAAAGATTCCCGGATGAACCGGTTTTGTTTCGGCGGGCTGCGAGTTTATTTGATGGTTCATTTAACGGTTTTTAATCCGGGAAAAATAGTTGCGAAAAATATTTTGGAAATATAAAGTTAGTAAAGCATCAATACTTTAATTATAACTATACACCGATATTTATTTTGTGGGGTAAAGCATATTTATGCATTCGTGTTTAAATTCAATTTTACCGAATTATTTTTAATTAACGTAAACGTTTTTAACGTAAACCTAGTCTTAATGCATAGAATACGGAGTTTCTTATTGGACAAAGATACCGAACTGCTGGAAAAGGCTCGAAAAGGAGATATTGATGCGTTCAGGGAGCTGGTAAACAAGCATAAAAAAAATGTTTATTACCTGGCTTTCGATCTTACCCGCAACAGGGAGGATGCCGAGGATGCATCTCAGGAAGCGTTTGCCAAAGCGTACTTCTCATTAAAAAATTTCAGGGGCGATGCCAAATTCGGCAGCTGGCTCTACAGGATAACTGTAAATACATGTATAAGTCTTAAAAAAAGAAAAAGCTATAGAGTAATGAAAAAGAGCGACAATATTGAAGACATGATCGATACCGAGTCAGAGCTAAACAGTGCTGAAAAAAACGACCCTGAAAACCGTGCAGAGGCTGGCTTTATCAGGAAAGATATTGAAACTGCACTGGAAAAACTTACTGAAAA
Source organism: Ignavibacteriaceae bacterium (assembly GCA_046706945.1). GTDB lineage: Bacteria > Bacteroidota > Ignavibacteria > Ignavibacteriales > Ignavibacteriaceae > FEN-1297. The sequence continues at coordinate 7,804 of JBJKOY010000532.1, read as the reverse complement.
TGAGAGAACAATTTTTATTATGAGAAATTTCAGCGGATTATCATTCAATGAAATTACGGAGATAACGTATTTGAAACCGGGAACCGCGCGCAGTCTGAATTTTAAAGCTCTGAAGAAACTGCGCAAAGAACTGGCATTTTATAAAGAAGAAATTTAAGCGGGACTTAAAATGATAGATTGTAAAAAATGCGAAAGCCTGTTCGATAAGGCCCTGTACGGCGACCTTAAAATAACCGAACAAAAAGAATTCGACGAACATCTGGCATCCTGCGGCAGCTGCGCCGAAAAGATCGAAGACCTGAGAGCGGCGCTGAACATGGTGAAAACTTATAAAAGACCGGAACCCGACGCAAGGTTTATGAAAAATTTCTGGGACGCATTGGAACCGAGATTAAAAATAAAAGAAACTCCTTTCCGTTCGAAGCAGTTTGAGTTCCCAGGACTTGCAAGCTATATATTAAAGTATAAATACAAACTGGCGGGCGGACTCGCACTGATTATAATCGGCTTTTTTCTCGGCAGGTACCTGAATGCCGGAAAACAAAACGTAACGGCCTCCGTCGGTACCGATAAAACAAAAACCGTGGTTAACGAAACAGCCGTTAATGCTGCGGTTTCGAAATATTTGGACCGCTCCAAAATCCTGCTGCTGGGCATTACTAATTTCGATCCTGCAAAGGACGATACCGACGCCATCAATCTTAATGATATGAAAGTAATATCCAGAAAGCTTGCAAATCAAGCCGTAACTCTAAGACGCGATCTTAACAAACCTTCCCAGCAGCAGTTAAAAAGACTGGTCTCGAACCTTGAACTGATTCTGCTTCAAATCGCAAACCTGGAAACAAAGCACGACCTGGCGGGCATTGAGCTGATAAAAGATCTGGTCAGCAGCAAAGGAATTTTCCTTAAAATAAATATCCAGGAACTCAACGAAGACAGCCGGGGCTCTAATAATTTCCAAAATCCCGGCCGCCAAACAAATAAAGACAACAAAAGCATATAAAAGCGGAGAATAATAATGTCGCTTAAATTCAAATATATAATTTTAATAACTCTCGGCCTTGCGTTTTATGCCGATGCCCCGGCCGCAGCAGCTTCGTACTTCAACGAAAGTCCTTTTTTTACGGCAAACGGTTTTACATACGGCTATGATATTGACGACAATACCCCCGATGCCGCTGCCTATAAAAAGGCTTATAAGCTTGTGCTCGATGAAAAGTGGAACGCCGCCGTTAAAGAGCTGAACGGCTTCTTGCGGCAGTATCCCGAAAGCATGTGGCGTGTCGATGCGGAATTCTGGCTGTGTTATTCGAAAGACAAAGCCGGAGACAACCCGGAAGAAGTATTCGATTCGTACAGGGATTTCGTAAATAATCACCGGCACAGCAAGTGGGCAGACGATGCGCGCGCAAACATGATAATTGTGGGACAGAAACTGGTTAAGAGCGGAAAGATAGAGTATAAAAGCATTATAGATAACCTTCAAAAAGAGAACAACGAAGAAATAAAAATTACCGCGTTATACGCGCTTCAGAATATAGGCGACGAAAAGGCGCTCAACGCCGTGCTCAAATTGTATAATTCGACCGCAGATAAAGACTACAAGGAAAAAATTATCTATGCGCTCGGGAATTTCAATTCGCCGGCGGCATTCGACAAACTCGCGCAGATAGCAAAAACCGAAAAAGATCCCGACCTTGAAAAGACCGCTGTTTATGCGCTCGCCAATACAAACAACCCGGATGCGGTAAAAGTATTGAAAGACATACTAGCCGGTTCAAAATCGACCGACGTCCGCAAAGCCGTAATTTACACGCTTGCCGATAACTCTTCCGCCGATATTTTACCGATTTTAAAAAACGTTGCACTTAATGATAAAGATCCGGATCTGGCAAAAGCCGCTGTTTATGCCCTTGGTAATTCCAGAAGCAAAGAGTCGATAGGAATTCTAAAAGAAATATTAAATTCTTCCAGACCGGTTGAGATAAGGAAAGCCGCTCTTTATGCCCTCGGGAATTCCGGCAATCCCGGCCTGGCCGTCTACCTCGCGGGGTTTGCCGTAAACGAAGCCGACGAAGATCTGGCAAAAGCCGCGGTATATGCGATGGCCAATCAGGAGGATAAAGAGTCGGTTGAATCTTTGGAGAGAGTCCTGAAAGAAGCCAAGTCGATCGATGTGCGGAAAGCAGCACTGTATTCTCTCGGCAATTCGCATAACCCGGATATCGTACCTTACCTGAAATCGGTCGCACTTTCGGAAAAGAACACCGATCTTGAGGTTGCGGCATTATATTCCCTGAGCAATATTAGGACAAAAGAATCATTCGAGGCATTAAAGGAAGTCCTCGATAAATCCAAAGACGACGCCGTCCGTAAAGCCGCATTATACTCTCTCGGCAATTCCGATACTGCAGATATCCTGCCCGTACTTAAGTCGATCGCAATGTCGGATCCTGATGAGGATCTCGCAAAAGCAGCAGTGTATTCCATAGGCAACATCAAATCCGAAAAATCCGGTGAAGTTCTAAGGGAAATAATTAAGAATTCCAGATCTAATGAGGTACGCAAAGCGGCAATATACAGCATGTTTAACGACCCGGACAGCGGGGTCGATATTAAGACACTGGGAAATCTGCTTAGTACGATAAACGATCCCGAGCTAAGGAAGGCTATCGTTTTTCAGCTCGGAAACAGCAAAAGCAAAGAAGCCGTAGCGATGCTGGTAAATATCATAAACAACGATAAAGATGTAGATGTCCGCAAAGCCGCCGTTTTTGCGCTGGGCAATATAAAAACTCCCGAAGCCAGGGAAGCGCTGCTGAAAATAATGCAGAAATAAAACAACAAGAGTATTAAAGATGTCTCGAAAATATTTAACACTTATATTTTTCCTTCTGTGCGTCGTACTTATTAATGCCCAGCCGGTAACCGTAATTAAGGACGGAAAGGGCGGTCTGCCGGAGCTTTTCAAGAGGGCATTCGAAAAGGGAGGCACAAATAACAATTTCTGGATAGGCTACGCTATTGAAAGAAAAGACAAACGCAGTGTAATGACGGGATCGTTTAACTGCAATGAAGGATCTAAATACGTCAGTCTTAGAGATTTAATTTTAAATACGCGGAAGGCGCAGGAATACGAATCGGAAGTTCACAAAAGAAAAACCGACCGCAGGGACGGCGGCATATTCAGCATAAATTACGGTATATCGATTAATGAAGAACAAAACCGCGATAAAGAAACCGCCATCCTTTTTTTGTACAATAAAAGTTCAAAAAGCATCAACGATATAATGGAAAACGGAATATGTAATTTATCCGGTCATTTTGATCTCGACGGGTACCCGCTGTTATGGCTGGGTCTGCATGATAATAAGAGCAGCTTAAATTTTTTATCGGGCATGTATAAGCAAGCATCGGAACTGCGTACTAAAAGGGCATTGGCGGCAGCGATCGGAGTTCACAACGGAGAGAAAGAGACAACCGGTTTTCTTAAAAATATCATTACCGGGAACGGAGACGCAAAACTGCGCGCCGATGCGGCATTCTGGCTCGGGTTTCAAGACAACCGGGAGGCTTTAAATGTTTTGAATAAAACTGTTGGAAGTGATCCTTCGATTGAGGTGCGCAAAAATGCGGTTTGGGGTATCGGGTACATGGACCTTCCGGAAGCCTTGGACGATTTGATTATTATAGCAAAACACAGCGACGCGATCGAACTGCGGAGGGATGCTATTTATGCTTTAGGAAATATGGCCGTTAAGAAAGCGGAAGAAGCATTGAAGAATTTTGTAGATAATGATCCGGATATCGAAATAAAAAAATGCGCGGTTTATGCCCTGGCAAGCGGCTCCGGCGAAAATATAACCTTCTTAATTAAAATTGCGGAGACAAATCCCAGTCTTGAAATACGCAAGTGCGCAATATACAGTTTGAGCAATTCCGACGACGAAAGAGCTCTGAACGCCTTGATAAAGATGGCGGAACAATAAGAATGCAATCTTATTTTGATCATTCAAATTAATATACCTTCCTCAATTCACGTGCTTGCTAAAATAATCACTTTTATATACCTTCATAAGTGTTTTCCTTCGAAAATATCTCATTTCATAACTTTAAAGGATACAGGGAGACTCCGGGAATTGGACAACGGTTATTTTAAAATAATCGAACTTCAGCAGGGCACGGCCAAATGGCTGGAATGGCGTCACGGCGGGATCGGCGCATCGGATGCGCCTGCCATTATGGGTGAGAATCCGTACAAAACCTATAATCAGCTTCTGGTTGAAAAATGCGGGCCGGCAAGAGATTCAAAAAAGAACAAAGCGATGCTGCTGGGTACCAGATTGGAGCCTGAAGCTAGAAGCCGGTACATTCAGAGTAAAGGTATCAGCGTAAGTCCGGTTTGCGTTCAAAGCACAAGCCTCGATTGGCTGCGCGCGAGCCTTGACGGCTTTGCATTGGAAAGCAATACAGCCGTGGAAATTAAATGCGGGCAATCGGTCTACAGAAGATCATCGCAAAGCGGAACCGTTCCCGAATATTATTACGGCCAGCTACAGCACATTTTAGCCGTAACCAATTTAAATGAGCTGGATTTTTTCTGTTATTGGCCGGGTTTACCGGAATTACTTTTTACAGTTGAAAGAAACGATAAGTACATAAAACGGCTTTTACTCAAAGAACAGGATTTTTGGGAACGAGTTGTTAAAAATTATCAATGAAGAGATTTATCGCAAGGTTATTTAAAAAAGAGAGTAGTTAAACAATGTATCTTTCGTGACCTAGGAGCTTTCAACATAATTTCCGGCCATTCATCCCAATTCTTCTTTTTTATTTTCTATAAGTATTTATTTTAGGCGTGAAAAAATTAGTATTACCGAAGTGAACATTGAAATATTTCAAAGGGGAGGAATTTAATCTGAGCGATTTGGAAAAATATGCCCCGGATAATACGTCAGGGAAAATTTTGGAACTGATTTGGGGTAATAAGTTCTACGTTCTGACATCCAGAAAAAGACTTCCGTCTGAAATACATAATTCTCGATGACAAATTTAATTTGAATGATTATAAAATCCAGTTCATTTGGGGGAGAAAATGTTAAAGATGAAAATTATCCTTTCTATATTTTTACCGGTATTATTTTTCTGCAGTTATACAAATGCACAAACGGGAATATTGAACGGAAAAGTAACTGATGCCGACAACGGAGAGCCTCTGATAGGTGCAAACATATTAATCCTCGAACTTGAGCATACCGGTGCGGCGACTGATGAAAACGGCTATTTTGAACTTAAACTGCCTGTCGGGAGCTACTCGTTGAAAGCAAGTCTTTTAGGTTACACTCCGGCAGTTAAAACGGATGTCATAATAAAATCCGGCGTAAACAAAACGTTAAATATACTTCTGTCGTCCACCTCCGTTGAACTTGAGCAGGTAACCGTTAAAGGGGATTACTTCGATAAATCGATATCTGAAAATAACCTCAGCACTTTGATTCTCGGTGCGGAGGAGGTGAGACGTTCGCCCGGTTCCGACCAGGATTTCCAGAGAATACTTCAGGCGATGGCAGGCGTTTCGTTTTCTACCGACCAGACAAACGAGCTTCTCGTAAGGGGCGGATCGCCGGATGAAAACCTGACCGTGTTCGATAATATGGAAGTTCACTCCACAAATCATTACCCGAATGAAATGAATTCGGGAGGACCCATAAATATGATAAATGTCGATCTTATCGACGACATTCACTTCTCCACTGGGGGCTTTATTTCAAAATTCGGGGATAAACTGTCTTCGGTACTGGAGGTTAATACGAGGGAAGGAACGAGACTTAGAGACCTGGCCGCAAATTTAAATATGTCTATGGCGGGCTACGGAGCAGTCTTGGAAGGTAAAATAAACGGGGGACAAGGTTCGTGGATTTTATCCGCCCGCAACAGCTTCTTAAATTTAATTGCCGGCAGCGTGGGGCTTACATCCGTCCCCTACTATTATGATTTGCAGCTCAAGACTGTTTACGATCTTTCCCGGATTCATAAATTATCCCTTTCCGGTATTTACGGCAACGATAGAATCGATATCGAAGGCGAAACCGGTCATACAAATATTAGCCTGGCAAATTCGGCAGATTCGGTCGATATCGGAAATATACTTGTAAGACATCATCAGTATGCGGTCGGCTTATCTCTTAAGAGCTTATGGTCCAACAGTTTTTATACGCTTACAACACTTTATACAAACAGCTATTTCAGAAATATAGACGTTAAATCGGATTTTACGGAAAGAATTTATAACAGCCTCGGTAAAACAAGCAGTACTAATATCCTCGGTACAAGAAGAGTTTTCAAATCGACAGGCAATGACGGTATATCCGCATTGAAAACGGAGGCCGTATGGAACGCAAATGACTGGAACGAAATAAATGCGGGAGCTTCGTTAAAGACGGGAAATTATCATGAGGATATTTTTGTCGACGCGGATACTTCGCGTTACGACGTTAACCGGGACGGCGTTTTTGATGCCGTAATTACGCAGCCGGAATCCGCTTTTTCCGTAAACTATAATTTATTCGATCAATTTAAATATTACGGGTATATTAACGATAAAATAAGCCTGTTCAAAGAGCGGTTATTAATTAATGCGGGATTCCGGTACGATTATTTTTCATACAGCGTCAAAGGAAATTTTAGTCCACGGTTGTCCCTTTCTTATTATATTCAATCCGATATAACCAGCTTGAATTTTTCATACGGGGAATACTTCCAGAACCTATCCTACCCGGAGTACGGCGACAGATACAATACAGAAATTAATAGGTACCTAGATAATTCCCACGCAAGGCATTTCGTATTCGGAATTGAACATATCATTGCCGACGGTTTGAAATTAAATCTTGAAGGATATTATAAGAAGTACGATCACATTCCTGTTAATGAAACTTTTATTCATTATAACGACAGAACTTTCCGTTCGGAAAAAAAATTGAGCGTCGGCAAGCAGAACACTTTCGGTATAGACCTATTAGTCCAGCAAAAACTTGTAAAAGACATTTACGGTACAATATGTTTTTCAAGAATGTGGAGCAAATTTGACGACCCGCGAATCGGGTTTGAAGGCAATACATTCCCTTCCAGTTACGATTTCCCTTATGTGGTGACTCTTATCGTCGGTAAAAGATTTAAGGACTTAAGAGATAAGATAAACGAAATGCCTCTTTATTTAAGGATCCCCACGTACATACTTCCTTTTTCAAACGATATGGAGATAAGCCTGAGGTGGCGCTACGCGAGCGGGATACCTTATACCCCGCAAATTTATACCGCAAGCGAACAGCACAGGGAAGGAGGGATCAAATGGACAAGCGGAACATGGATACCGGCGGATAATATAAACGGCGCAAGATATCCCGCTTACCACAGGCTGGATATAGCCTTCAGCAGCAGGTTTAATTTCGACAATTGGGCTATTTCCGTTTTTCTTTCGCTGCAGAATATTTACAACAGGAAAAATATCGCTTTCTATCAATATGTCTCCGACGGCACGATCGAAAATGTGTACCAATTTTCTTTCCTGCCGGTCGGCGGGATTGAATTTTTATTTTGAATATTGTTTTTAATTTAGATTACACAAGTTGACCGCTTTCAATTTAAACTTATATACTTATAATGAGAATTATAGATTTTGGCTTTTATTCTATACTTTGTGCTACTTTGTGAAAAACTTTGTGTAACTTTTGGCAAAGCCATCACTTCGTGAGTGATCCGTTTTTTGCTTCACAAAGTTTCACAAAGGAGACAAAAAGTC
>JBJKOY010000531.1:0-4288 GCA_046706945.1 Ignavibacteriaceae bacterium | reverse complement strand
ACTCTTCGCCTTATGCCGCGCCGGTTGTGAGCTTTGTGCTTAAGAACGCGCTTTCGTACGGCATGTATGAATTGCGTAAATCAAAAATGAACTGGCCTTTCAATACCGCGGCGCCTTTGGAACACGATCAGTTTAAAATAGGGTTTACGTTAGCGTTTTAATCCGCCGGGCAAATAATTTTCATAATTTCTTTATATCTTTAAGAATAAAAATATGTCTGCTGCGGTAAAATGATCGAAGTTAAAGATCTACATAAGAAATTCGGAAGCAACAATGTTCTGCGCGGCGTCAACCTAAAGATTAAAAAAGGAGAGACTACCGCAATAGTCGGGAAAAGCGGTTGCGGGAAGAGCGTGCTGATTAAGCATATTGTCGGCTTACTGGTCCCCGACTCCGGTTATGTTGAGGTTGAAGGGAAAAGAGTGGACGAACTGGATATAAAATCCTTATACGAGTTGAGAAAACAGTTCGGTTTTTTATTTCAGGGCGCCGCGCTTTTCGATACGATGACGGTGGAAGAGAATATTTCGCTTCCGCTGGTCGAATCCAGTAACGGTTACGGTAAGGAAAAGATTGACAGGATTGTGGAAGAGAAGCTCGATATCGTCGGTATGAGCGGCGTTCAAAAACTGAAGCCGGCAGAATTATCTGGAGGAATGAAAAAAAGAGTTGCTCTGGCTAGGGCTCTCGTAACGAACCCGGCGTACATTCTTTACGACGAGCCGACGACTGGCCTCGACCCGATTATGTCCGATTCGATCGACGGATTAATCAAAGAACTCAGTCAAAAATTAAACGTTACTTCCGTTGTTGTAACGCACGATATGTACAGCGTTAAAAACGTTGCCGACACCGTGGCTATGATGCATGAGGGTAAAATTCATTTCACAGGAACACCGCGGGAATTTTTGGAATCGAAAGACGGAATTATTTCGGATTTTATTAAAAGAACATGGGTTTGAACTTAGAATAAACCGTTGAAACTGTGCCGGTGCCGTGCTTTTTTTATCACAACTTTCTAGCCGGATTTTTTTATATTTCACAAAGTAATTCATAAGTACTTTTCACATAAGGCACGAGTGACATTAAGGCTATTTTAAGAACGGGTGGATAAAATGATTAAGATACTTATTGCGGACGATAAGAACAAGGATAGCCTTATTCTTAAATCAATCAAGAAATTCCTCGAAAATAAAAGCTACCGTTATGCAGGATGGAATCCTACCGATATTTTAAAAACGGAATCTCCGAATTATGTCTTTTTTGATTTAAGAAAATCCGTAAACGGAGATAACGTGGTGAATATGATGCAGGGATTTGATGTGTATAGCCGTTTACGGATTACTATTATTTATCCGCTTAGACCCAACCTGATGCCGGTAAAAAAAATTCTCTCATCAATCTACTCTATGTTCAGACGCAAAGGCGCCCGCAAATTAAAAGAAGCTTACTCAAGAAGGTAAACTAAAACATCTTATCTGCTATTTCAACCTTATTACATTATTCCGGCCGGTGAAATAAAATGTATCTGCAGGTCCGGCATGTTTGCAGTTATTTTGCTAATCAATAAAAAATCCGGGACTTAAATATATTAAATACACTAAGGCCGGATTCCTTATCCCGGCGGTATTAGTTTAAGTTCCGATTTAATTATAATTTTGTTGTCGGTATATCTCAGATTATTTTCCTAAGTATATTTTAATAATTACATCCCCAGCGGGGTTTCATTACTTGGTTTGTTACGTTGCAATAATAATTATATACCGACGGGATTTAATGCACTTTTAATAATTAAGAATTAAATGTGCTAAGTCCCGTAGGGACGAAAATTTTTATAGCATGGAATCAACTCAATTAATAAAAGTTCCGTAGGAACGAAATTTTTTATGAGACTTTTACGGGAGATAAAAATTAATTTAAAATTAATCGGAAGTATTTAATATATGCCTGATAAAATATCAATAGTGCAGGTAATTCAATTAATGCTAGCTCCCGGATTAATGATATCCGCGTGCGGATTGCTGCTCCTCGGGATGAACAATAAGTACTCTCTGGTCGTAAACAGGATAAGATTGCTAAACGAAGAGAAAAGAAAATTTTTCAGCAAAGCAGGCGAGAAAGACCTGCAGTACGAGGAAAACGTGAGGCTTGAAAGCATTTCCATGCAGTTGAAGGAACTCGAATTCAGAGTGCGGCTCGTCAAGAATGCGGTACTTGCATATACCGTGGCGGTTGCGTTTTTCGTTTTGACTTCTTTATTTATCGGGTTGGATTTTGTTACCGGAACTTATAATTTGTACATTTTCATAACTGTGATGTTTTTACTGGGTATGCTGCTGGTTTTACTGGGAGTGATTTATGCCGCCTACGAGACTAAGAAGGGCTTCGATATAATACATCTTGATATAAAAGCCGACGAATAATATCTTAGCCCAATTAAAGGTAAAAAATATTTATGGTAAAGGGCGATCAATTTAACGCCGATGACCTCTTAAAGCCGCATAATATGCTTAGACTGTATGCAAGCGGAGCCTTTCCTATGGCCGACGTGGATACGGGCGAAATAAACTGGTATCTGCCCGACGTAAGAACCGTTATCCCGCTCGATAATTACAACATACCGCGCTCGTTAAAAAAATTTATTTCCGAATCGGACTTCGAGGTCAGGATAGATTCCGATTTTCTGAAGGTGGTAAAAGGATGCGCAGACAGGGACAAGACGTGGATATCCGACAGACTCATCAAGGCATACCAAAAACTAAAAGAACTCGGACATGTTCATACCGTGGAAACCTGGGAAAATAACAAACTCGTCGGCGGCTTATACGGCATTTCGTATAAAGGCGCATTCTTCGGCGAATCAATGTTCTCCAAGATTCCCCAGGCTTCCAAGTTCGCTCTCGTTAAATTAATCGAACATCTCAACGCAAACGGCTTCGCAATGCTGGACGTTCAATATATGACAGAACATCTTAGAATGTTCGGCGCAAAAGAAATCTCTTTTTCCGAATACGACAGGCTGCTGCATATATCATATTCCAGAGACTGCACTTTTTAATGCCGTCATTAATTCTGTAAAATTATTACTCTTCCTTCGTGGCTGATTAAATGCCACTAAGGCACCAGGGCACGAAGTTTTAATTTATAAATCTTTTTATGCCGGCTACTTTAATAAAATCAATTCCTTCTGGGGTTTTGAAATAAATTCGCATCCGTCTTTCGTTACGTAAACTTCTTCTTCTATAGTAGCGGTTCCGTAGCCTTCTACGTAAAGACGCGGCTCAATAGTATAAACCTGCGATTCTTCTATTTTCATAAACGGGCTTTGACCGTATTTGTCCCAGCGCGGCAGCAGTCCGCCGCCTCCGTCGTGCGCTTCCCTTCCTACCTGATGACCCAGCCCGTGAGGAAATTCATCGTAGCCCTGTCCGGTAATATAATTCCTGGCAATGTCGTCCATATCGCATCCGAGTTCCCCCGGTTTAATACTGTCGGCAACTTTTTGGATCGAATCTCTTATTACGTTAAAACCTTTTTCCACTTCCGCCGGGGCTTTGTTTTCCCCGTCTTTAAGCACATACCACGTCCGCTGAAGATCCGAACAATATCCTTTAAATTTAATGCCGAAGTCCACGTTGACAATATGCCCTTTTTCCACTATCCGGTCCGAAGGCCCGGCATGAGCGCTCTTTGCTTCCGGTCCGGTAAAAACGGCGGGACAGTGGTCTTCTTCCCAGGCGAACCCGTATCCTTTTTTGATCGTCAGGGCTTTTATCTGTTCGGAAATTTGAAATTCCGATTTCCCGGGCTGAATTATTTTTGCCATCTCGTCAAAAATGACCAGCGTCCTTTCAACGGCCTCCTTCATAATGGAATACTCCGTAGCGGACTTCCTCCCTCTTAAAGCAGAAATAATTTCTTCGGAGGAAACAAGCCTGTTCTTAAAATCTGTATCTTTTAAAATACCTGTCAGCATTAAGTACATGCCGTGCGTAAGTCCGTCGGCCAAATTGGAGTTCAAGGAGTAATTGACGGCAATCTTGTTCGGATTTTTAATCTTAAGATAGTCAAGCAGAGGCTCTTTCACGGATTTCACGTAGGTTATTATATTTTTATACAGGCCGCGCCGCTCGAAATTCTCCGCATCCAGCGAACCCACTATGGCGGTAGTATCGCCGTCTTCCGTAATTACAAAAGCCGACGGCCATGTACATCCGTTATCGACGACAATATCCATTGCGGGATCTTTTATATTGCCGCTCTCCCTTACGAACGTCATCCACATATC